>JAKRWE010000144.1 GCA_024712425.1 Chromatiales bacterium
CTCCCGTCGCCCGTGTCAAAAAACGACGGAAAGGGTACGGCCACATGGCCCGGAATGCCCCGATGGGTGGGTCAAAATTGTTGGCCATAGGTGGGTCAGAATAGATGGGCATTAACACCAGGACGTTGGGGATGTGCAGCGGTGATCCGTTGTGCAGGCATTCCTCCAGCAAGGTGCCTTCCAGTTTGAAGGCCCGCTCTGCGAAATCATCCGGCTCGCCGTCACTGTAGGCCCGCGCGAGCTGCATGCGTCCGTCCGGTGTCAGCAGGAGCATGGCGGCCCAGTCGATCGGGACCAGGCGCGGCAATGCCACCGAGAGGGTTTCCAGGGATTTGTCGAGGGTCTTGCTCTGTTGCAGTGCGGTGAGCAATTCCAACAGGGCGTCCAGACGCTCGGTCAGTTGATTGAAGGCGCTGATTAACCAGCCAATCTCGTTGTCCTCATTGCTTCGCACGCGATGTGAGAAGTCGCCGGTTGCCACTATCCTGAAGCCATCCACTGCGGTCTGCAGTGGGCGCAGGACCCGCCGGTAGAACCACAACAGGACTAGCAGGCCGGCCACCAAGCCGGTGGTTAGCAGCAGCCTGCCGATGTTGTGGGCGCGTGTGGCGCGTGCCTCGACCTCGTGTTCGAGTGATTCGAGAAAGGCCTCGGCCGCCTTCTGCAGCGTGGGATGTCGTTCCAGTATCCATTCGGCCCCCCATTCCAGTCGTGGCTCGACCGGGTCGCCGAGCTTGTCGTCCAGTACCCGGGTGAAATCGCGCCAGGCCGATTGCAGTTCGATCGCCAGGCGGCGGCTTCGGTCAGAAAGATTCAGGGGCGATCTACTGGCATGGTGTGACATCGCCGCCGGCAGGATGCGCTTTTGGGCGAAGGCCTCGATGATGGCTTCCAGTTGATCGCGTTTGCTCAGCAGGTCCTGGTAATACAGGCGCGTGTCGCGGAAGTAGGCGTCATAGTCGCGCGCGGCGTTTTTCTTGTAACTCATGGCCTGCATGCTGACCTGCTGCAGCAGCAGTCGCAGCTCGCCGCCCATGCGCAGCATTTCGTCGTCTGCACGCTGGTGGTCGACGATGTGCAGGGCGTACAGGATGGCCTCTGCAAACAGGGAGGTCATCAGGCCCAGTGCCAAAATGATCTGGGATTTGAGTGTTCGCACGCCGTTCCCCAGTAACCGTCTCCGGGAGGAGTTCCTGGAAATATAACCGGTTCCGGGACGCATGTATTGCGTCGCTGGGCTCCTTGTTCAGTGGAGCAGCTGCTCCACTTCGTCGATCTCGCGGGCGGCCTTGTCCAGGATCGCGATCGAATGGCGCGGGGTCAGCTTGCCCAGGGCCAGTCGATGGAAGGCCGGAATCTGGTCGATGCGGGGAAGCTGGCGTCCCCCAGGCTGGCCCGCGAAGGCATGCAGTTGCGCAACCAGGACGACATCGAGGTAGTCTGGCGCGGCCGTGCCCAGGCGGAACCAGTCCTCTGCATGGGCGGCGAGCCCACTGAGTTCATCATCGAAATGCCATGCCTGCAGCGTCAGCCGGCCCACCTCTGCCTTCAGTTCGTCGATCAGGTGTTCCAGCACGGTGGCGGATTGTGCGAGCCTGGGGTGTGTGCGGGCGGTTTGGAGCAGGGGGATGATGCCGATGTCGTGTACCAGCCCGGCCAGCAATGCGCGATCCGGGTCCAGGCCTGGTGTGTAACGGGCAAGTACCGAGCTGATGGCAGCGACCCGGCAGCTGTGGTTCCACAGAGCCTTCATGCTGTTTTTCAGCATACTGGATTCGGTGCGGAACAGGTCCTTGATGATGCAGCTGTAGACCAGGTTGCGTACCTGCTGGCGGCCGAGTCGTGCAACGGCCTGTTGTAACGAGCGGATGACCGTGGTGCCGGCGAAGGCCGCGCTATTGACCACGCTCATGACGCGGGCACTGACCGCGGGATCCAGCTGGATCAGGCGTGCAATGTCCTCGTTGTCGGTATCCGGATCGTCGATGGCCTTGCCGATACGGACGGCCAGGTCCGGCATGACCGGCAGTTCGTATTTTCCGGCCTTGAGCATCTGGTGAAATTCGAGGTACAGCTGCGCCTCGTTGTCGTCTTCGTGTAGCTCGATGCCGCCTGTCGCCTTGTCTTCGGTGGCGGCTTTTTGCTCTCTTGTCAGTTCCAGGTAGCGGCGCGGCACCCTCAGCAGGGAGGCGTCCGTTTGTGCGATCACCTGCCAGTGGGGGCCTGCAGGCAGGGGATACCCCGTGCCGGGCGAGTCCGGTGTCAGCTTGAGGCGGTCTTTTCCGTCATGCAGGAGCTGCAGCGTGCCGTTGGCCAGGAAATAGCAGTTGTCGTCTTCCGTGTCTGGTGCCCATTTGCCAGGGGAAACGAGCTGCTGTCCGCTGTGCTCCGCGATTGTCTGCAGCATCTGTGGCGGCAGTGAGGCAAAGGTCGCCAGTGCGCCGATATCCTGTGCCCGCAGGCCGACCGGATTGTCTTTTTGTTTCCGAAAAGCGCGTAGAATCACTGCCCTGTTCCATATTTCGGCATGAACATGACAGATATGACGGCCATTTCCCACAAGCCTTTAGCGGCAGCCTGATCATGCCCCTGGAGATTCCCTACCGGGAACTGCACACCCCGCGCGACTGGGTGCGCTGGAGCGCCAGCCGGTTCCAGGCCCATGGCCTGTTCTTCGGGCATGGTACCGAAAATGCCCTGGACGAGGCGCTGGAGCTGGTGCTGGCCACCCTGCATCTGTCGCATGACCTGCCCGAGCGCTGGCTGGATGCCCGGGTCACCGGAGCGGAGGCGCGTGAACTGGGCGAGCGCCTGCGTCGTCGCATCGAGGAACGGGTGCCGTTGGCCTATGTGACCGGGCGGGCCTGGTTTGCTGGCCTGGCGTTCGAGGTCAACGAACATGTACTGGTGCCGCGTTCGCCGATCGCCGAGCTGGTGGAGGCTCGGTTCTATCCCTGGTTGGGGGAGCAGTCGGTCGACAGGGTGCTGGATCTGTGCTGTGGCAGCGGGTGCATAGGGATCGCCTGTGCCCACGCCTTCCCGGATGCGCGGGTCGACCTTGCCGACATCTCCCCCGAGGCGCTGGTGGTGGCGCAGCGCAACATTGCGCGTTATGCGCTCGAGGATAGGGTCAGGGCGGTTCGCTCCGACGTGTTCGGGGGGGCTGGACGGTGAGCGCTACGACCTGATCGTGAGCAATCCGCCCTACGTGAGTGTGGCCGAGATGCAGACCCTGCCGGCGGAGTACCGGCGCGAGCCGGCATTGGGCCTGGAGGCGGGTGAAGACGGTATGGACGTGGTCGCCCGGATCCTGGCGGATGTGCCTGATCATCTGACGCCCAGTGGTATACTCGTGGTCGAAGTCGGCGCGAGTGCCGATCTCCTGATGGCGCGTTATCCCGATGTGCCGTTTCTCTGGCTGGATTTCGAGCGTGGCGGTGATGGGGTGTTCCTGCTCACGGCCGACCAGCTCGCCGAGTTTCACGATGTTTTTGTGGAGGAGTGATTCATGAGTCTGCGCAGAGCGCGTACTGCCGAGGAATATGCAGAGTGGGTGAAGAATGCCCTGTTCGAGCTCGAGGACCTCAAGAATTGCCTGTTGTACGATGCGGAGGACCTGGCGCGCTCCCCGGCCTATATCGAACCGCTGGAAGAGGGTATCCGGCAGGTCTACGATGCCATGGCCAACGGCAGCTATCATTTCGGCCGCGAGGATCTGCTGTTCATGGACGTGCTGCGCCGTTTCGAACACGAGATACCCTTTCACACCCTGCTCAAGCAGATCAACGAGACCCATCGCAAGGGTCTGGACGTGGACGAGGAGGACTGACCCGGGTCGGCCATCCTGTCCAATACACGCCAAAGGCTTAGTCGCATGAAATCACAATTCTCCTTCGATCCGGACCTCATCGCGCGTTACGACCGCCCGGGGCCGCGCTATACCTCCTATCCCACGGCGGTGCAATTCCACGATGGATTCACCGTGGACGACTATCGCGCGGCGGCCGGCCGTTCCGAGGCGCTGTCCCTGTATTTCCATATCCCTTTCTGCGACACCATCTGCTTCTATTGCGCGTGCAACAAGATCGCGACCAAGGATCGCAGCAAGAGCGAGCCCTACCTGGAGGCGATGGACCACGAGATGGCGATGCAGGCCGCGATCTTCAACCAGGGGCAGCCGGTCGAGCAGCTGCACTGGGGCGGCGGTACGCCGACCTTCCTGAACCACGAGCAGATGCGTTGGCTGATGAAGCGCACCGGCGAACATTTCACGCTGCTGGACGACGACAGCGGCGAGTATTCCATCGAGATCGATCCGCGCGAGGTGCAGTCGGATACCCTGGCGGTTCTGCGCGAGATCGGTTTCAACCGCATGAGCATCGGGGTGCAGGATCTCGACGAGCAGGTGCAGCGCGCGGTCAACCGGGTGCAGTCAGCGGAACTGACCTTCGGTGTGATGCAGCAGGCCCGTGACCTGGGCTTCCGTTCGGTCAGCCTGGATCTCATCTACGGCCTGCCGCACCAGACGCTCGATTCCTTTGCGCGCACCCTGGATGCGGTGATCGCCGAGCGGCCCAACCGGCTGTCCATCTTCAACTATGCCCACATGCCGGAGCGCTTCATGCCGCAACGGCGCATCGAGGCGGCCGACCTGCCGGCGCCGCAGACCAAGCTGGATATCCTGCAGATGGCCGGCGACAAGCTGCAGGACGCGGGTTATGTGTATATCGGTATGGACCATTTCGCCCTGCCGGACGACGAACTGGCACAGGCGCAGGAGCAGGGGCATCTGTACCGTAACTTCCAGGGCTATTCCACGCACGCGCACTGCGACCTGCTGGGCTTCGGGGTGAGCGCCATCGGCAGTGTCGGCAATACCTATGCCCAGAACGTCAAGGATCTCGAGAGCTACTATGCGGCGATAGTGCAGGACCGCCTGCCGATCGAGCGTGGCCTGGTGCTGACCCGGGACGACCTGATCCGCCGCGATCTGATCAGTGAGCTGATCTGCCAGTTCCGCCTGGATTTCGATACCTTTAGCCGGCGCTGGGACATCGATACCCGCGACTACTTTGCCTCGGAACTCGAGGCCCTGCAGCCCATGCAGGCCGACGGCCTGCTGGTGATCGATGACAGGGGCATACAGGTCACCGATCCCGGACGCCTGCTGATCCGCAACATCTGCATGGTGTTCGATATCTACCTAGACCAAGCCAAGGCGCGGTTCTCACGCGTCATCTGACGCGGTCAGGGGGAACTGGTGAGCCGCAACCGGAGCATAGCCCAGGCATTCCGCGAGGCGGCCGCCCGTTTTTCGGATCAGGTTCTGGTATGGCAGCCGGAGGCGCAGGCCAGCTTTGCCGATATCGACAGCGCCAGCGACCGGGTTGCCGCCGCCCTGCAGCGCCAGGGCGTCCGCCCCGGTGAACGGGTTGCGCTGTACTGCATCAACGACCTGTGTTTCGTTCAGGCCTATCTGGGCATCCAGAAGGCCGGCGCGGTGGTGGTGCCGCTGAACCTGCTGATCGGCATCGATGAGATCCGCTATATCCTGGACGATGCCGGGGTCAGCGGGATCATTCACCATGCAGCGCTGGCGGAGAAGGTGGCCGGCTTCCGGGACGCGCTGGAAGGCCTGAAGTGCGTTGCCTGCATAGGCGAGTCGCCCGCGGGCACTGCCGATCTGCGCTTCGATGACTGGCTGGCGGTCGAAGGGGAGGTGCCGGAGCCCGATATCGATCCGCTAAACGATGTGGCCGCGATCCTGTACACCTCGGGCACCACCGGGCGGCCCAAAGGGGCGATGCTGACCCACCGTAACCTGGTGTCGAACACCGCCAGCGTGCTGCGCGCACTGGAACTGCGTCCGCAGAAAGACCGGCTGCTGGTGGTTTTGCCGCTGTTCCATTCGTTTGCGTCCACCGTCGGCATGCTCACGCCCTGCCTGCACGGCCTGACCCTGATCCCGGTGCCGCGCTTCGATCCCGCCCTGGTGTCGGAGCGTATCGCGGATGGCCACGCCACGGTGTTTCTGGGGGTTCCCTCGATGTACAACCTGGTGCTGCGCCTGCCGCAGGAGCAGGTGGAGAAATGGCGTTCCGTGCGCCTGGGGGTGGCCGGCGGGGCGGCCATGCCGGTGGAGCTGCTGCAGCGCTTCGAGGCGCATTTCGGTTTCCCCATCCTGGAAGGTGACGGGCCCACCGAGTGCGGGCCCGTCACCTGTGTCAATCCGCCGCAGGGACCGCGCAAACCCGGCTCGGTGGGGCTGCCGGTGCCGGATGTCGAGATGGTCATCATGGATGCGCAGGGTCAACCGCTGCCGGACGGGGAGATCGGCGAGATCTGTGTCAGCGGGCCGAACGTGATGAAGGGCTACTGGAACCTGCCCGGGGCCACGGCGGAGACCTTCCATCGGAAGTGGTTGCGTACCGGCGATCTGGGCTACCGGGATGAAGACGGCTATTTCTTCATGGTCGACCGGATCAAGGATATGATCATCGTCAACGGCATGAACGTGTATCCGCGCATGATCGAAGAGGTGCTCTACCAGCACCCGGATATCCTGGAGGCGGCCGTGGTCGGGGAGCCGCATCCTTCGCATGGCGAGATCGTGGTTGCACACGTGGTGCCGCGCGAGGGCAGCGGGTTGGACGTGGCGGGTGTCAAGGCCTGGTGCCGGGAGCGCCTGGGCCGGCACCAGCTGCCGCGCAAGGTGATCCTGCGTGAGCGCCTGCCCAAAAACGCCACCGGCAAGATCCTCAAGCGCGAACTGCGTCGTGAAGGCGAGATCGAACGTGGGGTGGATGAGGGTGGCCCGGGAGCACTCCCGTAGGATGGGCTTGAGTCCCGCGGAACCCGTCAGTCGCGGGCTGGCGTGTTTTCACCACAAAGGGCACGAAGAACACAAAGGGTATGTGATGGTCGCCAGGGTCGGCGGATTGGATCGAGCAGGTCGGTCTTTGCGTCCTTTGCGGTTCAAAACCCCTAACCCGAATATTTCACAAATAAAAAGGGCAAAACCCGTGTAGTTCGTTAAAATTCAGTTGGTTACACTGGATCCGAACAAGGTTTTGCCCGTGACAAAATGTACCCAAGAAAGCTTT
>JAKRWE010000145.1 GCA_024712425.1 Chromatiales bacterium
GTGTGCCTGCAGCCTAGAAAATAGCCCTTCACGAGCCTTTCCACGTCCCGTTCGAGGCACCACATCTTCCATCCACTGACCGCCCGGAAAAGCGAGAAGCGGATGAAATATCCGGGTTAGCATGCACCGCCCCACGGAGGAAGCACTGGATACTGCCCTCCAGGCGGCTGAACGCATGCGGATCCTGGGCGTGGATCCGCATCACCTGGCGCGTTCCCTGCTGTATCTTCAACAACGCAATGAACGGCTGGAAGAGGTGTTGCGATGGGTCGACCGTTACCTGCGCTTCGGCCTGGCCGAGAAGGAACAGGCTCAGTTGCGTCGCCTGGTCCAACGGCTGCGCGAAGAGGACGAGCGCGGGGGCGAGGATCCGGACGCCCCGGAATCCATGATGCTGTAGCGGGCATTTCTTCTCAATATCAGCATGTGGTAAAATTCGCCGGTTTTCAGTACCCGGAGAGAGACATGCCCTTCTACGAATACCGTTGCGCCGACTGTGGTCACGAGTTCGAGGCCATGCAGAAGATGAGTGACGAACCACTGAAGGACTGCCCCGAGTGCGGCAAGCCGGCGCTGGTGAAACTTATTTCCGCGGCCGGCTTCCAGCTCAAGGGCGGTGGCTGGTACGAGACTGATTTCAAGGGATCTGGTAAATCGTCCAGTTCCGACAAGGCGCCGGCGGAAGGCAGCGGCTGCTGCGGTGGCTCCTGCGCCTGTCAGTAAGCCCCGATCGTGATTGTCCCGGACGCTCCGCTTTGCGGGGCGTCCTGTTTTTATAGGAATCGTTCATGCGCACCCACTATTGCGGCGAAATCAACGCCGACTTCATCGATCAGACCGTGGAACTGTGCGGCTGGGTCAACCGCCGGCGGGATCACGGCGGGGTCATCTTCATCGATCTGCGTGATCGCAGCGGGCTGGCCCAGGTCGTCTATGATCCGGATGTCGAGGACGTGTTCGCCACCGCCGAGCAGGTGCGCAACGAGTTCGTTCTCCGCATCAAGGGTCGGGTGCGCGCCCGCCCGGAGGGGACCACCAACCCGGAGCTGTCCACGGGTGAGATCGAGATCCTGGGCAAGGAGCTCGAGATCCTGAACCATGCGGATACCCCGCCTTTCCAGCTGGACGACGAGGACACCTCGGAGGAACTGCGCCTGCGTTACCGCTACGTGGACCTGCGGCGCCCGGTCATGCAGGAACGCATGATCCTGCGCTCCAGGGTCACCCGTCTGCTGCGCAACTACCTGGACGACAAGGGCTTTCTCGATATCTCGACCCCCATGCTGACCAAGGCGACCCCGGAGGGCGCGCGTGACTACCTGGTGCCGAGCCGGGTGCATGCGGGCAAGTTCTTTGCCTTGCCGCAGTCGCCACAGCTGTTCAAGCAGCTGCTGATGATGTCGGGCATGGACCGCTACTACCAGATCGTGCGCTGCTTCCGCGACGAGGACCTGCGCGCTGACCGCCAGCCGGAATTCACCCAGCTCGATCTCGAGATGTCCTTCCTCGACGAGGACCAGATCATGGGCCTGATGGAGGAGATGATCCGTGGCGTGTTCCGCGATGCCCTGGACATCGAGCTGCCCGATCCCTTCCCGCGCATGAGCTACGCCGAGGCCATGCGCCGTTTCGGTTCGGACCGTCCGGATCTGCGCTGTTCGCTGGAACTGGTCGATGTGGCGGATCTGCTGCAGGATATCGATTTCAAGGTCTTTGCCGGCCCGGCGAAGGACCCGCACGGGCGGGTCGCCGCGCTGCGCCTGCCGGGCGGCGGGAAGCTCAGCCGCAAGGACATCGACGAGTACACCAAGTTCGTGGGCATCTACGGCGCGCGCGGCCTGGCCTATATCAAGGTCAACGAGCTGGCCAACGGCGTGAATGGCCTGCAGTCACCCATCCTGAAATTCATCCCGGACGAGGCGGTGCTGGAGATCATGCAGCGCACCGGCGCGGAGGACGGCGATATCGTGTTCTTCGGTGCGGACAAGGCACCGCTGGTGAACGAGGCTCTGGGCGCCCTGCGGGTCAAGCTGGCGGAGGATCTGGGGCTGATGTCCGACGCCTGGCAGCCGCTGTGGGTGGTGGATTTCCCGATGTTCGAATGGGACGAGGCGACCGATCGCTGGCACGCCCTGCATCACCCCTTCACGGCGCCCAAGATCGAGCACGTGGAGCTGCTGGCGTCCGATCCGGGCGCCTGCCTGTCGCGCGCCTACGACATGGTGCTCAACGGCACCGAGGTGGGCGGTGGCTCCATCCGTATCCACCAGGAGGCGGTGCAGGAGAAGGTGTTTGCGCTGCTCGGCATCGACGAGCAGGAGGCGCGCGAGAAGTTCGGCTTCCTGCTGGACGCGCTGAAGTTCGGCTGTCCGCCGCACGGCGGTCTGGCCTTTGGCCTGGATCGGCTGATCATGCTGATGGCGGGCGCGCATTCGATCCGCGACGTGATGGCCTTCCCCAAGACCCAGAGCGCCGCCTGCCCGCTGACCCAGGCACCCTCCGAAGTGACCCCCAGCCAGTTGCGGGAGCTACACATCCGGGTGTGGGTGCCGGAGAAGCCGGCCTAGCCGATCTTGTTGGCCAGCGTCGGCATCAGCGGGATGGGGTGGTAGTCGGCCAGTTCCTCGATGGGCAGCGGCTTGCAGATGCCGTAGCCCTGGGCGTAGTCCACCTTGGCCTTGCGCAGTGCCTCGACCACTGCGAGATCCTCCACGAACTCGGTGATGGCGTGCAGGTTCATGGCGCGCCCCACATCACTGATCGAGCGTACCATGGCGGCATCGATGCGGTCGTTCAGCATATCCTTGACGAAGGCGCCGTCGATTTTCAGGTAGTCGACCGGCAGCTGCTTGAGATAGGCAAAGGACGACAATCCGCTGCCGAAATCGTCCAGGGAGAAGCGCGCTCCACGTTCCTTTATGGTGTTGATGAAGTGACGTGCCTTCTCGATGCTCGACACCGCCGCGGTCTCGGTGACCTCGAAACAGAGCTTGTGCCAGGGCAGCCGGTGGTTGTCGATCTCGCGCATCAGGAAGTCCAGGAATTCGTCATTCGCCAGTGAATGCCCTGACAGGTTGATGGCTACCTTGTCCATGCGTTCGAACAGTTCCGGTTGCGCCTGCCAGTGCGCGCAGACCGCGGAGATCACCCAGCTGTCCACGTGTCCCATCAGGTTGTAGCGCTCGGCGGCGGGGATGAACTGGCCGGGCGGAACCAGCTTGCCGTCCTCGTTCAGCATCCGCACCAGGATCTCGACTCCCCAGTCGAATTCCCCTGCGTGGATGGGAAGGATGGGCTGGGCCCAGATACGGAAGCGCTTCTGTTCCAGCGATTCGCGGATGTGGGCGGCCTGGGAGATCAGGTCCTTGCGCTGCTGTTCCTCGTCGCCGTCGTGATGGTATACGACCACCTGGTCGCGCCCGCGCTCCTTGGCGATATAACAGGCTGAGTCGGCGGCGGTCAGGGCATCCACGATACTCAACATGCTGTCGTCCAGCTGCACCAGACCGATGGATACACCCATGCCCAGGGTGCGGCCGCCCCAATTGAAGCGGAAATTGCGTACCAGGTCGCGCAGTTCCTCGGCGATCCGGCGCCCTACTTCGAGTCCGCAGTGAGGCAGCAGGGCGGCAAATTCGTCCCCGCCCAGACGGGCCAGCGTGTCGGTATGGCGCAGGCGCGTGGACAGGTGGCTGGTCAGCTGGCGCAGCATCTGGTCGCCGGAATTGTGGCCGCAGTTGTCGTTGATCAGTTTGAACTGGTCGAGATCCAGGTACAGCAGTATGTGATGGCTGTCGCCCACCCGCCGGGTCAGCGCCTCTTCCAGGCGGCGTTCGAATTCGCGCCGGTTGATCAGGGAGGTGAGGTCGTCGTGGGTGGCCTGGTAGGACAGGATCTCCTGCATGCGCTTCTGCTTGGTGACGTCCTCCAGTACCGAGACGCTGCCGATGATGGCGCCGTCCTGCGCGCGCAACGGGGCGATGCGGCCGTGGACATAGATGCTTTCCTGGTTGTCGAAGCGCAGTTCGGGCTGGCCATCCATGCGGCAGCTCTTGCCGTAGGTCAGGGTGTCGTTGATGCCCTGGCGCGCGGCGCGTCGGTGCTCCAGTTCGGCGAAGCTCAGCAGGTCCAGCAGCAGGCGGTCAAGAATCTGTTCCTCGTCCTTGCGTAGCAGCTCGCAGGCGGCCTGGTTGACCGAATTGATGCGGCCCCTGGCATCCGTCGTGATCACCGCCTCCTGGATGGCGTGCAGGGTGATCTGGGCCAGCTCTTTTCCCGGTGCAGCAGCTCCTCGGCCTGTTTCTGCTCGGTGATATCGCGCACGATGAGGATGCGCCGGTCGTCGCCCTCGTAGTTGATGCGTGACATGCCGACCGCGGCGTCGAACAGCCCCTGTCCCTGGCGCGAGCCCTTGAGCTCGACCTTATGTCCGGCGAAGAGAGCAGCCTGGTGGGTGTCGTAGTCGGTGAACAACACGCTGGCCGGCTGGTCGATGGCCTCGCCATCGCGCAGACCGAACATCCGGTGTGCCGCACGGTTCAGTTCGGTGATATTGCCCTGCGCATCCAGCGACACGATGGTCTCGTGGATGTTCTCGATGACGGCCCGGGCGCGGGCGTCGCGCAGTTGTTGTTTCGGAACGGCTGTCATGCTGCGGTGCTCCCATGCCTTTCCCACGGCACGGCCCGCCATATACCGCGTGCTGGTGTGCCTTCGAGCAGGGTGTAATAGAGTGTTCCCGACGACAGCATCCGGTGTGACCTCGATGCGGTAAATACAGAAGATCCGACCCGGCCTTCACGCCGTTGTCTCATGCCGTCGCTCATCGTCCTTCCGATCGGTGGGTGTGCCTGGAGAGATTGGCGGCAGACGCGCCCGGATCTTTAGCCCAATTGTCAGAAAATCAGGGAAAATACGGGGTTATGAGAATTTAATGTATAAACGGCCCGAGTCGGTACTGGTGGTGATCGTGGCGCCCAGGGATCTGGTGCTGTTGCTGGAACGGGTCAGCCCGGCCGGTTTCTGGCAGTCGGTGACCGGGTCGTTGCGGCCTGGGGAGAATCCGCACATGGCGGCCCGGCGCGAGCTGTGGGAGGAGACCGGTTTCGGCGCGGAGGTGCCGCTGATCGATCTGCACCAGCAGCGGCGCTTCCTCATCATCCCACCCTGGTCGGCTCGCTACGCACCCGGGGTGAAGAGCAACCTAACCCGAATATTTCACAAATAAAAAGGGCAAAACCCGTGTAGTTCGTTAAAATTCAGTTGGTTATACTGGATCCGAACAAGGTTTTGCCCGTGACAAAATGTACCCAAGAAAGCTTTGATTTCCACCGCTGAAACGCCACCGGATCGAGGCCCGATTTTCAGGCGGGGATATCACCAGCGATGGTGGCCTGTTGTTGCTCCGGCAAGTCGATCGACGGCTGGGGTTGCTCGAGGCGGTCAATGCGAGGCTCCCCGACCCCCGCGATGCCCGCTATGTCGTGCATGACCAACTGACGTTGTTGCGTCAACGCGTCCATGCCCTGTGTCAAGGGTATGAGGATCTCAACGACCATGACCAGCTTCGAGGTGACCCGGCGTTGCAGACAGCGACCGAGCAGGAGCAGGTATTGGGTAGCTCACCGACCTTGTGCTGTCAATGGCCAATAATTTTGACCCCCTTCGGCCAATAAAATTGACCCACCCGGGGCGACAAAAAATCAGCTCTCGCGTTTGTGCTTCAGTCGATAGCTCTCACCTCCCGGCATGAAGATGTGTGAATGGTGGATCAGCCGGTCCACGATGGGCACGGCCACGTTGTCGTCGGCAAAGAACTCGCCCCAGGCGGTGAAGTCCTTGTTGGTGGTGATGATCACCGAGCGGTACTCGTACAGGGCATTGACCACGGTATTTGTCAAGATAGATGTCGCCTTTTCGATCATGCGGCGCGACACTTTTCTTCGTTGTTACGTTCCGGATTCAATGCGACCGACCCAACGGGATCCCAATTCCGAGTCTGGCCTGACCACCGGGCTGGATTGGCGGCTTTTGCTTGCTCATAGACCTGCTTCCGGCATGCCAGAATGGTGCTGTCCTCTCCCCGGTGCCGCTGCGCTGGGATGACGAACCGTATCTGGCTGTGGCGATGCTCATGGTTGTACCAATCCACGAACTGCCCACCCATTTGCGGGCCGCCCCCAGTGATTCAAGGCCTTCGGATGGCCAGCGTGGGCAGTACTTCAACGTACGGAACAGCGATTCCGAATAGGGGTTGTCATTGCTTACCCTCGGCCGGCTGTGGGAGGGGATGATGCCCAGATCGTACAGTTTGCTCTGCATAGTCTGTGACTTCATCGGGCTGCCATTGTCAGCATGTAACACCAATGGCCGACGGAAGCAGTGTTCGGCAATCACGCTGCGCTGGATCAGGGCGGCGGCCTCTTCGCCGCCCTCCTGTTCATGCACCTCCCAGCCCACAATCTTTCGGCTGTAGATATCGATAATCAGATACAGGTAGAAGAACTGCCCACGCACCCAGGACGGCAGATAGCTGATATCCCAAGACCAGACCAGGTTGGGAGCATCCGCGATATGGGTGGTCGGTCCCTTGCGAGTCTGCGGCGCTTTCGACCGGCCACGATGATGCAGTTGATCAGCCTCCCTCAGAACCCGGTAGAAGCTCGATTCCGAGGCCAGGTAGATACCCTCGTCAGCCAGTCGGGGCACAATCTGGCTTGGCGGAAGATCTGCGTGCTCCGGGGCATTGCAGGTCTCCAGGATCACCTTCCGCTCCTCTTCTGATAGCCGGTTTCCCGGCACGGGCCGCTCCACTACCGGCCGCTGATCGGCTTTCACACCATGCCCTGACGTCCAGCGCTGAAGTGTCCTCAGGCTGATTCCAGCCTCTTTGCAAGCCTTCCGCTTGCGAGCGCCTGCGCTAGCCCGAATATTTCACAAATAAAAAGGGCAAAACCCGTGTAGTTCGTTCAAATTCAGTTGGTTATACTGGATCCGAACAAGGTTTTGCCCGTGACAAAATGTACCCAAGAAAGCTTT
>JAKRWE010000146.1 GCA_024712425.1 Chromatiales bacterium
ATCCACCTCCACATCGGTGACCTGCCAAGGTGCCTGGATACCCAGTATCTGGGTGTATAGATCAACGTCTCTCATGCTCCCCTACGCTAAACTACCCACTCGATCAGGGGAAGAGCCCAAAGATTATTACGAGGTGATGGGTGTCAAGCGGGATGCCACTCAGGACGATATCAAGCGGGCCTATCGCAAACTGGCGCGCAAGTATCACCCGGATGTCAGCAAGGAGGCGGATGCCGAGAAGCGCTTCAAGGAGATCGGCGAGGCCTACGAGGTGCTCAAGGATCCGGAAAAGCGCGCGGCCTATGACCAGTTGGGCGCCAACTGGCAGCAGGGCCAGGACTTCCGTCCGCCGCCGGACTGGGATCAGGGCTTCGAGTTCCATGGCGGCGGTTATACCGGCGCCAATGCGGACCAGTTCAGCGATTTCTTCGAGAGCCTGTTCGGGCGCGGCGGTGGTTACCAGCGCACCTACACCCGGGGCGGGGGCGGGTTCGACATGCGTGGCGAGGATACCCATGCGCGGGTCGTTATCGACCTCGACGATGCCTACAACGGGGCGACCCGTGCGCTGACGCTCAAGCATACCGAGATGGGACCCGACGGGCGCCCGCAGGTAAAGGAACGGACCCTCAACGTGCGTATCCCCAAGGGGGTGCGGCAGGGGCAGCAGATCCGGCTGGCGAAGCAGGGCAGCCCGGGTGTCGGCAAGGGCGAGCCAGGTGATCTGTACCTGGAGGTCGAGTTCCGACCCCACCCCTTCTATCGCGTGGAACGAAAGGACGTGTACCTGGACCTGCCGGTGGCGCCCTGGGAGGCCGCGCTCGGCGCCAAGGTCAAGGTGCCGACCCCCGCGGGCCCGGTGGACCTGAAGCTGCCCGCCAATTCGCTCAGTGGGCGCAAACTGCGACTCAAGGGCAAGGGGGTCCCGGCCAGGCAACCGGGAGACTTTTACGTCGTGCTGCAGATCGTCACGCCGCCGGCCGACGATGACAGGGCGCGTGAGGCCTACGAGGCCTTGAGCGAGGCGTTCGAGGGATTCAACCCCCGTTCGCGCCTGGGGGTTTGAAGTCATGGGGAAAACGATGATGTCGCTATTGAACGGGGAACTCCTGGACGAGGAGATCGAACTGACCCTGGGCGAGCTGTGCCGGGCCTGCCGGCTGCCGGCCGACGAGGTGATCGAGATGGTCGAGCAGGGGCTGATCGATCCGCGGGGGCGTGAACCGGCGCGCTGGCGCTTTACCGGGATGAGTCTGCGCCGGGTGCGTTGCGCTCAGCGTCTGCAGCGCGATCTCGGTATGAACATGCCGGGTGCAGCCCTGGCTATCGATCTGCTGGACGAGCTGAAGCGGTTGCGCATGCGGCTGCGCCGGCTGGAATCGGAGTGAGTATCGACCACCTCGTGTGGGAGGAGCATGCATGGCGTAACCGCCTGCAGACCCACGGGGAGGCTGTCCCGTCTTGTCGTTAGTTATTTTCTATCGATAGAATATAAACATTCAATTTCCATTATCGATAGTGCATGACAATAATAAACCTGTCTTCGATAGCAACGAACCCCAGACAGGAGAAAGATCATGCAAAACCGCGAAGGACAAAAGGTACCCCAGGTTACTTTCCGCACCCGTGCCGACGGCGACTGGAAGGACATCCACAGCGACGATATCTTCAAGGGCCGCAGCGTGGTGCTGTTCGCCCTGCCCGGCGTCTTCACCCCAACCTGTTCCTCGACCCACCTGCCGCGCTACAACGAGCTGGCGCCAGTGTTCCGCGAGAACGGCATCGACGAGATCGTGTGCCTCTCGGTCAACGACGCTTTCGTCATGGACGCCTGGAAAGAGGACCAGGAGGCAGAGAACGTCACCCTGATCCCGGACGGCAACGGCGAGTTTAGCGAGGGCATGGGCATGCTGGTGGACAAGTCCGACCTCGGCTTCAGCAAGCGCAGCTGGCGTTACGCCATGCTGGTGCGCGACGGAGTGATCGAGAAGATGTTCATCGAGCCCGACGAGCCTGGGGACCCCTTCGAGGTCTCCGATGCCGACACCATGCTGGCCTACATCAACCCCAACGCGCGCAAGTCGCGCTCGGTGAGCATCATCACCAAGCCGGGCTGCCCCTACTGCGCCCGTGCCAAGGCCCTGCTGGCGGAGCACCGCATGCCCTACGAGGAGATCGTGCCCGGTCACGATGCCAGCATCCGCAGCGTGCGTGCCATCACCGGCAAGGAGACCGTGCCCCAGGTGTTCGTCGACGGTGAATACGTCGGTGGATCCGAGGATCTGGAGGCCTGGCTGAAGGCTGAAGGCTGAAGAGCAGGCCGCGGCCTGACGGAGCAGACCATGAAAAAGCATTACGATCTGATCGCCATCGGCGCAGGAAGCGGCGGGCTTGCCGTCGCCGAGAAGGCGGCGGAGTACGGCAAAAGAGTCGCTGTGGTCGAGGCCGGTGCGATGGGCGGCACCTGTGTGAACAACGGCTGTGTGCCGAAAAAGGTGATGTGGTATGCGGCCAACCTGGCGCATGCTGCGGATGACGCGAACGGCTTTGGCGTGCCGACCACGCGCGGCTGCACCGACTGGTTCCGGCTGGTGGGCGGACGGGATGCCTATATCGCCAATATCACGCAGTACTGGGATGGCTATGTCGCGGACAGTGGCATCGACCGCATCGAGGGACGTGCCCGCTTCGTCGATGAGCGTCGCATCGAGGTCGACGGTGAGCTGTATACGGCTGAGCACATCGTGATCGCCACCGGCGGGCGGCCGGTCGTGCCACCTGTACCGGGCGCGGCGCTGGGCATTACCTCGGACGGTTTCTTTGCATTGCGCGAACAGCCCGGGCGGGTTGCGGTCATCGGCGGTGGCTACATCGGCGTCGAACTGGCAGGCGTGCTGCAGGCTCTCGGTTCGGAGGTGGCGCTGGTGGCGCTCGAGGATCGCGTGCTCGAGGCCTTCGACCCCATGCTCGGTGAGGTGCTGATGGGCGAGATGGAAAAACAGGGCATCCGCCTGCACCTGGGGTGCCGGGTCACGGGGCTCACCGAAACGGACCGGGGCATCGCGGTGGATACCGCCGGCAGTGGCCGCCTGAACGGTTTCGACACCGTGATCTGGGCGGTGGGACGTGTGCCCAATACCGCTGAACTGGACCTCGAGGCCGCCGGCGTCGAGGTGCAGGGTAATGGCATCATCCTGACGGACGAGTACCAGAACACCAATGTGCTGGGCATCTATGCCATCGGCGACGTCACGGGGCGTACGCCGCTCACCCCGGTGGCGATTGCGGCGGGGCGGCGCCTGGCCGAACGCCTGTTCCGCGACATGCCGGCGTCCAGGGTGGATTACGACAACATCCCGAGCGTGGTGTTTTCGCATCCGCCGGTGGCGACAGTCGGGCTCACCGAGCCGCAGGCCCGGGCCGGGGACGAACCGGTGAGCGTGTATCAGACCCGGTTCACCCCCATGCGCTACAGCCTTTCGCACGAGGGGGCGACCACGGCCATGAAGCTGATATGCCGTGGCAAAGAGGAGCGCGTGGTAGGCATACACCTGATCGGCGATGGCGTGGACGAGATGCTCCAGGGCTTTGCCGTTGCGCTGAAGATGGGTGCCACCAAGGCGGATTTCGACAATACCATCGCCATCCACCCGGTGAGTGCCGAGGAACTGGTCACCATGAGGGAGGCTCAGGCCGAGCCGGAGGAGCCGGCCTGGCGCGAGGCTGGATGAGCCAGGGAGGTTTGGTGTCGCTGTTGGCCTGCGTTACCCTTGTGCACCCGCCATTCGGCCCCCATATGGGGGCTGAACAACAACAAGGACCCTTCCATGGCCAAGAGTGAGTTTCATACCGGCGATGACAAGCCGCGCATCGAGATCAACAAGACTAGCAATACACCGTTCTGGCAGTCGCCCCAGTTCACCCTGATCGTGTACCTGATCTTCATCCTGCTCTCCTTCCAGTTCTGGGGGAAGTACAAGGAGGCCAAGCGCATCGAGATGCCGTACTCCGAGTTCCTGCAGCACGTGGAGAAGAAGGAGGTGGCTGAAGCGGTGGTGACAGACAAGGCCATCATGGGCGAGCTCAAGGAGAACGATCCGCAGACCGGCAAGCCGCGGCAGTTCATCACCGTGCCGCTGATGTGGAACCAGGAACTGGCCGAGGAGCTGGCGAAGAACGGCGTCAAATACAAGGTTCGCTACGACAACAACTGGCTGAGCAACTTCTTCTTCAACTGGATACTGCCGTTCGGCATCATCTTCCTGGTCTGGGAGTGGATCGCCAAGAAGATGGGGCTGATGAACAAGGGCTTCCTCAACATTGGCAACCATGTGCATGTGCATGCCGACGAGGGGTCGCAGGTCACTTTCGACGATGTGGCGGGCTACGACGAGGTCAAGCAGGAACTGCGCGAGACGGTGGAGTTCCTCAAGGATCCCAGCCGAATCGCCAACCTGGGGGCGCGTGCTCCCAAGGGCGTCCTGCTGGTGGGCCCTCCCGGCACCGGCAAGACCCTGTTCGCGCGCGCCGTGGCAGGCGAGGCCAAGGTGCCCTTCTTCAATATCAGCGGCTCCGAATTCATCGAGATGTTCGTGGCCGTGGGCGCGGCGCGGGTGCGCGAGATGTTCGAGGAGGCGCGCAAGCAGGCGCCGTGCATCATCTTCATCGACGAGATCGACGCCATCGGCCGCTCACGCAGCGCCGGTCCGGTGATGGGCGGGCACGACGAACGCGAACAGACCCTGAACCAGCTGCTCACCGAGATGGACGGCTTCGACCCGTCCACCAGGGTGGTGGTGATGGCGGCCACCAACCGACCCGAGATCCTCGACCAGGCGCTGTTGCGCTCCGGCCGTTTCGACCGGCGCATCGTAGTGGACAAGCCGGACCTGTACGCGCGCGAGGGCATCCTCAAGCTGTATGGTGGAAAGATGAAACTGGCCTCCGACGTGGACCTGCATGTGGTCGCCCAGCGCACCCCGGGCTTCGTCGGCGCGGACCTGGAGAACATCTGCAACGAAGCGGCCATCCACGCCCTGCGCGAGGATCGGGGCCTGATCGACATGAGCGACTTCGAGGCGGCCATCGACCGGGTCATCGCCGGCCCCGAGGCCAAGCACAAGGCGCTCAGCCCCGAGGAGAAGCACCGCGTCGCGGTGCACGAGTCGGGCCACACCCTGGTGGCGCTGGCGGTGCCCACCGGGGAGCCGGTGCACCGCGTGACCATCATCCCGCGCGCCATCGGCGCCCTGGGCTTCACCCTGCAACTGCCGGTGGAGGAACACCTGCTCTCCACCACCGAGGAGATGAAGGACCAGATCGCGATCCTGCTCGGCGGGTGCATGGCCGAGGACCTGGTGCTGGGCAGCATCTCCTCGGGGGCCTCCAACGACCTGGAGAAAGCGACCGAGATCGCGCACACCATGGTCGCGCGCCTGGGCATGAGCGACAAGCTGGGCCCGGTAGTGTGGGGCAAGGAGCAGCAGCTGCAGTACCTCAACAGCGCCCAGTCAGTGGAGGAACGGAATTACAGCGAGGCCACCGCGCAGGCCATCGACAACGAGGTCAAGGCCCTGGTCGAGGAAGGGCGTGCGCGCGCCGGTGAGATCCTGCAGCGCTGCCGCGCGGTGCTGGACGCGCTGGCCGCCGAACTGGAGAGCAAGGAGACCCTCGACGGTGACGAGGTGATGCGCATTGCCGGCGCCTGCGCACATGCACAAAAGGCCAAGGCGAAGGAGTCCTGAGATGCCGGCACAACCCGATCCCGTGATGGCGCGCATCCGCTGGCTGACCTGGGCCTTTGTCCTGTTCGTGTTGGCGTGGCAGTTCCTGCCGGTGCTGGAGCACTACCTGATTGGCCTGACCGCCGAGCCGCGTCCGGTGGCGGCTCGCGGCGAGCTGGCCGACGACGAGCGCAATACCATCGAGATATTCAAGAAGGCCAGCCCCTCGGTGGTGTATATCACCACCCGTCAACAGGTGGTGGACCCGTGGACGCGCAACGTGTTCAGCGTGGCCCGTGGCACGGGTTCCGGATTCGTGTGGGACGATCTGGGGCACATCGTCACCAACAACCACGTGATCGAGGGTGCGTCCGAGGCCACGGTACGCCTGAACGACGGTCGCAGCTATCGTGCGGTGCTGGTGGGGGCGAGCCCTGAACACGACCTGGCGGTGCTGCGCATCAACGTGGCCTTCGACCGCCCGCCACCGGTCCCCATCGGCCGTAGTGCCGACCTGCAGGTGGGGCAGAAGGTCTTTGCCATCGGTAACCCCTTCGGCCTCGACTACACGCTTACCACGGGTATCGTATCCGCGCTCGACCGTTCGCTGTCGGAGAAGAACGGCGCCAACATCGAGCACCTGATCCAGACCGACGCGGCGATCAATCCCGGCAATTCGGGCGGTCCGCTGCTCGACAGCGCCGGTCGTTTGATCGGCATCAACACCGCCATCTACAGCCCCTCCGGGGCCTATGCCGGGATCGGTTTCTCGGTGCCGGTGGACACGGTCAACAAGGTGGTGCCGCAACTGATCGCACAGGGGCGTTACATCCGGCCCGGGCTGGGTATCTCGGTCAACGAGAGCGTCAATCGCAGCGTCACCGCCCAGCTCGAGGTGGACGGGGTGCTGGTGTTGAAGGTTACGCCCGGCTCGCCGGCGGCCCAGGCGGGGCTGCGGGGCACCCGGGTGGGGCCCAACGGGGAGATCATCCCGGGCGACATCATCCTCAGTATCGATGGCAAGGCGGTGAAATCGGTGCCGGAGCTGCTCAACCGCCTGGACGACTACCGGATCGGGGACAGGGTGACCCTGGAGTTGTGGCGTAACGGCGACGTGGTTCGCACCGAGGCGGTGTTGCAGGGCGGCGGCTAGCCCGAATATTTCATCCGCTTCTCGCTTTTCCGGGCGGTCAGTGGATGGAAGATGTGGTGCCTCGAACGGGACGTGGAAAGGCTCGTGAAGGGCTATTTTCTAGGCTGCAGGCACA
>JAKRWE010000147.1 GCA_024712425.1 Chromatiales bacterium
CAAACAATGGGGGTAAGGGAAAGGTGTGCCTGCAGCCTAGAAAATAGCCCTTCACGAGCCTTTCCACGTCCCGTTCGAGGCACCACATCTTCCATCCACTGACCGCCCGGAAAAGCGAGAAACGGATGAAATATCCGGGCTAACCCTGCAAGCAAGTGGGTTTGGTATCTCGTTATAACCCGAATCAGTGTGGAAAACATTCAACCGCAAAGGACGCAAAGAAGATGAAAGCGCTGAGAGGGTGAGTTGAGCGCAGCGATACCCACCATTTCAGGCGGTGTTCGATGGGCTTCGCGAAGCTCAACCCATCCTACCTGTATTTTCTGGGTGTTGGGCGGGGCGGCAAAGTAGAATTAAAGCCGAACCCGTCAGGGCGCAAGACGATACCATCTAAGTTTGTAGGTATTTGAAGACAGGGCTGGCACCTGCTCGGAAAACTTCGGCGGCAAGGACGCCGCCGTAGAGCCTACAGGGATGTATTCACGGCGTTTTTCCGAGCAGGTGCCAGCCCTGGCCCATAACGTTGCGCTGAAGTCAGGGCGTACGTGACTTGCGTCGCCAGGGCGAGGCGTGCGCCACCTTGCCGTGGATCTTCTTCTTCGCCTGACGGCCCCCGGGACGGAACAGCTTGCCCCAGGGCCGGTCGGCCTTCATCCCGACCGCTGCCAGCAGAGCCTTGCGCTCCTCCTTGGTCAGTTCCCGCCATTGGCCGACCTTGACCGCGCTGTCCAGGATGATGGGCCCGTAGCGCACCCGCTTGAGGCGCGAGACGAGGGCGCCAACCGCTTCCCACATCCGCCGTACCTCACGCTTGCGGCCTTCCATGATGACCACGTGAAACCAGCGGTTCTGCCCTTCGCCACCCGAGTCCACCACGTCCTCGAAGCGGGCCTTGCCGTCTTCCAGCTCTACCCCGCTGACCAACTGGCGCACCATCTCGTCGGTTACCTCGCCATGTACGCGCACCGCGTATTCACGGTCGATCTGGTACCTGGGATGCATCAGGCGGTTGGCCAGCTCGCCGTCGTTGGTCAGCAGCAACAGGCCGGCGCTGTTCACGTCCAGCCGGCCCACCGTTATCCAGCGCCCCTGCGGCGGACGCGGCAGACGCCTGAAAACCGTTGGCCGTCCCTCGGGATCGTTGCGGGTGACCACCTCGCCTTCCGGCTTGTTGTAGATGATGACATAGCGCTCGCGCCCGGCCAGGCGCTTGCGGGCCACCGGCCGGCCATCGACCTCGATCTGGTCGTCTGCGCTAGCACGCGCGCCCAGGCGCGCACGCTTGCCATTCACCCGCACCCGTCCCTCGCGTATCCATTCCTCGATCTCGCGTCGGGAGCCCAGGCCGGCATTGGCCAGGACCTTCTGCAGACGTTCCCCGGCCGGATCAGGCATCCAGGGGCACCTGTTGCGTCGGCGGGTCAGGGATGTTCCCGTCTGCTTCATCGCGGCTGTCCAGCGTATCATCCGTGTCGGAGAGGTTCTCCTCCCCTTCCAGCGGTTCGTTCACCGGGCTGGTCTGCTCGGCCGGCAGGCCGCCTTCGCCCTGTGCCGATCCGGCTTCGGTCTCCGTGGCGGCCGCGGCCTTGTCCGGATCCTCGAGTTCCAGTTCGCGGTTTATCTCCTCGAGGTCACGAATCTCGGCCAGCGTTGGCAAATCGTCCAGCGACTTCAGGCTGAAATAGTCGAGAAACTCGCGGGTCGTGCCATACAGCGACGGCTTGCCCGGCACATCGCGTTGCCCGACCACGCGTATCCACTCACGCTCCAGCAGCGTCTTGATGATATTGGAACTGACCGACACCCCCCTGACGTCCTCGATCTCGCCCCGCGTAATCGGTTGGCGGTACGCGATCAGGGCCAGGGTCTCGAGCAGCGCACGCGAATAGCGCGCAGGCCGTTCGCTCCACAGGCGCGACACCCAGGGCGATACCGCCTCGCCGACCTGGATGCGCCATCCGCTGCCCACCTCACGGATCTCGATGCCGCGTCCCTGATAGTCCTCCACAAGTGCCTTGAGCGCCTCCCGCAGCGCCTTCTTTTCCGGCTGTTCGTTCTCCCCGAACAGGGACTGCAGGGTGTCCAGCGACAGCGGACCACCGGCCGCCAGCAGGGCCGCTTCAACGATGTTCTTGAGATTCTCGGGCACGGACATTTCAGGCTCTCGCTTTCACATGGATGGAGGCGAAGGTCTCCGCCTGCACCAGCTCGATCAGCTGCTGTTTGATCAGTTCCAGCACCGCCATGAAGGTGACGACCACCCCCTGACGCCCCTCGCTGATATCGAACAGGTCGGTAAAATCGGTAAACCGTTCACCCTGCACCGCGTCCAGCACCCGCGTCATGCGCTCGCGCAGGGACAGCGGCTCGCGCGCCACCTGGTGGCTGCTGAACATGTCGGCGCGGTGCATGACGTCCTTCAGGGCCAGCAGCAGCTCGCGCATGTCCACGTCCGGCGGCGCCTGTTCGACCTGCTTGTGTGGCGCCTCGATCTTTACCGGATAGACGTCACGACCCAGCTGCGGCAGACCGTTGATGTCCTCCGCTGCCTGCTTGAAGCGTTCATATTCCTGCAGGCGCCGGATCAGCTCCGCGCGCGGGTCGCCTTCATCCTCCTCGCCCTCGACATTGACCCGCGACAGCAGCATGCGCGACTTGATCTCGGCCAGCATGGCCGCCATCACCAGGTATTCCGCCGCCAGCTCGAAGCGCATCTCGCGCATCATCTCGATGTACTGGATGTACTGGCGGGTGATGTCGGCGATCGGGATATCCAGGATATCCAGGTTCTGACGCCGGATCAGGTAGAGCAGCAGGTCCAGCGGCCCTTCGAAGGCGTCCAGAAACACCTCCAGCGCATCCGGCGGGATATACAGGTCCTTGGGCAGGGTATATTGCGGCTCCCCCGCAACCACGGCAAAAGGCATCTCCTCCTGCTGCGGCGGATGCGGCAACCCCGGCGTAGTACCCTGCTCCGCGGCCACGGCCTGGTTGGCCTCGGAGCTGCTCAATAGTCCAGCGACATGGCGTGTCGCACCTCGTCCATGGTCTCGCGGGCCACCTCGCGGGCGGTCTCGCAACCTTCGTTGATGATATTGCGCACCAGCTCGGGCTGCTCCTCGTATTCGCGCGCCCGTTCCTGGATCGGTTTCAGCTCCCCCAGCACCGCGTCGATGATCGGCTGCTTGCACTCGAGGCATCCGATGCCCGCAGAGCGGCAGCCATCCTGCACCCACTCCTGCAGGCGCTCGTCCGAGTACACCTCGTGGAACTGCCACACCGGGCAGTTCTTGGGGTCTCCGGGGTCGTTGCGCCGGACCCTGGCCGGATCCGTGGGCATGGTGCGCAGCTGCTTCTCCACCTCGTCCGGGCTGGCCGCCAGCGAGATGGTGTTGCCATAGGACTTGGACATCTTCTGGCCGTCCAGGCCCGGCATCTTGGCCGCCTTGGTCAACAGGGGCTGCGGTTCCGGCAGGATCACCTTGCCGCCGCCCTCGATATAACCGAACAGGCGGTCCCGGTCGGCCACGCCGATGTTCTGCTGCGCCTCCAGCAGGGCGCGCGCCGCGGCCAGCGCCTCGTCGTCGCCCTTCTCCTGGTAGGCCTTGCGGTAATTCCGGAACAGCTTGGCGTTCTTCTTGCCCATCTTCTTGATCGCCTGCTCGGCCTTCTCCTCGAAGTCCGGCTCGCGGCCGTAGAGATGGTTGAAACGACGCGCCACCTCGCGGGTCAGCTCGACGTGCACCACCTGGTCCTCGCCCACCGGCACCATGCCGGCGCGATAGACCAGGATATCCGCGGACTGCAGCAGCGGGTAGCCGAGGAAGCCGTAGGTGGACAGGTCCTTCTCCTTGAGCTTTTCCTGCTGGTCCTTGTAGGTCGGTACGCGCTCCAGCCAGCCCAAAGGTGTGATCATGGACAGCAGCAGATGCAGTTCGGCATGCTCCGGCACCCGCGACTGGATGAACAGGGTCGCCTCCTTGGGATTGACGCCGGCGGCCAGCCAGTCGATCACCATGTCCCAGGTGGCCTGCGGGATGCCGGTCGGGTCGTCGTAATGGGTGGTCAGCGCGTGCCAGTCGGCCACGAAGAACAGGCACTGGTATTCATGTTGCAATTCGACCCAGTTCTTCAGTACCCCGTGATAGTGCCCCAGGTGAAGCCTTCCGGTCGGGCGCATACCCGAGAGCACCCGGGCGTGTTGTGCAGCTACAGCGTTCAAGCCAACTCCTCTACTCGATTCATCCCACGATCCAGCCCAGCAGCAGGGACTGCAGGGCGGAAACCACGGGCAGGATAACAGGGGTCAAGATACCACTCATCAGCAGCACCAGCAGAATGACCAGCCCCCAGGGCTCGAGCTTCGCATATTTCCGCGCCAGGCTCACCGGCAACAGCGAGGCCATGACCCGCCCCCCATCCAGGGGAAGTATCGGTAACATGTTGAGAACCAATAGAAATGCGTTGATCAGGATCCCGAACAGACCGGCCTGGAAAAGAAACAGGCTGAGCATGGGCACCCCGCCCCCAACGCGGTGTGCAACCGCCACCACGAGCGTCCAGAGTATGGCCATCAGGAGATTCGAGGCCGGGCCGGCCAGGGCCACCAGGGCCATATCCCTGCGCGGATTGTGCAGGCGGGCGGCGTTCACCGGCACCGGCTTGGCATAACCGAACAGAAAGCCCGGCCCACCGGCCATGCTGGAGAGGGCGTACAGGCCCAGGGGCAGGATGATGGTACCGACCAGATCGATATGCGGTATCGGATTGAAGGTGACGCGCCCCATCGTGCGCGCCGTCCTGTCGCCGAGCTTGTCTGCGACCCAGCCGTGCGCGGCCTCGTGCACCGTCACCGCGAACACGATGGGCAGGACCATGATGGTCAGTTTCTGAATGAGTGAAAGTTCGTACATCGCTCTGTTATCCCTCGAACAGGGAGACGTCCCCCTTGCCGACGCGCACCACCTCGGGCTGGTCGTCGTCGAAGAGGATCACGCTGGTCGCCTCATAGCCACAGTACCCCCCGTCGATGATCAGGTCGACGGCATGCCCGATCACATCCCGCATCTCGTAGGGATCGGTCATCGGCAGTTCCTCCCCGGGCAGGATCAGGGTGCTGCTGAGCAAGGGCTCGCCCAGTTCCTCACACAGGGCCAGGGCGATGCGGTTGCCCGGGATGCGGATGCCGATGGTCTTGCGCCTGGGGTTCATCAGGCGCTTGGGCACCTGCTTGGTGGCCGGCAGGATAAAGGTGTAGGGCCCTGGCGTCAGGTTCTTGATCCAGCGATGGGCCTGGTTTCCCATCTTGGTATAGGCGGAGAGTTCCGACAGTTCGCGCCCCACCAGGGTGAAATTGTGCTTGTCATCGAGACGACGTATCTCCCGTATCCGGTCCATTGCACGTTTGTCACCGATGTGACAGCCCAAGGCATAACTGGAATCGGTGGGATACACGATCACCCCGCCCCCGCGCACGATCTCGACCGCCTGTCGGACCAGACGGGCCTGCGGATTGTCGGGATGGATCTGAAAGAACTGCGACATAGCGACTACTTGATAAGGTTGAAAGAAAAGGCCCGGGGGTCAGCCTAGGTCCCAGTCGTGCCAGATCGGCCGCACACCGTCTGGCAGCACCGGCAGGCGACCCAGCTCGATCCAGGAGTTTTCCGGATCGTGGAAATCCGAGCCCGCCGAGGCGAGCAGCGAAAAATCCCGCACGTGCACCGCCATGGCGAACATATCATCACGGCTATGGCTGCCGGACACCACTTCCATGCCGACGCCGCCTGCCTCGGCAAAATCACTGATCAGGCGGCGCAGCCTGGTCCGGGTCAGGCCGTAGCGCGCCGGATGTGCGATCACCGCCTGCCCGCCGGCATCGCGGATCCAGCCGACCGCCTCCTCCAGGCCCGCCCATTCTCCTGCCATATGGCCGGGTTTGCCGCGCACCAGGTATTTCCTGAACACATCCCCGACGTTCTCGGCATAACCCTGTTCCACCAGGGCCCGTGCAAAATGGGTGCGGCTGATCAGGCGCCCGTTGGACAGGGCCCTGGCCCGGTCGTAGATGCCTGTGACGCCGGCCCGCTCGAGCCGCCGGCCGATCTCCAGCGCGCGCGAATCGCGAAACCCGCGCAGCCGGGAAAGGCCCTGTTGCAGCGCCGCGCAGCCCTCGTCGACCCCCAGGCCGACGATATGTACGGTGCGCCCACCCCAGGTGACAGAGATCTCCACACCCGGCACGAAACGCATGCCCAGCCTGTCCGCCTCTGCACGCGCCTCGGCCAGGCCCTCCAGCGTATCATGGTCGGTCAGCGCAATCACCCGAACCCCGTTCCCGCTCGCGCGCCGCATCAGTTCGGCGGGTGAGAGGACACCATCGGAGGCGGTGGAATGGGCGTGCAGATCGGGGGATACATCCATCGGCCGTATCTTATCAAACCCGGGCCACCGTCTCCCGTCGATCGCCACCCCGCCCAGGGTCCCGTCATCTAAGTTTGCAACTCACTGAAAAGTGAGGCGGGTGGTCTGCTCGGAAAAACGGCGTGAATACATCCATGTAGGCTCTACGACGGCATCCCTGCCGCCGAAGTTTTCCGAGCAGACCACCCGCCCCACCCTGACTAGCCCGAATATTTCATCCGCTTCTCGCTTTTCCGGGCGGTCAGTGGATGGAAGATGTGGTGCCTCGAACGGGACGTGGAAAGGCTCGTGAAGGGCTATTTTCTAGGCTGCAGGCACA
>JAKRWE010000148.1 GCA_024712425.1 Chromatiales bacterium
CTTCATGCTGGGAGGTGAGAGCTATCGACTGAAGCACAAACGCGAGAGCTGATTTTTTGTCGCCCCGGGTGGGTCAATTTTATTGGCCGAAGGGGGGTCAAAATTATTGGCCATTGACACAACGGCAAGGAGCAGACGCAGCACATCTCCATGTCGCGTGCCATGCACGGCTACCACGGGCAGTTCACCGACCTGTTCCCCGACATGCCCTCGCCGGTGGGTCGTGACATGAATCTGGCCCGCGATATCGTCGGCAAGACCTGCTACGCCTGCCACCCGGGCAAACGCACCCAGTGCCTGCGCGGCGCCATGACCCAAGCCGGCGTGGTATGCCAGGACTGCCATGGCAACATGAAGCAGGTGGGTGACGACTTCTCGGCCAACCTGGCGCTGAACGACGCGAACACAGGCAGCGCCTGGAGCAATAACCTCGACTGGAGCCGGCGCGTGCCCTGGGCCAGCGAGCCACGTTGCCAGTCCTGCCACACCGGCGATGCCGTCAGCAACCTGGCGGGCGATCCCAAGGCAGTGCCCGCATCGGACGGCATCCGCCTGCTGCAGGCCTACCGCAAGGGCGATGCCACCGCCACCCCGATCAAGGCCATCAACCAGCGCTTTGCCGAGACACAGGAAAAGCAGGGCAAGGACCACCTGTACCGCCTGAGCAAGGGACACGGCGGCGTGATGTGCGAGGGCTGTCATGGCAGCACCCACGCCATCTGGCCCAACCCCTGGGACGCCTCCAACGACAACCTGGCGGCCAAGGACCTGCAGGGCCATGCCGGCGTGCTGACCGAATGCAGCACCTGTCACGGCAATACCGACCTGGGCGTGACCCTGGACGGTCCGCACGGCATGCACCCGGTCGCCAGCCTGACCTGGAACAAAAAGCACGAGGACATCGCCGAGAGGAACCCGACCCAGTGCAAGAGCTGCCACGGCCTCAACGGCGAAGGTACTGTATTGTCGCGCACCCGGGCCGACCGCGACCTGATCTGCAAGGACAGCAAGGGATCGCTCTGTTCCCGCGAAGGCCAGCACATCACGGTCCCGGCCGACACCGAGGTGAGCTGCACCCTGTGCCACGCAAACAAGATCAACGGCGGCTGACCCTACAAGCCACTCGACAACCCCCGCCTGGCCGCCCCTACTTTTCCATGGGCGGCTTTTTTGTTCACCTGTATCATGGCGCATCGATACGAAGGCGGAGAGACATGCACGCGGCATTACAGGCGCAACTGGTGGAGGCGACCCACCGCAGCTTGAGCGCGCCCGTCCCCTGCTGCTCGCGCAGGGAAGGGTCACGCCGGCACTGCGTATCGGTTTCGGACTGCGCGGGCGTGCCGCCGGTCAGCTGCGCATCGACCCGCAGGGCCGGCCGGAGATCCGCTACAACCTCGGCATGGCCGCATTGCAGCCCGATGCCTTCATGGAAGAGACCGTCCCACACGAGGTGGCGCACCTGGTCACCCGGCTCCTGCACGGGCATCGGGTACGCCCGCATGGCCCGGAATGGCGTTCCGTGATGCAATCCCTCGGTATCGCCTCCCCACGTCGCTGCCATGACTTCCGCGAGCCCGAGCAGCCCGCGCGACGGCAGAGACGCTGGTCCTACCGGTGCGGGTGCAGGATCCACCGGTTAAGCACCACCCGCCACAAACGGGTGCAGCAGGGGACGCGTTACCACTGCAGTATCTGCAATGGTCTGCTGCAGCCGGTCAAAGACGATAAGCCGTGATCAGGTCCAGGAACGCGGGACCGTACTTCTCCAGCTTGTGTTCCCCCACCCCGTGCACCGCAAGCAGGGCCCGCTCGTCCTGCGGTTTGGCGCGGGCCATCTGGGCCAGGGTGGCATCGCCGAAGATCACATAGGGCGGCACCCCCTGCCGGTCGGCCAGTTCCTTGCGCAGGCGCCGCAGTTCCTCGAACAGGGCTTCGTCATAGGGACCGTCCGCGTTCAGGAAGGCGCGCCGGCGCGCGCGCTGCGGTTTCTCGCGCACCCGGGCCCGGGCCAGCTCGAGCGTCACCTCCCCGCGCAACAGCGGTCGGGCCCGCTCGGTCAGGCGCAGCACCGCGTAGTTGGCGATGTCCTGCTGCAGGTAGCCATGGTGGATCAGCTGGCGGATGATCGAGCCCCATTCCGCCTCGCCCAGATCCCGCCCGATGCCATAGGTCGATAGCCGATCGTGCTGCAGCAGACGGATGCGCTCGGTGTCCGCGCCACGCAGCACATCGATCACGTGACGGATCCCGAAGCGCTGGCCCACCCGGTACACGCAGGACAGGGCCATCTGCGCCTCGCGCGTGGCATCGAAGCGTTCAGGTGGATCGCTGCAGACATCGCAGTTGCCGCAATCCTCTTCCTGCCAGTCGCCGAAGTAGTTCAGCAGCACCCGGCGCCGGCAGGTCGGACTCTCGCACAGCGCCACCATGGCGTTGAGCTTGTGGGTCTCGATGCGCTGCTGATCCGGGTTCTCGCCGTTCTCGATCAGGCGGCGCGCGGTCATCACGTCCTGCGCGCCATACAGCAGCAGGGCCTCGGCCGGCAGGCCGTCGCGCCCCGCACGGCCGGTTTCCTGGTAATAGCCCTCGATGTGCCGTGGCAGATCGTAATGCACCACGAAGCGCACGTTCGGCTTGTCGATGCCCATGCCGAAGGCCACGGTGGCGACCACCACCAGGATGTCGTCCCGCAGGAATCCCTCCTGGGCCCGGTGCCGCTCGGCCTGCGGCAGCCCGGCGTGATAGGCCGCGGCGTTGATACCGCTGGCCTGCAGGCGCCCGGCGATCTCCTCCACCTTGCGTCGGCTCAGGGCATAGACGATCCCGGATTCCCCCTCATGGCGGGTGAGAAATGCCTGCAACTGCTCGGCGGGCCTGTGCTTGTCCAGCACGCTGTAACGGATGTTGGGCCGGTCGAAGCCGGCGACGAAGGATCTCGCCTGCGTCAGGCCCAGGACCCGTCGTATATCGTCCCGGGTCTGGGTATCGGCGGTGGCAGTCAGGGCCGCCAGCGGGATCCCGGGGAACAGTTCCCGCAAGCGCCCGAGCTGGGCGTATTCGGGGCGGAAATCATGCCCCCATTGCGAAACGCAGTGTGCCTCATCGATCGCAAACAGCGCCAAGGACACATCCGCCAGGCGCTCCAGCATATCGCTGCCGATCAGGCGTTCCGGGCTGATATAGAGCAGGTCCAGCTCGCCCTCATGCAATGCGGCAAGGATGGCGCGCGCCTGTCCGGCATCGATTCCCGAGTGATAGGCGGCCGCGGCCACGCCGCTGGCCCGCAAGGTATCGACCTGGTCCTTCATCAGCGCGATCAGCGGGGACACCACGACCGCGACCCCCGGGCGGTGCAGCGCCGGCACCTGGTAGCACAGCGATTTGCCGCCGCCGGTGGGCATCAGGACAAAGGCATCCTCGCCGGCGATCAGGGCCTCAATGATCTCCTGCTGCCCCAGACGAAAGCTGTCATAACCGAATACGCGTGAAAGCGTCTGCCCGATCAGGGCATTCCCTGCATCTGTGATCATATTGAAATGGCGTTCCTTCGCCTTTTTCATTACATCGGCGGGCTGGGCACGCTACTTCCGCCCGGCCTTCTTTTTCGCCACCTTTTTCTTGCTCACCTTCCTGGCTGCGGCCGTCTTGACTGTCTTTTTCTTTGCAACCTTTTTGGCAACCGCCTTCTTCTTGGCCACCTTCTTCTTTGTGACCTTGCCGGCGGCCGCCTTCTTGCTGAGCACCTTCCTGGCCGTCTTGACCGGCGCCTTTTTGGTGACCTTTTTTGCCACCTTCCTGCTTACTGCCTTTTTGACGGCTGCTTTCTTTACCGTGGCCTTCTTGACCACCTTTTTCTTTGCCGCCTTGGCGACCGCCTTCTTGGCGGCTGCCTTTTTCGTGACCTTCGCGACCGCAGCCCTGGCAGCTGCCTTCCTGGCTGTTTTTTTGGCCGGGGCGGTCTTCTTGGCAGCCGTCTTCTTGGCAGCCGTCTTCTTGCTCGCCTTGGCAGGCGCCTTTTTTCCACCCGCAGATTTCTTCTCTTCCTTCACAGCCTTGGCCGATGCCTTTTTGACAACCGCCTTTTTCTTCGCCGCCTTGGCGACCGCCTTCCTGGTGGCTGCCTTTTTCGCCGGTTTTGCCTTCTTTGCCGGCGCCGGGGCCTCTGCGGCAGACGCCTGCTCGCCCGACACCGGGCTCACCTCCGGACTCGGTGTGGCGTCGACGAGCGCCTTCACCTGCTTCCAGAGCGGGCCGATATCACCGGTTGCATCGAAACGATGGAGCTTTCCGGCCTGATTGTAGTATCGCAGCAGCGGACCCACCTGCCCTTCATAGATCCGCAGGCGGTTGCTGATGGTCTCCTCGTAATCACTGGGCCGGCGGCGCACCCGCGCACCGCACTCGTCACACACGCCATCCACCATGGGTGGGTTGACATACATGTTGTAACTCGCACCACAGTTGTCGCAGCGGATACGGCCCACCAGGCGCTCCATCAGCTCGTCGGTATCGACATCCAGCTTGACGACCAGGTCGATCGGCTTGCCGAGATCGTCCATCATGCTGTCGAGCACATCCGCCTGCCCGGAGTCGCGGGGCATGTCGACCAGCAGGTAACCCCGGCTCAGGTCCAGCTTGGGGAGCTGTATGCGCAACAGGGCCAGGAGCAGTTCGTCGGAGATACGCGAGGCATCCCGTGCCTCCGAAGCCAGGCGGCCAAGTTCACTGGCTTCGGCCGCCACTGCATCGACAATGCTGGCCTGGTTTATATTAGGTATCCGGTAGGTTTCGGCTAACTTTTCCGAGAGTTCGGCCTTGCCAGACCCCGGTGGGCCAAGAAGAACGATCCGCATGGTGGCTCCTAGCAACTGATTTTCTTGTTCTGGCGGCCACCGCGATCAACGGATGGCTGGCGGCCTGCTTCGGCGACGGTCCTCCCCCGTCTTTGCGCCGACCCGCCTGCAAGCCGGCGGGCTTTGTTTAAGGAAATTAGGAATTTCCTATGGGGGCATGTATGTTTTGGATTGGCCGGCCCCGACAGCCTTGTCTAAGCTAATCGCACATTTTTTGCCTTGTCAACGAAAGTCGCTGTTTTTTGCCATTTTTTGGCTCAATTCGGCTGAAATTCGGGCGTTTTTCGGAAAAAGGGCATTTATTGACCACTTCCGGGACCACTCGGCAGCCCCGACCGTGATGATTCTTTCAGCAATTTGCCTGGTACCGACATGAGCGAAATTCCGGATGTTACCGACAGTGAGCGCTGGATCGTCGAAACGACGCTGAAGGAACGCTATGGCGACACCACGCCTGAACTCCAGTTTGCGGACGCCGAGATCCGCCTGGGCCCGGCCGACCGCGAATTGACCACCTGCCCGGTGTTCTTCTGGGAGGCGGACGGTTGCCACTTCGTGATTTTCAAATCGGGGGAACGGCGTTACCGTTGCCAGTTCTTCTACCGTGGCTACCAGCAGTACGGCACCGGCGTGCACGAGTACGATGACCTGACCGAATGTACGGTCAGCCTGCTGCAGACGCAGGCCGACCATGCCGCGCGGGAGCGCGGGGACCTGGACTGAATTCATACCGAATAGTCAAAGATATATCTCAGGAGACACAATATGAGCGCAAAAAACGCTTTCTATGCCCAATCCGGCGGTGTGACCGCTGTCATCAACGCCTCGGCCTGCGGCGTAATCGAGACCTGCCGCAAGCACAGCGACAAGATCGCCAACGTGTACGCCGGCCGTAACGGCATCATCGGGGCGCTGACCGAGGATCTGATCGACACCAGCCAGGAGTCGGCAGAGGATATCGCCGCGCTCAAGAGCACCCCTTCCGGCGGCTTCGGCTCCTGCCGTTTCAAGCTCAAGAGCCTGGAAGACAACAAGCGCGAGTACGAGCGCCTGATCGAGGTCTTCAAGGCCCACAACATCGGCTACTTCTTCTATAACGGCGGCGGTGACTCGGCCGATACCTGCTACAAAGTCTCGCAGCTGTCCGAAAAGATGGGCTTCCCGGTGCAGGCCATCCACGTACCCAAGACCGTGGACAACGATCTGCCGATCACCGACAACTGCCCCGGCTTCGGCTCGGTGGCCAAGTACATCGCAGTCTCCACCCTCGAGGCCAGCTATGACGTCCGCTCCATGGCCGCCACCTCCACCAAGATCTTCGTCATCGAGGTCATGGGCCGGCATGCCGGCTGGATCGCGGCCGCCGGCGCACTGGTCGAGGACTACGGCATCCCGGTGGTGACCCTGTTCCCCGAGGTGGAGTTCGACAAGGACAAGTTCCTGGCAGCAGTCGATACCAAGGTCAAGGAATACGGCTACTGCACCATCGTGGTCTCCGAGGGCTGCCACTGGCCGGACGGTAAATTCCTGGCCGAGCAGGGTACACGCGACTCCTTCGGTCATGCCCAGCTCGGTGGCGCCGCACCGGTGGTCGCCAACATGATCAAGGACGCCCTGGGCTACAAGTTCCACTGGGCCGTGGCCGACTACCTGCAGCGCGCCGCACGCCACCTGGCCTCCGAATCGGACGTGGAGCAGGCCTATGCCTTGGGCGAGGCCGCCGTCGAGAAGGCCCTGGAAGGCAAGAACTCCATCATGCCGACCGTTGTGCGCGAGTCCTCCGCTCCCTACAAGTGGAGCATCGGCGAGGCCCCGCTGAGCGAGGTCGCCAACGTCGAGAAGATGATGCCCATGGATTTCATATCCGAGGATGGCTACGGCATCACCGACAAGTGCAAGGAATACCTCTATCCGCTGATCAAGGGTGAGGCCTACCCCGAGTACGACGACAACGGCATGCCGAAATACGTCACCCTCAAGCTCAACAGCGTCGACAGGAAGCTGCCGGAATTCGAGCTGTAAGAACCGCTTCGACGACGAATCCTTCGCGGGCAGGCCCACTTCTACCAAGGTGTCGCGTGTAGAAGCTGCCTTGGCAGCGAATGGTGAGGGCACGTTACGTAGGAGCCACCTTGGTGGCGAGCCCCGCATCGAAAGGTGCGGGTTTTTTTATTAGGAAGCCAGTGTGAAAAAATTGCAAAAGAATATTGACATTTAAGAAATTTCTTATATACTTTCACACATCGACAGGCAGTCACGTCGAACAACGAACACCTTACACATACTCTTTACGGGAGAAACATCATGAAAAAGATCATTGCTATCATTGCTATCGTTGCCGCCGCTCAGGCTTCCGCTTCCAGCTTCTGGGGCGACAACAGCTCCACCAACGGCGCCTACAACGGCAACGGCGACTTCACCGGTAACGGCGCTGGAGAAGGTGAGGCCACCTTCTCCATGAACTTCAAGGGCCGCGGCAAAGCCAACGGCGACTTCAAAGGCAACGGCGACACCAACGGCAACTTCGCTGGCTACGGTTACGACCAGCCGCACTACGGCTACGGTTACACCCCGCAGGCTCCGATGGCCGCTCCGGCTGCCCCGGCTGCTGCTCCTGCCGCTCCGGCTGCCAAGTAATTCGGATCTGATCTGACATTACGCGAAAACCCCGCATCTCCGGATGCGGGGTTTTTTATTTGTCAAACAATAAGATACACTCAGGCCATGCACGACCTGGTCGCCAAGTTCATCGGTTTTGCGGGCACCGGCGCGATTGCCACCGGCATCCAATACACGATTCTGATCCTGTTGCGTGAGGGCCTGGACATCTCACCCGTAACCGCCTCGGCCCTGGGCTACGCCATCGCCGCGGTCGCGAACTACCTGATGAAATACCACTGGGTGTTCGGCAGCGACGAGCACCATCACGTGGCCGGCCCCAAATACGCCGTGGTCTCGCTCAGCGGCCTGGCCCTGAACACACTGCTGATGCATACAGGCACTGAGCTCCTGGGGCTGTACTACCTGTTGGCGCAGGTGATGGCCACCGGCATCGTGCTAATCTGGAATTTTACCCTGAACGGCATCTGGACCTTCCGCGCCATCGGTCAGCGTCCGCCCCCGGAATCCTGAGAGGCCTGTTATGCAGATAGACCGCGCCCGCGAACTGATCCAGGAACAAATGGCCTTCCGCAGCGGCTACAACCGTAATGCGGTGCGTATGATCCTCGGCGAGGTGGCACGCACCCATGGCCAGGCCGCCGTGGCGCAGCTGTTCCGAGAATTCGATCTGGCGTCCCGTTTCGGGCTGGAACCGGACGTCAACTACAGCAGTGTTGGCCTGTAAACCCCCGCCCATCCCCACGTCAACAGGGACTCCAGCTTCCTCAACAGCCCCGCTAATGCGCACATCGGAACTTTTTACCCCCTTGACCCGGGGTTATTCCTAGAATAGAGCGCTCCAGAACCCGGCAATTTAAGAATATTAGCCGGAAGATGTATTTCAGAGGGGAAAGATATGAGTACCGAACTGTTATTCGCCTTGGCCAGTGCCGGTGTTGCGCTCGCCTACGGCTTCGTATCCGTCAACTGGATTCTGAGTCAACCCGAAGGCAGCGAGCGCATGCGCGAGATCGCACAGGCGGTCCAGGAAGGCGCGGGAGCCTACCTCAACCGCCAGTACACAACCATCGGCCTGGTCGGCGTGGTACTCACGGTCGTGCTGTTTGCGACCCTCGGCGCCGCCACTGCCGGCGGCTTCCTGATCGGCGCCATCTTCTCCGGCGCCGCAGGCTATATCGGCATGAACATCTCGGTACGCTCCAACGTACGTACCGCCGAGGCCGCCAACAACGGCATCAATGCCGCCCTGCAGATCGCCTTCCGCGGCGGTGCGATCACCGGCCTGCTGGTCGTGGGTCTCGGCCTGGTCGGCGTGGCCGGCTATTACGCCATCCTGCTCACGGCCGGCGTCGAGGACCCGCTGCACCCGCTGGTCGGCCTCGCATTCGGCGGCTCGCTGATCTCCATCTTCGCCCGTCTCGGCGGCGGCATCTTCACCAAGGGTGCCGACGTCGGTGCCGACATCGTGGGCAAGGTCGAGGCCGGCATCCCGGAAGACGACCCCCGCAACCCTGCGGTCATCGCCGACAACGTTGGTGACAACGTCGGCGACTGTGCCGGCATGGCCGCCGACCTGTTCGAGACCTACGCGGTCACCGTGGTCGCCACCATGCTGCTCGGCGGCCTGCTGATGGCCGGCAACGCCAACGCCGTGCTCTACCCGCTGGTCCTGGGCGGCGTCTCCATCATCGCCTCGGTCGTGGGCACCTTCTTCGTCAAGGCGAAAGAAGGCAGCAAGATCATGATGGCGCTGTACAAGGGCCTGATCGTGGCCGGCGTGATCGCTGCCATCGGCTTCTGGTTCGTCACCGACGCCATGATGGGCAACGTCCCCGGCGTGGACGCACGCCATCTGTACTATGCAGCACTGATCGGCCTGGCCCTGACCGCCGCCATGGTGGTCATCACCGAGTACTACACCGCCACCGAGTTCAGCCCGGTCCGCCACATCGCCGAGGCCTCCACCACCGGTGACGGCACCAACGTGATCGCCGGCCTGGGCGTGTCCATGAAGTCCACTGCCGCGCCTGTGCTCGCGGTGTGTGCCTCCATCTGGGGCGCCTATGAACTGGCCGGCCTGTACGGCATCGCCATCGCGGCCACCTCCATGCTGTCCATGACCGGCATCATCGTGGCCCTGGATGCCTACGGTCCCATCACCGACAACGCCGGCGGCATCGCCGAGATGGCCGAGCTGGACGAGAAGATCCGCAACATCACCGACCCGCTGGACGCAGTGGGCAACACCACCAAGGCAGTCACCAAGGGCTACGCCATCGGCTCCGCCGGCCTGGCCGCCCTGGTGCTGTTCACCGACTACACCCACACCCTGTCCAAGTCCGGCATGGACCTCGCATTCGACCTGTCCGATCACATGGTCATCATCGGCCTGTTCATCGGCGGCCTGGTGCCCTACCTGTTCGGCGCCATGGCCATGGAGGCCGTGGGCCGCGCTGCCGGCGGCATCGTCAACGAGGTGCGTCGCCAGTTCAAGGAGATGCCCGGGATCATGGACCACAGCCAGAAGCCGGACTATTCCCGCGCCGTGGACATGCTGACCAAGTCCGCTATCCGCGAGATGATCATCCCCTCGCTGCTGCCCATCGCGGTTCCGGTGGCGGTTGGCCTGCTGCTCGGCCCCAAGGCGCTGGGCGGCCTGCTGATCGGCACCATCGTGACCGGCCTGTTCGTGGCCATCTCCATGACCACCGGAGGCGGCGCCTGGGACAACGCCAAGAAGTACATCGAGGACGGCAACTTCGGCGGCAAGGGTTCCGACGCGCACAAGGCGGCGGTCACCGGTGACACCGTGGGCGACCCCTACAAGGACACCGCCGGCCCCGCGGTCAACCCGCTGATCAAGATCATCAACATCGTGGCGCTGCTGATCGTGCCGCTGCTGTAAGCAGGCGCTTTCGACGACCCCACCAAAGCCCCGCCCTGTGCGGGGCTTTTTCGTGGGCCGCTTTCGTCCCCAGCGGTTATAATCGCCGGCCAGTTCGCACAATTACCAGGAGACCGTGCATGAACCTCGACCGAGTCAGCAGTGGCGACGTGCCGCACCAGATCAATGTCATCATCGAAATACCCGCCCACTCGGATCCGGTGAAGTACGAACTGGACAAGGAGACCGGCGCCATGTTCGTGGACCGTTTCATGTCGACCGCCATGTACTACCCCTGCAACTACGGCTACGTCCCGCACACCCTGTCGAAGGACGGGGACCCGGTGGACGTGCTGGTACTGACCCCGCACCCGCTGATCTCCGGCTCCGTGATCAAGTGTCGCCCGGTCGGGGTGCTGATGATGAAGGACGAGTCAGGCGACGATGCCAAGATACTGGCGGTACCGGTCGACAAACTGTGCAAGAGCTATCGCAGCGTGGAGAGTTTCCGCGACATCTCCGGCGATATCCTGAACCGCATCTCGCACTTCTTCGAGCACTACAAGGACCTCGATGAAGGCAAGTGGGTCCGGGTCGACGGCTGGTACGGACTGGACGAAGCCAAGAAGGAGATCATGGACAGCGTGCAGATGTACAGGGACGCCCCGGAAAAGCCGGCCTTCTGAGCAAGCACGGCAAACGCCAACAGCCCCCGGAAAGCCGTATCCCCATGAAAGTCTGCATCCTGTCCGACAGCCACGATCACATTCCCCTGCTCGATGCGGCAGTCGCCGACGCCAGGGCGGCCGGCGCGGAGGCGGTGATCCATGCCGGGGACCTGGTCGCCCCCAGCACCCTGCGCTGCCTGGAGAAATACGGCCTCCCGGTGCATGTGATCCACGGCAACAATACCGGTGACACCCATGCGCTAACCCGGCTCGCGCACAAGCCCGACAGCCTGATCCGTTATCACGGCATGGATGCCGGGATCGAACTGGGCGGACGCACCATCTTCATCGTGCACTACCCGCACTATGCACACGCCATGGCCGCGACCGGCGACTGGGACCTGGTGTGCTGCGGCCACAGCCACAAGGTGGAGATCGGCGAGCAGAGCAATTGCAAGGGCGGGGTCACCTGGGTGGTCAACCCCGGCACCATCGGCGGTGTCGGCAGCGCCCCTGCCACCTGGGTCCTGGGTGATCTCGACAGCATGTGCTTCGAGGTCCACGAGGTCCACGAGGTCCCCGAGAGCCTCGAATACCGTGATCGGGTGACGGCCGGCGCATGAACGACGAACTGACCCATTTCGATGCTCGCGGCCAGGCCCACATGGTCGACGTGGGCGCCAAGAACGAGACCCACCGTATCGCGGTGGCAAGCGGGCATATCCGCATGCAGCCGAGCACCCTGCAGCTGATCATCCAGGGCGGACACAAGAAGGGCGACGTGCTGGGTATTGCGCGCATTGCCGGAATCATGGCCGCCAAGCGAACCGCCGACCTGGTCCCGCTCTGCCATCCCATACCGCTCACCCATGTATCCATCGAGTTCGAGACCGATACCACCGAGTGCATGGTCAGGGCCAGCGCGCGTGCCGAGACCCGAGGCCAGACCGGGGTCGAGATGGAGGCGCTGTGCGCCCTGCAGAATGCCCTGCTCACCATCTATGACATGTGCAAGGCAGTCGACCGGGGCATGGTGATCGGCGAGGTCCGCCTGGAACACAAATCCGGCGGCAAGAGCGGGGAATGGAACCGGAGTGAATAAACGCTACCGTCAGGCCCGCTTCCTCACCAGCGCCGCCAAGCTCAAGCGGGCCCCGTCCGACGAGGGCTACGAAGTGGCCTTTGCCGGCCGCTCCAATGCGGGCAAGTCCAGCGCCATCAACGCCCTGTGCGACCAGAAGGCGCTGGCGCGCACCAGCCGCACACCCGGACGCACCCAGCTGCTCAACTTCTTCGAGATCGATCCCGAAAGGCGCCTGGTCGACCTGCCGGGATACGGTTACGCCAAGGTGTCCGAGAACGTCAAACGCGACTGGCAGGGCGCCCTTTCCGACTACCTGCAGCAGCGCCAGTGTCTGCGCGGCCTGATCCTGGTGATGGATGCGCGTCACCCGCTCAAGGACTACGACCTGCAGATGCTGGCCTGGGCCAACCAGATCCCGTTGCCGGTGCACGTACTGCTGACCAAGGCCGACAAGCTCAATCGTCAGCAGTCCGGCACCGCCCTGCAACGGGTGGAAGAGGCACTGCGCGAGTTCAGCACCAATTTCAGCGTGCAACTGTTCTCCGCACTCAAACGCTGGGGGATCGACGAGGCACACGCCCAGCTTGATCGCTGGCTGGCCGACACCACCGCCCCTTAATAAAGCGATGTAGCCCGGATGAAGCGCAGCGGAATCCAGGATCGACCGCCGAAGATGAAGGCACCGAATAAAGAAAGCCCCGCGAACCGGAAGGTTCCACGGGGCCAGTTGGCTTCCAGCATGCTAACCCGAATATTTCACAAATAAAAAGGGCAAAACCCGTGTAGTTCGTT
>JAKRWE010000149.1 GCA_024712425.1 Chromatiales bacterium
AGGCCTGCACCGGACCATCCCTGGAGATGAGGCGCCCCCTCGTCCCCTCATGACCCCGGACTCACCAAGGGGACATTTCAGCTTGGGAGAAAAGGGGACATTTTAGAATTGGGTTGACAGTCCTGTAAAGTGAAAAGCCCCGGCCGGTACCCGCCGGTCGGGGGGTTTTCGGGCGTCCCGGTCCTCTGCCTCAGATCGGCAGGAAGCCGCCATGGCCGTATCCGACCATGGCCATCAGCATCGGGATGGAGAGCAGGGTGTTGGTGCGCGATGCGTACAGCGCAACCACCTTGGCACTGGCGATCTGCTCAGGGGTGGCGGAGACCATGCCGAGGATCTTTTTCTGGTTTGGCCAGATGAACACCCATACGTTGAACAGCATGACGGTACCCAGCCAGGCGCCGACTCCGATCAGCTGCATGCCGCCGCTCAGGGTGAAGGCGTTGATGATACCGCTCATGCCGCCACCGATCTGTGCCAGACCGGACAACCCGGTCAGCCAGGTGGCGACTGCCGCCCAGCGGAAGTAGAGCAGGGCGCGGGGGGCAACATACTTGTTGATCGCGGCCGGTCCCGGTTCCTTGTCGGCCAGTGCGGAGGCAACGGCGGGTAGCTGGACGAAGTTGAAGTAGTACAGCAGGCCGATCCAGGTAATGCCGACGATGACATGCAGCCAGATGGTCATGCCCAGGCCGGTGCCGCTGGCGCCGGTGCCCAGGGTGATGAGGATGGCCAGGATGACACCGGCGATGGCGGTCTGCCAGGGGGATTTGAGTGGGTTCATGCTTGTTTCTCCTATGACCGTGCCCAAGGCACATTTATTGGTTTTGTGTGCTGCCGCTGTGCCAGCGGCAGAAAAAAGTCCTGCCCGTCGCTTACGGGCGGGCAGGACTTTTTCGGGTGGCGGCGATCAGCCGCCGAAATTGTCTGCGACGAAGTTCCAGTTGATGAGTTTCCAAATCTCGTCGAGGTACTTGGGGCGCAGGTTGCGGTAATCGATGTAGTAGGCGTGCTCCCACACGTCGACCGTCAGCAGGGCGGTCTTGCCCTCGGTCATGGGGGTGCCGGCATTCGAGGTGTTGAAGATCTCGATGCTGCCGTCGGCATTTTTCACCAGCCAGGTCCAGCCCGAGCCAAAGTTGCCTACAGCGGATTTGCTGAATGCCTCCTTGAAGGCATCGAAGGAACCGAAGGTGCTGTTGATGGCGTCGGCCAGGGCGCCGCTGGGCTCACCACCGCCGTTCGGGCTGAGGCAGTTCCAGTAGAAGCTGTGGTTCCAGACCTGGGCCGCGTTGTTGAACACGCCGCCGGACGACTTCATGATGATGTCTCCCAGTGACATGTTCTCGAATTCGGTGCCGGGGATCAGGTTGTTGAGGTTGGTCACATAGGCATTGTGGTGTTTGCCGTAGTGATACTCGAGGGTCTCTGCCGAAATGACCGGCTCGAGGGCGTTCATCTCGTACGGCAGCGCTGGAAGTTCGTGCGCCATGGTGGTCTCCTTGATCGTTGCTAGCAGACTGTCCATTTTGACAGTTTGGGAAATGGCCGGTGGATTCTAGGAACGAACGGTTCCTGTTTTCAACCGCGCAATGAACGGGGATGAGGCGCCCCGATAGCAGGGTCCCGTCATCTAAGTTCGCAATTCGCTGAGAAGTGGGGCGGGTAGTCTGCTCGGAAAACTTCGGCGGCAGGGATGCCGCCGTAGAGCCTACGATGCACAGGGATGTGCGAGTGCCGCGGGAGGCAGGAAGCCGTAAGCGGCCATGGATGTATTCACGGCGTTTTTCCGAGCAGACTGCCCGTCTCACCCGGGCTAGAAGACGTTATCCTGCCCGATAGCGTGGGGCGTGGCGTCCCGGCGGCTGTTGGGGGACAATACAGCGATGAACCCGGCCGAACTGAATATCTTCTCCAGCCGCCTGGACGCCATCTGTGACAAGATGGGGCTGGTGCTGCGCAATGCGGCCTTTTCGCCGAATATCCGTGACCGCCTGGATTTTTCCTGCGCCATCTTCGATGTGGCCGGTGAATTGTGCGCGCAGGCGGCGCACATCCCGGTGCATCTCGGCAGCATGGCCTACGCAATGCGTGATGTGGTCGAAAGCCAATGTTGGCGTGCGGGTGACCAGGTCGTGTTCAATGATCCCTACCTGGGCGGCACCCACCTGCCGGACGTGACCCTGGTGGCGCCCGTCTTCGTGGATGGGACGCTCATGGGCTACGTGGTGAATCGCGCCCACCATGCGGATATCGGCGCGGGACGGCCGGGCAGCATGCCGATATCCAGTCGCCTGGAAGAGGAAGGACAGATCATTCCCCCGCTGCACCTGGTCGAGCAGGGTCGCCTGGACCGGTCGCGTCTGCGTTCGTTGAGTCGTGCGACCCGCAATCCCGAGGAATCCGAGGGGGATTTCACCGCCCAGCTGGCGGCCAATCGCGCCGGGGTGCGGGCCCTGGAGCGCCTGATCCGGCACTACGGTGCCCGGCGCTTCACGGACGGCCTGGTTGCGTTGAACGCGTATGCCGCGCGCCTTGCGGAGCACGCGATCCGGCAGATCCCGGACGGAGAGTACCGTTTTGCCGATTGCCTGGACGATGACGGGCAGGGGAATGTGGATATCACCATTGTCGCCCGGCTCTGTGTGGAGGGTGGTCGGGTGGATGTGGATTTCTCCGGTACCGCGGCGCAGGTTCCGGGCAATGTCAATTGCCCTCTGGCCGTTGCTGCCGCTTCGGTCCTGTATGTCTTTCGTTGCCTGATGCCGGCGCAGACCCCGGCCTGTGCGGGCGCGTTCCGGCCGATCCGGCTCTCGGCGCCCGAAGGCTGCCTGCTGAATGCCAGTCGGCCCGCTGCCGTCGCCGCGGGCAATGTCGAAACCAGCACCCGGGTGGTGGACGTGCTGCTGGGGGCCCTTGCCCAGGCCCTGCCCGAACGGATTCCGGCGGCCAGCCAAGGCAGTATGAACAATATCGCCATGGGCGGCGATGGCCAGTCGGGCTGGAGCTATTACGAGACGCTTGGGGGCGGCATGGGCGCGCACGCCGGCGGGGATGGGCTGGATGCGGTGCAGACGGACATGACCAACACCCTGAACACACCGGTGGAGATATTGGAATCCCAGTACCCGTTACGGGTGCGGCGCTATGCCGTTCGGCGCGGCAGCGGGGGACGGGGCTGGCACCGGGGCGGCGATGGTCTGATCCGGGCATTCGAGTTCCTTGAATCTGCCCATTTCACCCTGCTGACCGAGCGGCGTCGGCATGCCCCCTGGGGGCTGGCGGGCGGGCAGGCCGGCGCACCTGGCCTGAACCGGCTGAGCGGGGAGCTGCTGCCCGGCAAGTGCGAGCGGCCGGTGGGTGCGGGTGATTGCCTGGAAATGGAAACGCCCGGTGGCGGTGGATTTGGGGTCTTGTGATGTGTGGCATATGCGGAGAGCTTAGATTAGACGGACAGGCTGCATTGGCAGACCTTATCGATGGCATGCTGCCCGAACTGGCGCGGCGGGGACCCGATGACGAGGGGCGCTGGCTGGCCGGACCGGTGGGGCTTGGGCACCGGCGCCTGTCCATCATCGACCTTTCCGGGCGATCCCATCAGCCGATGCGGGACGCGGAACTCACCCTGGTGTTCAACGGTGCCATCTACAACTATCGTGAGCTGCGCGCGCAGCTGAGAGATCGGGGCCACGGGTTCCAGTCCGATGGTGATACAGGGGTCATTCTCAAGGCCTACCGGGAATGGGGCGAGGACTGTCCGCGTCACCTGCATGGCATGTTCGCCTTCGCTATCTGGGATGGGGGCAGGCAGCGCCTGTTCGCGGCGCGGGACCGCTTCGGGATCAAGCCCTTCTGCTATGCGGAGGATGAGGGCTGGTTCCGTTTTGCATCCAATACCCAGGCCCTGCTGGCAACGCCCGGGATGGATACGGCGATCGATCCGGTCGCGCTGCACTTCCAGTACAGCCTGCACGCCGTGGTCCCGGCGCCGCACACCCTGTTGCGCGGGATTCGCAAGCTCGAACCGGCGCACAGCCTCAGCATCGGCCTGGACGGGCGACTGGAGAGGAGGCGCTACTGGGACCTGGACGCGCGTCGTGGCGAGCAACGGCTGGACGAGGATCAATGGGTCGAGCTGATCCACGAGCGCCTGATGGCGGCCGTGCGCAAGCGCAACGACGTGGCCGATGTGCCGGTCGGGGTATTGTTGTCCGGCGGACTGGATTCCAGTCTGCTGGTGGCCCTGCTGGCCGAGATCGGCGTGGAGGGCTTTCACACCTTCTCGGTGGGTTTCGAGGACCAGCCGGAGGAGAAGGGGAGCGAGTTCGAGTACTCCGACCTGGTGGTGGCGCGCTACCATCCGATCCATCACAAGTTCCTGGTGCCCAACGAGGAGGTGCTCAAGCGTCTGCCCGAGGCGGTGGATGCGATGGCCGAACCCATGTTCGGGCAGGACGCCGTGGCCTTCTACCTGTTGGCCGAGCAGGTATCGAAGCATATCAAGGTGGTGCAGTCGGGGCAGGGTGCCGACGAGGTCTTCGGCGGTTATTTCTGGTATCCGCGCATGGCCGCGGAGACCGGGGGTTCGCGCCTGGAACGTTTCCGCAGGCATTACTTCGATCGCGACCACGACGAGATGTTGCGCATGCTCGCGCCGGCCTATCAGGGCAGGGACTATACCGGTGAGTACATCGCGCAGCGGCTGGACGATGCGCTGAGCGACGAGTTCATGGATGCGGTGCTGAAACTGGATGTCACCACCCTGATCGTGGACGACCCGGTCAAGCGGGTGGACAACATGACCATGGCCTGGGGCCTGGAGGCCAGGGTCCCGTTTCTCGACCACGAGCTGGTCGAGGCGGCAGCGCGCTGTCCGGTCGACATCAAGCTGCGCTCGGACGGCAAGCACTTGCTCAAGCGGATCGCCCGCGGGCTGGTCCCGGATGCGGTGATCGACCGACCCAAGGGGTATTTCCCCATGCCGGCGCTCAAGTACGTGCGCGGCGAATTCCTGGATTTCATGCGTGATATCCTGAATTCACAGGCGAGCCGCGAGCGCGGCCTGTTCCAGCGCGAATACATCGATAGGCTGCTGGATGCGCCGGAGATGCACCACACGCGCATCATGGGCAGCAAGCTGTGGCACCTGGCGCTGCTGGAATTCTGGTTGCAGCGGCACGGGATCTGAGACATTTCCGTAGCAGGCTGCGGTTTATCCCGGCTCGGTCCGGCCCTAGAATAGGCGGCCTGAGATCGCCAACTGGCGGTTGTCCACCCAACAGGCGAGAGGTTTTCCGCAATGGACGTACTGGACCGAATCAAGCAGCAGGTCGAATCGAATCCGATCATCATCTACATGAAAGGCACGCCCCAGTTTCCGCAGTGCGGGTTCTCTTCGCGTGCGGCGGCTGCATTACAGGACTGTGGCGAGAAGTTCGCCTATGTCAATGTCCTGGCCGATCCGGAGATCTTCGAGAACCTGCCCCGTTTCGCTGATTGGCCAACCTTCCCGCAGATCTATATCAACGGCGAACTGGTCGGCGGCTGCGATATCACCCTGGAGATGCACGCCAGCGGTGATCTGCAAAAAATGGTGAAAGAGGCCGCCAAGGACTGGCCGCAGGAAGACAGCGAGACCTGATTCCACCACGGGTAGTGGCTATTCAGGGGGGGTGCCGCCAGGGCTGCGGCGCTCCCAGTTCCTCCCATTGGTTGACGATGTGGCAGAATAGCTCGGCTGTTTTCTGCGTATCGTACAGGGCGCCATGCGCCTGTCCCCCGTCCCACTCGATGCCGGCGGCCATCACTGCGCGTGCCAGCACGGTCTGTCCGAAGGCCAGGCCGGCCAGGGTGACCGTGTCGAAGGTGCTGAAGGGGTGGAAGGGGTTGCGCTTGTAGTTGCAGCGCGCCACAGCGGCATTGATGAATCCGAGATCGAAGAAGGCATTGTGTCCCACCAGGATGGCGCGTTTGCAGCCGCTGGCCTTGACGGCGGCCCGGATAGGGGCAAACAGGCTGGAAAGGGCCTCCTTTTCGGGCTTAGCCATGCGCAGGGGATTGAACGGGTCGATGCCATTTAAGGCCAGCGCCTTGGGGTCGAGCCTGGCTCCTTCGAAGGGCAATACATGTTCGAAAACCGTTTCCGCCGGATGGAGCCGTCCCCGCTCATTGATGCGCAGGGTGACGGCGGCCATCTCCAGCAGGGCGTCGCCTGCCGCATCGAATCCACCCGTCTCCACGTCCACCACGACTGGCAGGTAGCCGCGGAAGCGCTGGCTCATCAGGGGATTGTAGATCGTGTCGTTCATGGCGTGAGCATAATGAATGCGGGATCGGGAAGAAACCGTGCTGTGCGGGTCTGTTAGTCCAAAGCAGTAATGCCCCCTTTTGATTTCGGGAGGGGTGGTGACAGAGGAGACCATTGCGATGACACAGAAGACGGTGGACCGGCTGGGGGTGGTTCAGCAGGTTGTCGACCGG
>JAKRWE010000014.1 GCA_024712425.1 Chromatiales bacterium
GTGCCTCCCGTCGCCCGTGTCAAAAAACGACGGAAAGGGTACGGCCACATGGCCCGGAATGCCCCGATGGGTGGGTCAAAATTGTTGGCCATAGGTGGGTCAGAATAGATGGCCATTAACAGATGGGATCGCGCGCCAGCGGATTGATGCTCTCGCCGTTCAACGGCCAGCGTTGACGGGCCTGCAGGCGCCCCTTGCCGTCCAGCGGCTGGCCACTGCCGTCGATGATCCGCCCCAGCAGGTTCTCGCCAACCGCGGCTTCCGAGACCCGCCCGGCGGGCAGTACCCGCGCATCCGGCTCCAGGCCCCGCAGATCGCCGGTCGGCATCAGGTAGATGCTCTCGCCGGCGAAACCGACCACCTCGGCCTCTATCCGTTCACCGCCGGCATTGATGACATCGCAGATCTCGCCAATCGCGGCGCGACAGCCGATGGCCTCCAGGGTGAGGCCCAGCATGCGGGTGAGCTTGCCCTCCCCGCGGGACTCCGGCAGCAGGCTGCCCAGCTGCGCGACACGCCGCGCCCAGCGCTCACTCCGGTTCGTTGTCGGCAGCACGCTGCTCCCCTCCCCTTTCACTGCCCAGCAGGGGCGCTATCAGGGCGTTGAGGCGCGACTCCAGAGTCGCGTCGATCTGCGAATTCTCGGTGAATACCCGGCAGCCGCCGCGCTGGATCACCGGATCCTCGATGATCTGCCATTTCTGGTCGTTCTCGCCCAGGGTGTAGGCATTGCGCACGATCTCCGCATCCTCCGGATGCAACAGCACACGGATACGGCGCGCATTCACCGGCAGGATGTTGAGGGCCTCGCGAACCACGCCCACGATCTGGCCGGGATCGGTCTTGATCTCGCGCCGCACGAGCTGGCGGGTCATGGCGATCACCAGGGTCACGATCTCCTGCTCCACCTGCTGGTCGAGTTCCTCGAAGGGCTCGGACAGGGCCTGCAACAGCGTGTCGAACTGCTCGACCCGTGCCAGCATCTCCCGACGTCCGGCCTCCAGCCCTTCCCGATGACCGAACTCGAACCCTTCCCTGCGGCCCTGCTCCAAACCCTCCTGGTGTGCCTTCTCCGCCAGTTCCTCGAGCTCGGAAGCGGTCAACAGGGGCGAGCCACTGCTCTCCTCCTGGACCGAGCGACCGCCCACGTCGGGCGGCGCCCATTTTTCCGCCGCACCGTCGTGGGCGCGAATGATTCGGGGTCGTTGTATGCCTTTATCGCTCATGGGGATCAGATGAAGTCATCCCCACCGCCGCCACCGAACATGATCTCGCCGGCATCGGCCAGTTTGCGCGCGACCGACAGGATCTCTTTCTGTGCGGCCTCGACGTCGCTGACCTTGACCGGCGGCGCGGCCTCCAGGTCGTCCTTGAGCATCTCGGCGGCACGCGAGGACATGTTATTGAAGATCTTCTCCTGCAGCTCGTCCGGCGCCCCGCGCAGGGCCAGCAGCAGCTGACCGGAGGAGACCTTGCGCAACAGGGTCTGGACACCACGGTCGTCGATGTCCATGAGGTTCTCGAACACGAACATGTTGTCCTGGATCTCCTGCGCCAGTTCCTCGTCCGCGTTCTGGATTCCCTCGATCACCTCGGCCTCGATCGCGCCGTCAACAAAGTTCAGGATGTCCGCGGCCTTCTTGACCCCGCCCAGGGAGGACGACTTCAGGTTGGTGTTGCCGGCCAGCTGGCGCTCCAGTATCTCGTCCAGCTCCTGCAGCGCATTGGGCTGTATGCCCTCCAGGGTGGCGATGCGCATGATCACGTCGTTCCTCACCCGGGGGTCCGGAAACTCCGCCAGCACACCGGCCGCCTGGCCCGGATCCAGAAAGGACATCACGATGGCGATGATCTGCGGGTGCTCATAGCGGATCAGTTCGGCGATGGCGCGCGGGTCCATCCACTTGAGCTGCTCCAGGCCCTTGCTGTTGCGCCCGAGCAGGATACGGTCGATGACGCCGCTGGCCTTGTCGGAGCCCAGCGCCTTGGTGAGCATGTTGCGGATGTACTCGTCCGAACCCATTCCCAAGGAGGTCTGCTCGCCGATGGACTCCACGAAATTCTGCATCACCAGCTCCATCTGCGAACTGGTGATATTGCTCAGACTGGCCATGGCCAGGCCGATCTCCTGGACCTCCTTGGGCTCCATGTACTTGAGCACCTCGGCGGCATGGTTCTCGCCCAGGCCCAGCATCAGCAGCGCGGCGCGCTGCATGCCGCTCAGGCTGGCGACGACCTGCTGGTCGGTTTGTCTCTGTGCGCTATCAGCCGGCATCTTCAACTATCCAGGTCTTGACCAGTTGGGCCACGCGCTTGGGATCCTCACCCACGAGGTTGCGCGCCGCCTCCATGATGTTTTCGTATTCCCCGCCCCCCGGCAGCTTGACGGGCTCCCCATCGGCCCCGGTGCCCAGGGCCGCCACCGGCTGGCCGTCCGGACCCAGCGGACCGGTCACGGTTGCACCGCTCTCCCCTGCGGCCGCACCCGCGACGCCCGCAGCGCCGGCGCCCGCCACCGCCAACTCGGTTCCGGGGGTGCTGGTCAGACGCTTGAGTGTCGGGCGCAGCACGCCGAATACCAGCAGCAGCACCAGCAGCACCCCGCCCACCTGTTTCACCACGTCCCAGAACCAGGCCTGCTCCCAGATCGCCGGTTCCGGCAGTTCCTCGACCGGCTCGGGGGCCAGGAAGGAGCTGTTGATCACCTTGACCGTATCGCCGCGGCGCGCATCGAAGCCAATCGCCTCGCGTACCAGCTGGGTGATGCGCTCGATCTCTTCCGGGGTGCGCTCGCGATGCACCACCTTGCCATCGGCCCCGGCGACCGCGATGTCATCCACCACCACCGCCACCAACAGGCGCCTCAGCACGGTCGGCGAGCGGCGGGCGTGGCTGATCACCCGGTCGAGTTCATAGTTGCGCGTTGCCTGGCGGGAGCTGTCCACGATCTTTGCGGCCTCTTCGCCCTGCCCTCCCTGCTGTCCCGCCACCTGTGGCGCGGCACCCGCGGCAGGCGGCTGGTTGCTGAGCGCACCCGGCACACCCTGCACGGCGCCGGTGCCACGCTGCTGCTCGTTGACCTGTTCGCTGCGCAGCGCCGGCTGATCCGGGTTGTACTGTTCCTGGGTCTGCTCGGTAACCGTGAAATCGATATCCGCGGTGACCTGCGCACGCACCCGGTTGGCGCCCAGGATCGGCTCCAGCAGATCCTCGATGCGCTGGCGATAGAGGTTCTCCACCTTGCGTGTGTATTCGAACTGGGCGCTGGAGAGTTTCATGTCACGGGAGGCCTGGTCACCGCTCAGCAGGTTGCCCTTCTGATCGACCACGGTGACCCGGCTGGTCTCCAGTTCCGGCACGCTGGACGCCACCAGGTGCACGATGGCATCCACCTGGCCCGGCTCCAGGTTACGCCCGGAGGCCAGCTTGACCGTCACCGAGGCGCTGGGTTTCTTGCGCTCGCGCACGAACACCGACTGCTTGGGAATGGCCAGGTGAACACGTGCGCTCTGCACCGCGCCGATGGTGGCGATGGTGCGCGCCAGTTCACCCTGCATGGCCTGCACATAACGCGCCTTCTCGACGATGCGGCTGGTACCGAAGCCCATGTCCTTCTGCAACAGTTCGAAGCCCATGCCGGTGCCGTTGGGCAGACCGGAGGAGGCCAGCTGCATGCGCAGCTCCTTGACCTTACCCGCCGGCACCATGATGGTGCCACTGGCCGGGTCCACGTTGTACTCCACGCCGGTCTTCTGCAACGCCTCCAGGACCTGCGAGGCATCCTTCTCCGCCAGGTTGCCGTACAGCGGCGCCATGTTCGGCGACTGCGACCACAGCACCACCGCCACCCCCAGCGCCACGCTGGCCGCGATGCCGATCATCACCGCGATCTGGCGCACCACCAGGTTGCCCTTCAGATCCATGGCCGGATCCGCTTTGGCGGGGGCTGCCAGGGCCGTGTTCTGCTACTTCAGCCATTCTCATTCCACCTTCAGGTCAACCAAGCCGCATCAGAGCGGCATGTTCATCACGTCCTTGTAGGCGTCGACGAGCTTGTTGCGCACCTCCACCATGGCGCTGAAGGACAGGCTCGCCTTTTGCGAGGCAATCATCACCTGCGCCAGGTCGATACCGTCCTGCCCCTGCTCGAAACCGGTCTTGAGCGCCCCGGCGGTCTGCTGCAGATCATTGACCTTGCCGATCGAATCACTCAGCAGCTGCTGAAAATTCGCGCCTCCGGCCGCCGCGCCCGACTCGGTGGCGGCCGGCGCACCTGCCTGGGCAGCCATAACGCGCATCTGCGCAAGAACCTGGGATATCTCCATACCACTGCTCATCGCTCACACCTCGTTACGCGTTGGTTTTTTGTCACTTTCACCACCTCTGCTTCCTACTGGCAATAATCACGCCAACACCACCTGTCAGGGTATGGCCACGCCGGCCTCGCGCAGCTTCTGCAGCTTGTAACGCAGGGTGCGCGGGCTGATCCCGAGTATCGAGGCCGCCTCCTTCTTGCTGCCACCGTTACGCAGGGCATCCACAATCAGCTGTTCCTCGACAGAACGCAGATCGTCGCTCAGGCGCTTGCCGGCATTGGTGTCCGGCAACGATGCCGGCGCGGTATCGGCACGCAGGTTCATTGCCGCGGCCATGGGCTGATCGCTGTCCATGGCCTCGAAGTGGATATCACGGGCCTGGATCGCTTCCCCGTCACACAGGATCATGGCGCGCTGCATCAAGTTGTCGAGTTCACGCACATTGCCCGGCCAGTCGTGCCCAAGCAGACGCGCCTCGGCCTCCGGCAACAGATCGGGAAGCGCCTGGCCGGGTCGCAGGTGGCGGGTCATCAGGTAACGGGCTAGCGGCAGGATGTCGCGCGAGCGCTCACGCAGGGGCGGCAGGGTCAGGGGGAAGACATTCAGCCGATAGAACAGGTCCTCGCGGAAGCGCCCGGCAGCAACCTCCTCGCGCAGCTTGCGGTTGCTGGTGGCCAGCACCCGCACATCGAGTTGGATCAACTCCCGTCCCCCGATGCGCTCGACCTCGCGCTCCTGCAGCACACGCAGCAGCTTGGCCTGCAGCGGCAGGCTCATCTCCGATATCTCGTCCAGCAGCAGGGTGCCGCCCTGGGCCTGCTCGAACTTGCCCGCACTGGCGCGCAGGGCGCCCGTGAAGGCACCCTTTTCATAGCCAAACAGGACCGCTTCCAGCATGTTCTCCGGGATGGCGGCACAGTTGATGGCCACGAAGGGGCCATCGGCACGCATGGAGTGCTGGTGGATGAAACGCGCCAACACCTCCTTGCCCACACCGGATTCGCCACCGATCATGGCCGTCGCATCGCTGGCAGCGACCCGCCGCGCCAGTTCCACCAGTTCGCGGCTGCGCAGGTCCTCGGCGATCATCTGCGACGGCTCGTCCCCCAGGGTCGGCAGAAAACGCTCCACCTTGTGCAGCAGGTCGTTCACCTCGAAGGGCTTGGCCAGGTAATCCACTGCGCCCAGCTTCATCGCCTCCACCGCCTGCTCGACGGTCCCGTAGGCGGTCATCATCAGCACCGGCATGTCATGGAAGCGGTTGCGCAGGTGGCGCAACAGGGTGTTGCCGTCCATGGGCCGCATCTGCACATCGGTCAGCACCATGTCGGCCGGTTCGTTCTCGAGCAGGGCCAGCGCCTCCTCGCCGTCGGTGGCCGACATCACCTCGTAGCCTGACAGGCTCAGGGTATCGGTCAGCGCCCGCGCGAGCGCGCTGTCGTCTTCCACTACCAGAATACGTGCCGGGTTCATGAAGATTCTCCTTGCTGGACGGCCTGTTGCGCGGGATCCGCGCACAGGGGCAGGTTCAGTTCGAAACAGGCACCGCCCAGTTCCGAGGTACAGGTCTGGATACGGCCGCCGTGCGCGAGCACGACCGACTGCGCCACGGCCAGGCCCAGGCCGGTGCCGCGCTCACGGGTGGTGAAAAAGGGATCGAAGATGTGCCGGCGTACATCGGCCGGGATACCCGGGCCGTCGTCCTCCACGACGATGCGCGCCGTGCTGGCCGACAGGCACAGGCTGACCCCGATCCGGGCATCCGCACCGGCATGGTTGAGTGCATTCTCGATAAGGTTGCCCAACACGCCGACCAGCGCGTCCCGGTTGCCGGTCAGGGTATCCGCCTGCACCTCGTCGATCGTCAGCTGCAGGCGGGCGCCACCCGCCTGCAACTTCGGCTCCAGGATGTCCAGTGCCTGGCCGACCACCGCGCGCAGGGAAACCGGCGCAGTGGCAAAGCTCCCGCCACGGCTGAACGCCAGCATGTCGCTGACCAGTTTCTCGGTATGCTTGAGACCCTCGACCAGCTGACCGGCAAACTGGGCGCGCTGCGCATCGCTCAGATCGGATCGGCCCAGTTACCCGCCATACAACAGGGCGGTGGCCAGCGGGGTGCGTATCTGGTGAGCCAGCTGGGCCGCCATCTCGCCCATATCGCTGAGACGGCTCTGGCGCTGCAGGCGTTCTTCGAGACGACGCTGCTCGGTGGTGTCGATCATCACCAGGATCTGGCCGCCGTCCCCTAGCGGACGCTGGGACACGCTGACGCGCTGCCCGTCGAGCAGCAGCCAGTCGCCGGATCCGAGCCGGGACTGCAGGTTGTCCTGCAGTACCTCGCTCCAGCGACGCCCCCAGCGCAGTCCCTGGAACAGGGCCTCGGCCACCGGGTTGAAGCGGTCCACCCGATCACGCCCGTCGACCAGCACCACCGCTGCCGGCATGGCCTCCAGCAGGGCGGTCAGGCGATCGGCCAGCTGCTTCCTCTGCAGGTTCTCGCTGTCGCAGGCGCTGCGCGAGCCGGCCAGCTCGCGGGTCAGCTCGGCCACCTGCTGCTCGAGCTGCGCATAGGCAGCGCTCAGGCGCTCGGAGAGCGCATTGAATTCATGGAAGGCCTGGGTCAGGGAGGCCGTCTTGTCGATGGTCCGGGCTGTGGAGACGCTCATGAAAAACCTTGCCGTTGCTGTCTGCACAACACGTAGCAAGAGGCGTGCCCAAATTTATTTTTCAATACAGCATGTTAAAGAGCTGACAAGGGAAAGAGTCAATTCTCCGTCGGCATCCTATGCCGGGTCACTGGCACGTTGCAGACCGTACTTCCTGAGCTTCTCCACCAGGGTGGTGCGGCGCATGTTGAGACGCTTGGCCGCGTGCGCCACCACGCCATCCGATTCGTCCAGGGCCTGGCGGATCAGGCTCTGTTCGATCTCCGCGAGATAGGCCTTGAGGTCGATCCCCTCCGGCGGCAGGCGCGGCACGGTCGCCACCGTTCCCGGCTCGTCGCCGGCGACCGTCACCTCCGGCAGGGCCTCCACGTCCGCGACCGGTGTCGCCAGCAGCTGGATACCGGCGCGGAACTTCTCCGGCAGATCCCCCACGTCCACCACACCCATAGGGATACAGGATGGCCAAGCGTTCCATGAGGTTGGCCAGTTCGCGCACGTTGCCCGGCCAGCCGTAATGGGTCAGGGCCGTGATCGCTGCCGGGGTCAGGCGAATCGAGCCGCGCTTCTCGTGCTCGATCCGCGAGATGAGGTCGGCCACCAGCACCGGGATGTCCTCCACGCGCTCACGCAGTGGCGGCATCTCGATCGGGAACACGTTCAGGCGGTAGAACAGGTCCTCGCGAAACTTGCCGTCCTCGATGGCTTGTTCGAGGTTGCGGTGGGTCGCGGCGATGATGCGCACGTCGCAACGGATGGTCTTGTTGCTGCCCACGCGCTCGAAGGTCCGCTCCTGCAGCACACGCAGCAGCTTGACCTGCATGTGCATGCTCATGTCACCGATCTCGTCGAGGAACAGGGTACCGCCCTCGGCCAGTTCGAAGCGCCCCTGGCGCGAGTTGATGGCCCCGGTAAAGGCCCCTTTCTCGTGCCCGAACAGCTCGCTCTCCAGCAGGTCGCCCGGTATGGCGCCACAGTCGACCGGCACGAACGGCTTGCCACGACGCTTGGAGTGGTAATGCAGCTTGCGTGCCACCACTTCCTTGCCGGTACCCGATTCGCCCAGGATCAGGACGGTCGCATCGGTATCGGCGACCTGTTCGATCATCTTGTTGATGGCCCGGGTCGCGCGACTGTTTCCGGACAGACTGCGGAATAGCTCGACCGGGCGCCGCGCACCCTCGCCCTGTAACTGGGATTCGGCAAACACCTGGGCACGATGCAGAATCGAGGAGACCGCCTCGAACTGGGTCGGCAGGCGCAGCGTCGCCAGCACATCACCACTCACCAGCATCTCCTCGTTGGCGCCCTCCTGTACCTGGATCAGCGCCGGACGTGGCGAGGCCTGCTCGATGGCGCGCAGCCAGCCGTTGCGTTCCCCGGCATCCAGCGCACTACTCATGAAAACCGAGGCCGTATGGCTGCTGAAGCGCTCGAGGAAGGCCGCCAGCTGCTCGGGCGACTCCGGCGAATCCACTTGGCAATCAACGAATTGCAGGATATTTTGAAGGTATTCCCTGGTTTCCGTATTGGGTATGACCAAGGCGACAGCGGTACTCGCCAGCATACCTTCCGGATTCTCGTTCCCCATCCCCCGGTTCTCCAAATTGGTCTTTATTCAGGAAAAAATCCCTTGTAATGCACCAAGTTAAACTCTAGTTTCCCAAAATGTCAAAAATACGTCATTTGAGCGGATTACGTTGCCGTTCGATCAATGGTTGACAGCACAGGGCGCAGGCCATAGAAATAGGGCCATCCGCACAACCGGACCCCGGATTTGGACGACATCCCCCTTAGCGCACTGTTCGGTGCCCTGCTCCTGCTGCTGTTCCTTTCGGCCTTCTTCTCCGGTTCGGAGACCGCCCTGATGACGCTCAACCGCTACCGCCTGCGTCATCTCGCGCGCGACGGGCATGCCGGCGCACGACGTGCCGAGAAGCTGCTGGCCAAGCCGGACCGCCTGATCGGCCTGATCCTGCTGGGCAACAACTTCGTCAATATCCTGGCCTCCTCGCTGGTGACGGTGATCGCCATCCGCCTGGGCGGCAACGGCGCCATCCCGGTGGCGGCCGGCCTGCTCACCCTGGTGGTACTGATTTTCTCCGAGGTCGCGCCCAAGACGCTGGCCGCGCTGCATCCCGAAAAACTGGCCTTCCCCGCGGTCTGGATCTACAAGCCGCTGCTGAAGCTGCTGTTCCCGCTGGTATGGGTGGTGAACCTGCTGGCCAACTCGATACTCCGGCTGCTGGGCATCTACCCCGAGGATGACATGCGAGGCACTCTCAGCCGCGAGGAACTGCGCACGGTGGTGAACGAGGCCGGCAGCATGATCCCGCAGCAGCACCAGCAGATGCTGCTCAGCCTGCTGGACCTGGAAAAGGTCAAGGTCGAGGACATCATGGTGCCGCGCACCGAGATCGACGGCATCGACATCACCGATCCGATCAGCGTCATACTGGAACAGCTGGAACAACTTCCCTATACCCGGGTGCTGGTATTCGAAGGCAGCATCGACCACGTACTGGGCTTTCTCCATTCACGGCGCATCCTGCAGGCATCACTGGACAGCGACGGCCTGACTCACGAGGAGCTGCGCGCCCTGATAAAGGAGCCCTACTTCATCCCCAAGGGCACCTCATTGTACGACCAACTGCACAACTTCCAGGTCCAGCGCCGGCGCGCCGGCCTGGTGGTGGACGAATACGGTGACGTACTCGGCCTGGTGACCATGGCCGACCTGCTGGAAGAGATCGTGGGCGAGTTTGCTACCGATCCGGCCGACAGCCTGGCCGATATCACCCCGCAGGACGACGGCAGCTACCTGGTGGACGGCTCGGCCAACCTGCGCGAACTGGTCAGGAGCCTGCACTGGGAGCTGCCCACCGACGGCCCCAACACCCTGAACGGACTGATCGTGGAGCACCTGCGCAACCTGCCCGAGCCCGGCACCTCGGTCATGATCAACGGCTACCCCATCGACATTCTGCAGACCCAGGACAACATGGTGAAGACCGCCCGGATCCGCCCCCTGGAGCGCCGCGACAGCAAGTGACCAAGATCCCCCATACCCGCTATCATTGCCCTACCCCGACTGACAAGGAACCCGTCCCGTGACAGACACCGAAAGAAGGCGCTTCCAGCGCATCATCCTGAACCGCCCGGTCACCCTGATGGTCGAAGGAACCGCCTACCAGGGCGAACTGGCGGACATCTCCCTGCGCGGGGCGCTAATCCATATCGACGACGGCAGTATGCCGGCGGACGGCGTCGAGGGCGTGGCCGACATCGCGCTGGGCGAGGATGCGGAGTTCATGATCCGCATGCCGGTGACCATCCGTCACAGCCATGACGGCCTGGTCGGCCTGCAGGCCCGGCAGCTGGATCTCGACGACGCCTCGCGCCTGAAGCGCCTGGTGGAACTGAATATCGGCGACTCCGCGCTGCTGCAACGGGAATTGGGCGAACTGGCCGCCGGCTGAACGCCCCAATCAAAGGGCCTCGATCGCCTCGCCGATACGACTCACCGCCACCACCTCCAGCCCGTCGATCGGCTTCTTGGGCGCATTGGCGCGCGGCACGATGGCGCGCCTGAAGCCGTGCTTGGCGGCCTCGCGCAGACGCTCCTGGCCGCTGGGCACCGGCCGCACCTCGCCCGCCAGCCCCACCTCGCCGAAGGTCACCAGGTCGTTGGGCAGGGGCCGGTCCCGGAAACTCGACAGCACCGCCAGCAGCACCGCCAGGTCGGCGGCCGGCTCGGTCACCCGCACCCCGCCCACCACGTTCAGAAACACGTCCTGATCGAACATGCCGATGCCGCCATGCCGGTGCAGCACCGCCAGCAGCATCGACAGCCGGTTCTGCCCCAGCCCCAGGGCCACCCGGCGCGGGTTGCCCAGCGGGCTCTGGTCGACCAGCGCCTGCACCTCCACCAGCAACGGCCGCGTGCCCTCGCGGGTCACCAGGATCGCGCTGCCGGGCACCTGTTCCTCGTGGCGCGACAGGAAGATCGCCGAGGGATTGGCCACCTCGCGCAGGCCCTTGTCGGTCATGGCGAACACGCCCAGTTCATTGACCGCGCCGAAGCGGTTCTTGATCGCCCGGATCAGGCGGAACTGGCTGCCGCTCTCACCCTCGAAATAGAGCACGGTGTCGACCATATGCTCAAGCACCCGCGGACCGGCCAGCGCCCCCTCCTTGGTCACATGCCCGACCAGGAACAGGCTGGTGCCGGTCTGCTTGGCGAAGCGCACCAGGCGCGCCGCCGACTCGCGCACCTGGGCCACGGATCCGGGTGCGGACTGCAGCTCCTCGGTATAGAAGGTCTGGATCGAATCCAGCACCAGCGCCCGCGGCGCGTGCTGCTGCGTCAGGCCGATGATGCGCTCGACACAGGTCTCGGTGAGCAGCTGCACCTGCTCGCCGGACAGGCCCAGGCGCTGCGCCCGCAGGCTGATCTGTTCAGCCGATTCCTCACCGCTCACGTACAGCACCGGCATCTGCTCCGCGAGCAGCGCCATCGCCTGGATCAGCAGGGTCGACTTGCCGATACCCGGGTCGCCCCCGATCAGGGCTACCGAGCCCAGCACCAGCCCGCCGCCGAGCACCCGGTCCAGCTCGCCCAGGCCGGTGCTGATGCGCTCGCTTCGCTCTGCCGCCACATCGGAGAGACGACGCACCGACTGGCTGCGGGCATCGCCCGCATAGCCACCAAAACGACCACCGGCTGCCTTCGAAGCGGCCGGGACCTGCTCCTGCAGGGTATTCCAGGCACCGCAGTCGGCGCACTGCCCCGCCCACTTGGGGAAGCTCGCGCCGCAGTCACTGCACTGGTACTGGATCTTCGGTGCCTTTGCCATGTCAGTCCCGGTAGCGTCGCTGCACCCGCGCGGTCACACCGCAGAACAGGGTATAGGAGATGGTGTCACAGGATGCGGCCAGGCCCTCCACAGGCAGTCCCTCGCCAAACAGGATCACCCGGTCGCCGACGCGCGCCTCCCCGATGCCCCGCAGATCGATGCTGATCATGTCCATGGACACCCGACCCACTACCCCGGCCGTCCGGCCGCGCAGCAGCACCCGTGCGCCCGCCTGTATATGCCGTGGATAACCGTCGCCGTAGCCGATGCTCACCACGCCCAGCGGCATCGCCTCCGGCGCCGCCCAGGTACCGCCATAGCCGACCCGCTCACCGGCCGCGATACCCCTGACCGCGATCAGGGGCGCGCTCAGGGTCATCACCGGTCTCAGCCCCAGGTCCTGCGCGGACCGGCCGAGCAACGGAGAGGCCCCGTACAGCATCAGTCCCGGTCGCACCCAGTCGGCATGACTCTCGGGCCAGCCCAATATGCCTGCCGAATTGGCGATCGACCGGGGCAGGTCCAGCCCGCCGCCGAGCGCGCGCATCCGTTCAAGCTGTGCCGGCGTGGCCGGGTCGTCGGTATCGTCGGCGTTCGCCAGGTGGGTCATCAGTCCCGCCACGCGCACCTGCGCCAGCCCCTGCAACTGCCGCAGGCAGCCGGCGGCCCGTTCCGGGGCAATGCCCAGGCGGTGCATGCCGGTGTCGATCTTCAGCCAGCAGTCCAGTGGCTCGGGGGAGGCATCGGCCTGCAACAGCCCCAGCTGTTGGAGGTCGTGCACCACCAGCTGCAGGCCATGGCGTCGCGCCAGTTGCAGCTGCCCGGCCGATACCGCTCCTTCCAGGATCAGCAGGGGGCAGCGGATGCCCGCGTCCCGCAGCGCCACCCCCTCCTCGATGCGGGCCACTGCCAGCGCATCCGCGTGCGGCTCCAGGGCCCGCGCAACCGGGATCCCGCCGTGCCCGTAGGCCTGCGACTTGACTACCGCCATGATGCGGCTGCGCGGTGCGTGCCGGCGCGCCAGCGACAGGTTGTGGCGCAGGGCCGAAAGATCGATATCGGCGACGACGCTGTGTTCCACCGGCATCAGTAATCGGCGTCGTCGTAGATGTCCTGGGCGAAGTTGTCGAAACGGGTGTACTGGCCCTGGAAGGTGAGATTGACGGTGCCGATCGGACCGTTACGCTGCTTGCCGATGATGATCTCGGCCTTGCCCTTGTCCGGGCTGTCCTCGTTATACACCTCGTCCCGGTAGATGAACACGATCAGGTCGGCGTCCTGCTCGATGGCCCCAGATTCACGCAGATCCGACATCACCGGACGCTTGTTGGGACGCTGCTCCAGGGAACGGTTGAGCTGCGACAGTGCGATCACCGGCACGTTCAGCTCCTTGGCCAGCGCCTTCAGCCCGCGTGAGATGGCCGAGATCTCGGTGGCACGGTTCTCGCCGGAATCCGGCGCCTGCATGAGCTGCAGGTAGTCGAGCACGATCAGGCCCAGCTGACCGCATTCCTTCATCAGCCGGCGGCAGCGCGCACGCACCTCGGTCGGCGTCAGCGCGGGGGTATCGTCGATGAACAGCTGGGCGTTGTTGAGCAGGCTGACCGCAGACATCACGCGTGGCCAGTCGTCGTCGTCTAGCTTGCCCGAGCGCACCGCCTGCTGGTTGATCCGTCCCAGCGAGGAGATCATACGCATGGTCAGGGCCTCGCCCGGCATCTCCATGGAGAAGATCGCGACCGGCAGGCCCGAACTGATCGCCACGTTCTCCGCGATATTCATAGCGAATGTGGTGTTGTGCACCAACACGTCTTCAGCAACGAAATTATGCGTATCCGGCACGCTGAGATCGTACACCTGCCGATCGCCGAGGTACTCGATCGATTCGATTCGATCCCAATAGAGGTCGCTTTCCGCCAGGGCCTTCAGCTCCCGATCCTGCAGTGCCTCCGCGAATTCCGCCATCAACTGCCGCCCGATGGTGCGTTTGCCCACGTGGAAATTGTGGCCCGCTCCCCGGCCCATACGCCGCGCCAGGTCCGCCCAGCTGATCTCGCCCTTGCGCTGCTCGATCAGCGCCCAGGTCTCCACCGGCAGGGTATCCAGTATCGCCTTCGGGGACTTGGCTCGGCTGACTGCCAGCGCCTTTTCAACAGCCACCTCCTTGCCATGGATGCCTATCTCTTCCAGAAAACGCTGCAAATGCGCCTGATGCGTGATCCGAAGTTCGTAAGACGCCCGGTATTCGCCCCGGTATTTCACTCGCCGATGACGCAGCTTGGCAATGATCCCGAAACGCAGGAGCAAGTGCTGGATGTCCTTGGCCAGACCATGGCAAACCGTACTGTAGGACAGGGCCACCTGGTCGTCGTTTTGCACATACACGCTTCCATCACAGGCGAACGCCCGATTGAGAAAGGTCGCCATGCGGGCCCGGGGAAGCTCGAAGACCGCTTGTGGGACCCGCTTCTCGTGGGCTGATTTGCCCATCAGACCCAGGGTCTGCAGCCAGGTCGTCACAGAGGCCGGCCTGTTGCGGGCCGCGGTCGCCACCCCGCCGGGCAGCAATGCGTGCTGTTCCACATCCAGTTCCCGGCACAGGATACCGAATAGATCACCCGAAGGGACTGCGCGGGCGGTGGTCCAGTAATGCACGGTCGACACCGCCACACCCAGGCGACGGGCAAGCGCGGTCAGGCTGAGCGAGAGTTCATACAAGCGGCGCTTCAGGCGGCTGGAAAAATCCTGTCGTGCCTGGCGTATGCACTGCGGATCACTGGCAAGCCGAACACTGGGCGTACGCGTGCCCTTGCTGTCCTCGATACGCCACTGCGTACCCGGAAAATCCTCTTCCACTGCGTCGATGAAATCCTGTCGGATCCGTGGATTGGCATTGACGAACTGCGGACAGGAGCCAGTCAGTGCGCCATCTGTCAGGAAATAGGCGATCAGTTTGGCACGACTCTCGGACAAGCCGTCTCTTCCGAAAAACGGCAGCGCCCGCGGCACGCCGACCCGATCGCCCGGCGCGAGCTCCTCCAGGCGTTTCCATCCTGCAACGGTAAGAAAGGGATGGGTGAGCGTGGTGGAGATCTCCCGGCCCAGGGCGGTGCGCACGCGGAATACCGGCTTGATCCCGTCATCGACGAACTGGGAAGGCCGTGCGACCTGCAGACGATACCGGCTGTCCACGGTGGCGAGGCGGCCCCGCCGGCGTGCAACCAGGTCGTCGATCGTCTCCAGCCGGCCCGTCATCGGGTCGAGCACCCGGCTGCCGGCCACGATGCACTTGCCCATGGATGGTCGCCCGGCGACGATGATCAGGTCCGACTTCTGCAGGCCCGAGGTCTTGGCATCGAAGTCGTTGAAGCCGGTCGACACGCCGGTCAGCGCCGAATCGCTGGCGAACAGTTCCTCGATGCGGGTGACCGTCTCGGTCAGCAACTTGTTGATGGGCCGAAAGCCGCTGCGCCCCTTGGCCTGCTGCTCGGCGATCTGGAAGACTTGGTTCTCCGCCTCGTCCAGCAACTGGTGGACCTTGCGCCCCTCGGGCCGGAAACCGCTGTCGGCGATGCGGTTGCCGACCTTGATCAACTGACGGATGACCGACTGCTCGCGCACGATATTGGCGTAGGCCGCGACATTCGAGGCGCTGGGGGTGTCGTTGGCCAGCGAGCCCAGGTAGGGCAGACCGCCCACGTCGTTGAGCTCGGCGCGGCGCTCCAGTTCCTCGGCCAGGGTCACCACGTCCAGCGGCTGGTCCGCCTCGGCCAGCGCCGCCATGGCGCGGAAGATCAGCTGGTGTTCGCGCCGGTAGAAATCCTCCGCCGTGACCCGGTCCGCAACCCGGTCCCAGGCCTCGTCGTCCAGCATGAGACCGCCGAGCACCGACTGCTCGGCCGGGATGGAATGCGGCGGGACGCGCAACGAGTCCATGGCCTCCCCTGCACCCATGCCGGCGGGTGGCTGCGGGGGATAATCGTCGCCTGGGATGAACGAATCGGGATCGGATGACATGGGGGAATTAAACCACAAAACCGGTATGCGCCGGAGTGGCAGGAGCAGAAAAAACAATGCCCCGGTCACGCATGCGACCGAGGCATCCTCTGTGCAACAGATTGTCGGACAGATCAGTCTTCGGCGACCACGTTGACCTTGAGGTCCGCGTTGACATCGGTGTGCAGGTGGATCACCACGCTGTACTCGCCGGTCACCCGGAACGCGCCTTCCGGCATGCGCACCTCGGACTTGGCGATCTCGACACCGGCATCCGCGCACGCGGCGACGATGTCGCCGGTACCGACCGAGCCGAACAGCTTGCCCTCGTCGCCGGCCTTGTGCGTGATGGTCACGCCGTTCTCCAGCGCGTCCAACTGGGCCTTGCGCGCCTCGGCCGCGGCCAGTTTCTCGGCGGCCTGCTTCTCCAGCTCGGCGCGACGCTCCTCGAAGACCTTGATGTTCTCGGGACTGGCGAATACCGCCTTGCCCTGAGGAATCAGGAAGTTGCGGGCATAGCCCGACTTGACACTGACCTTGTCACCCAAGGCCCCCACGTTATCGACTTTTTCCAGCAGAATGACTTCCATCGTTTCTAACCCCTTGTAAGCTCAACCAGCCGGGCACAGGCCCCGCCGGGGCACATACCCATAACCATCAGCCGGACCCGGGCGGCCTGCGCGTACCACGCAGCTTCACCCTCAGATCCAGCCAGCCGTCGGCATAACCGGCGACCGCTATCGCGGTCACACTGTGCGGCATCCCGACAATCAACAAAAAATACAACCCGAACAACCAACCCGGCCCGGCGCCGGTAAGGGCGATCAGGCCATGCGCAACGCTCAGCCCCTGCATCAGGAACAGCACCACGCCGACCACGTACAACTGTCCGGACAGGTTGGCCCCTTCTCCCAGCATACTGCCCGCCAGCAACACCGGCAGGACGAACAGCCACACCCGCGACGTACGCAGGCGGCGAAATTCCTCGCCAAAACCACCCGGGCGGTCCAGCAGGGCCTGACCCCAGCGCCCAAACAGCAATGCCAGCAGCATCGCCAGGGTCCAACTGGCCGCCACGCCACCCGGTATCCAACCAGCCATCGCCGCCAGCAGTTTGCGCTGCTCCTCCTCCGGCACGACCGAAGGGTCGAGGGTCAGGCGCATGTATTCCTGCATCAACCCGGCCCAGAAAGTGGCCGGCTCACCCAGCACCAGGTACTGCGCCACCACCAGGCCGAAGCCTGCCAGCACCGCGGCCTCCATTGCCCGGGCCAGCGAACCGCTGGCTCCCAGCACCGAAGCAAGCCCCCAGGCCGGCAACCAGATCAACAGCCCCAGGCCGGCCACGGCCAGCGGCGCCTGAAAGATCAACATGCCCAGCCCGGCCAGCGCCAGGGTGGACATGAGCACCACCAGCGCCCCTTCCCGGGCACCGTTGCGCAGGGTTGCCACCACCACCAGGCCGGCGCTGACAACCGCCAGCGGGGTGATGAGCAATGCCAGCATGGCCGTGATCACGGTTCCCATGATGGCGTGGGTCCGACCCTTCATGACCAGGGTAAGCAGACCTTTCATTCAATATTCCCTGTATACGGTAGGGAACGGCGGCATCAGCGACGCCGCCAGGCCAACGCCGATCAGTGGGCGTCGGAGTACGGCAGCAACGCCAGGAAACGGGCGCGCTTTACCGCGGTAGCCAGCTGACGCTGGTACTTGGCACTGGTACCGGTGATGCGGCTCGGAACGATCTTGCCGGTCTCGGTGACGTTCTGGCGCAGCAGGTTGAGATCCTTGTAATCGATCTCCTTGATGCCCTCGGCGGTGAAACGGCAGTACTTGCGACGACGATAAAAACGGGACATGACGATATCTCCTGCGATCAGGAAGCAGCTGCTTCGGGTGCTTCGTTCTTTTCCTCTTCCCTGGCCAGGGGGGAGGCTTCGGTGATGGCCTCGTCACGGCGGATCACCAGGTGACGCAGAACGGCGTCGTTGAAACGGAAGGCGCTTTCGATCTCATCCAGCGCGGCCTGACCACACTCGATGTTCATCAGAACATAGTGGGCCTTGTGCAGCTTGTTGAGGGGATAGGCCAGCTGGCGACGTCCCCAGTCCTCCAGACGGTGGATGGCGCCGTTGTCGGCTTCGATGATGGCCTTGTAGCGGTCCACCATGGCAGGGACCTGCTCGCTCTGATCCGGGTGGGCCAGAAACACGATTTCGTAGTGACGCATTGTAGCTCCTTACGGTTTGACAGCCTCCCGCGACAGACGGTGAGGCAAGGAGAACCCGGACAGGTCTCGTGACCATAACCGGATCGAAGCGCGCGATTATAGAGAGGAGAGCAACGATATGCAAGCTGGCCAGGCACTCGCCAAAAATGACAAAAATCAAGGCGTCCGCGACGTAATCCCCGCAAGGTGCATCACCATCCGATTACCCGATCCATCATGGAGAACCGTCGTGAACCAGACGCCCGTCAAGGCCATGGACCCGGAGCGTATACCGGAACTGCCCGTAACCAGGATGAACAGCACGCACCACGACGAGGTCGCGCTGGTCAACCGGATCGCCCGATGTCTCGGCGAGGCCGGTGCCCCCTGTGACGAGCTGGACAGCCTTCTGACCGAATGGGTGACCCATACCGAGGCCCACTTCGGGCGCGAGAACCGCTGGATGCAGACCTACGGATTCCCGGCCTACCCCATCCATGCCGGCGAACACGAGCGCGTACTGGGACACCTGCGGGATCTCTGCGCGCGCTGGCGGGACAGCGGGGACACCTCGGAACTGGTGCGCTTCGTGAACGAGGAATGGCCGCGCTGGTTCGAGCAGCACTTGGCCGGCATGGACACGGTAACGGCGCAGTTCCTGGCACAGGCCGGCGGACCGGACCTGGAGTAACGCATTCTTCTATAAGCGGCTGGACGGAGCGGCCACGCGTATCCGTCGGCCGCAAGGACGCGGCCGTCGAGCCTCCTAGCAGGCTGTTGAAAACCGTGCCGATTCTGCCCTGTTTTCACCAGACGGAGGGGATCGACGGCCATTGTTGCGAGTTGAGTTGACCCAAGAGGCCCAATGCACTGGAAAATGCTGACCCCGGGCAGACCAACCCCTCGACACACTCTCGATCAACATGCCACCACCCCCAGATTGCGCATCCGAACCAGGTTGTAGGCGGTCATGGTCAGCACGAACCGGAAGTCCAGCTTCTCACGGCCAACAAAATGGCTCTTGCGCAGCCCACCGATGGTCTTCGCCCAGCCAAAGCATTCCTCGATACGCTTGCGGAAGCGTTGACTGGTTGCATAACCGGCGTGGTGGGTGGTGCGTCCATCGATGGCCGATGAACGGTTGCTCGTGTTCTGTGCAACGTGCGGCGTCACGTTGGCGCAACGCAGTGCGTCCACACAACCCTTGGTGTCGTAGTTTTTGTCCGCGCCCAGTGTCATGCGATGCGTGCCACCGAGCGCTTCGACCATATCGACAGCGGCTTCCCGCTCAGCGGTACCTGTCGCCTGGGTGACCTGGGCATCGACGACCAGACCGTTCCGGTTCTCGATTAGCAAATGTCCCAGATAAGCCAGCTTTGCCGCTGTGCCTTTGCTCTTCCTGAACAGCAGGGCATCCTTGTCCGTCTTCGACTCATGGGTATCCCGGCAGCGCTTCTCCCCATGGAAATCCACATCGGGGTTACGACCACCGCCACCGGGTGGACCGTCTTCATCCTTGGGTCGATAGCTCTTGAGCGAGGCCAGGGCCTCAATCATCGTTCCATCGACACTGAAGTGTTCTTTGGATAGGAGGTCTGCCTGTTTTGCTTGGCTCAGAACCTGCGCAAAGAAGCGGCGGGCGATATCCCCTTCCAGCAGGCGGTCGCGGTTCTTGGTGAAGGTCGAGTGATCCCACACACGGTCATCCATTGAGAAGCCGACGAACCAGCGAAACAAGAGGTTGTAATCGATCTGCTCCATCAACTGCCGCTCGCTGCGGATCGTGTAGAACGCCATCAGCAACTGCGCACGCAGCAGTTTCTCCGGAGGGATCGAATCGCGGCCATACTCCGAGTACAGCGCATTGAAGTCCGTATCCAGTTTCCGCAATGCGGTATCGACCATCGTGCGTATCGGACGCAAGGGGTGATCCTTCGGCACCCGGGATTCCGGGCTGACCGTGCTGAACAGGGCATCTTGTTGAATATCCGGGCCACGCATCGTACTGCTCGTCCTTCTTCCTTCCTTACCGGTATCTTCCACTTCAGGCGGCGAATTTCAACAGCCTGCTAGGACGGATTTACGGCGTGATACGTGGGCCGCTTCGCCCAGCCGAAATCGCATCAGGCCACGAAGCTCTTCCCCTGCAGCTCCCGCAACCGGTCGCGCACCCTTGCCGCCTCCTCGAACTTGAGGTCCCGCGCCAGGCCGCACATCTCTTTCTCCAGGCGCTTGATCTCGCGCGCCGCGCTCAGCGGGTCCATGGCCACATCGTATTCCCCGCCCTGCTCGGCCACCTTGCGGTACTTGTGCGCGATGGCAGCGCCACCGGGCACCGCAGTCTCCATGATATCGGCCACGCTCTTCTCGATCGTCTTCGGCGTAATACCGTGCGCCTCGTTGTAGGCGAGCTGCTTGTGGCGCCGGCGCCCGGTCTCATCGATGGCGCGTTGCATGGAACCGGTGACCTTGTCCGCATACAGGATCGCCTTGCCGCGGGCATTGCGCGCGGCCCGGCCGATGGTCTGTATGAGCGAGCCCTCCGAGCGCAGAAAGCCTTCCTTGTCCGCATCCAGGATCGCCACCAGCGACACCTCGGGCATGTCCAGGCCCTCGCGCAGCAGGTTGATGCCCACCAGCACGTCGAACTCACCCAGGCGCAGGTCGCGGATGATCTCGACCCGCTCCACGGTGTCGATGTCCGAGTGGAGGTAGCGCACACGGATATCGTGCTCCATCAAATAGTCGGTCAGATCCTCGGCCATGCGCTTGGTGAGGGTGGTGACCAGTACCCGGTCGCCCATCGCCACCCGCGCATTGATCTCCGACATCGCGTCATCCACCTGGGTGGTGGCCGGCCGCACCTCGACCTCCGGGTCGACCAGACCGGTGGGACGCACCACCTGCTCCACCACCGCCCCGGCGTGCTCGATCTCGTACTCGCGCGGGGTGGCCGAGACATAGATGGCCTGCGGCGCACGCGCCTCGAACTCCTCGAAGCGCAGCGGCCGGTTGTCCAGCGCGGAGGGCGGGCGGAAACCGTACTCGACCAAGGTCTCCTTGCGCGAGCGGTCGCCCCGGTACATGCCGCCCAGCTGCGGGATGGTCACGTGCGACTCGTCCACCACCAGCAGCGAATTCCCAGGCAGGTAGTCGAACAGGGTCGGCGGCCCCTCGCCCGGGTCCCGCCCCGAGAGATAGCGCGAGTAGTTCTCGATCCCCGAGCAATAGCCCAGCTCCAGCATCATCTCGATATCGAACTGGGTACGCTGCTCCAGGCGCTGTGCCTCCAGCAGCTTGTCGTGCTCGCGCAGAAAGGCCAGCCGCTCCTTGAGCTCCGCCTTGATGTTGTCGACCGCCTCCAGGATGATCTCGCGCGGCGTGACGTAATGGGTCTTGGGATAGACCGTGTATCGCGGCACCTTCTGCATAACCTCGCCGGTGAGCGGGTCGAACAGCGAGATGCCCTCGATCTCGTCGTCGAACAGTTCGATGCGCACCGCCTCGTCGTCGGATTCCGCGGGATAGATATCGATGATCTCGCCCCGCACCCGGTAGGTGCCGCGCGCCAGCTCCATGTCATTGCGGGTGTACTGCATGTCGGCCAGGCGGCGCAGGATCTGGCGCTGGTCCATCTGCTCGCCCCGGGTCAGGTGCAGCACCATGCTCAGGTACTGGCGCGGGTCGCCCAGGCCGTAGATGGAGGACACCGTGGCCACGATGATCGAGTCCGGGCGTTCCAGCAGCGCCTTGGTCGCCGACAGGCGCATCTGCTGCACGTGCTCGTTTAGCGAGGCGTCCTTTTCTATGAAGGTGTCGGTCGAGGGCACGTAGGCCTCGGGCTGGTAGTAGTCGTAGTAGGAAACGAAGTACTCGACCGCGTTGTGCGGGAAGAACTCCTTGAACTCGCCGTAGAGCTGCGCCGCCAGGGTCTTGTTGGGCGCCAGGATCAGGGTCGGACGCTGCACCCGTTCGATGACGTTGGCGATGGTGAAGGTCTTGCCGGAACCCGTCACCCCGAGCAGGGTCATGCCGGCCTCGCCATCGTTCAGACCCTCGACCAGGCGGTCGATTGCGCCCGGCTGATCGCCCGCCGGTTCGAAGCGACTTTCCAATTGAAACTTTTTTGCCATGAAGGGATGCCAGGGACGGAATTCGTCCGCTATGATACCAGCGAGACCCCGCTCTACCGAGTCACTGGAAGAACCCCCATGAGCATCAAACTTTCGAGCCGCGTACAAGCCGTCAAGCCTTCCCCAACCCTGGCCATCACCGCCCGCGCCGCCGCGCTGCGTGCCGAGGGCAAGGACGTCATCGGCCTGGGTGCCGGCGAGCCCGATTTCGACACCCCGGACCACATCAAGCAGGCGGCCATCGAGGCCATCAACAACGGCCAGACCAAGTACACGCCGGTCGACGGCACCGCCTCGCTCAAGCAGGCGGTGATCGACAAGTTCAAGCGCGACAACGGCTTCGACTACCAGGCCGAGCAGGTGCTGGTCTCGTGCGGGGGCAAGCAGAGTTTCTACAACCTGGCACAGGCCATCCTGGATCCGGACGACGAGGTCATCATCCCCGCCCCCTACTGGGTCTCCTACCCCGACATGGTGCTGCTGGCCGATGCCAAGCCGGTACTGGTGCACGCCGGCGCCGACCAGCAGTTCAAGATGACCGCCGCACAACTGCGCGGCGCCATCACGGATCAGACCCGGATGGTGGTGATCAACAGCCCCTCAAATCCGACCGGCATGGCCTACGGCCGCGAGGAACTGGAATCGCTGGGCGAGGTGCTGCGCGAACACCCGCGCATCCTGATTGCCACCGACGACATGTACGAGCACATCGTGTGGGAGAAAGGCTGCTTCATCAACATCCTCAATGCCTGCCCCGACCTGTATGACCGGACCATGGTGCTCAACGGCGTGTCCAAGGCCTATTCCATGACCGGCTGGCGCATCGGCTACGCCGCCGGACCGGCCGAGGTGATCAAGGCGATGAAGAAGATACAGTCGCAGAGCACCTCCAACCCGGCCTCGATCTCGCAGGCCGCCGCCGAGGCCGCGCTCAACGGCCCGCAGGATTGCATCGGCGAGATGCTGGTGCACTTCAAGGAGCGTCACGACTACGTGGTCGAACGCCTGAACCGGATGCCGGGCGTGGAATGCCTGCCCACCGACGGGACCTTCTATGTATTCCCCTCCGTGAGCGGCATGATCGATGCCATCGACGATGTGAAGAACGACCTCGAACTGGCCGAGTGCCTGATCGAGAAGGCCGAGGTGGCACTGGTGCCCGGCACCGCCTTCGGACTCGGCGGACACGTGCGTATCTCCATCGCCACCAGCATGCAGAACCTGGAGACCGCGCTGGACCGGATCGAAGCCGCGATCAGCTGAATTCATTGACCCGGGACGGCCATGGAAGGGCCGCCCCCTAATTGAGGAACTATCGACATGGATGTCGCAAACCGCCGCTCGCCCGCGCCCGCCCGCCGCTGCGCCGGGATTCACTGTTATCGAACTGATCGTCACCCTGGCGATCACCCTCGTCCTGACCACGGTCGCGGCGCCGGCCTGGCGGGACATGGTCAGCGGAAACACCATCAGCAGCGCTCGTTCACAGTTCGCCCGGCTGATAGCCCTGGCCCGGGGAAACAGCGATCATGAAGAGGCAATACCTCACCCTCTGCCCCAGCAGCGACCAGCAGCAATGCAGCGGCGACTACCTGGCGTGGCAGCAAGGCGCCATTCTGTTCATCGATCACGACGCCGACCGCCAAAGAGACAGCAACGAGCCCCTGGTGCGGGTCATGCAGCCCCTGCCACGGGTGACCATACAGAGCAGCCGGGGACGCCGCAGCATCCGCTACGCGCCCGACGGCAGCGCCTGGGGAAGCAACCTCACCCTGCGCTTCTGTACCGGCGAACAGACCGTTCACAACCGGGCAATCGTCCTCTACGGCACCGGCCGCCTGCGCTATGCCAGGCAGCTTACCAACGGCGACCCGATAAGCTGCCGCTAAACACCCCAGGGCCCCGTCATCTAAGTTCGCAACTCACTGAAAAGGAGGCGGGTGGTCTGCTCGGAAAACTTCGGCGGCAAGGATGTCGCCGTAGAGCCTACGATGCACAGGGATGTGCGAGTGCCGCGGGAGACAGGAAGCCGTAAGCGGCCATGGATGTATTCACGGCGTTTTTCCGGGCAGACCACCCGCCTCACCCGAGTTAGATGACGTTACCCTGCTAAACACCCAAAACCCCCNGGCAATACCTCACCCTCTGCCCCAGCAGCGACCAGCAGCAATGCAGCGGCGACTACCTGGCGTGGCAGCAAGGCGCCATTCTGTTCATCGATCACGACGCCGACCGCCAAAGAGACAGCAACGAGCCCCTGGCGCGGGTCATGCAGCCCCTGCCACGGGTGACCATACAGAGCAGCCGGGGACGCCGCAGCATCCGCTACGCGCCCGACGGCAGCGCCTGGGGAAGCAACCTCACCCCGCGCTTCTGTACCGGCGACCAGACCGTTCACAACCGGGCAATCGTCCTCTACGGCACCGGCCGCCTGCGCTATGCCAGGCAGCTTACCAACGGCGACCCGATAAGCTGCCGCTAAACACCCCAGGGCCCCGTCATCTAAGTTCGCAACTCACTGAAAAGGAGGCGGGTGGTCTGCTCGGAAAACTTCGGCGGCAAGGATGTCGCCGTAGAGCCTACGATGCACAGGGATGTGCGAGTGCCGCGGGAGGCAGGAAGCCGTAAGCGGCCATGGATGTATTCACGGCGTTTTTCCGGGCAGACCACCCGCCTCACCCGAGTTAGATGACGTTACCCTGCTAAACACCCAAAACCCCCTTGACCGGATACACCAGGCTCAGTAATATTCGCGGCCTCAAGCCATTCCCCTGTGGCGCAGCGGTAGCGCAGCGGACTGTTAATCCGTTGGTCGTTGGTTCGAATCCAACCGGGGGAGCCAAACTCTGAAGCCCGATCAATGCATCGGGCTTTTTCATGCGCAGAATCCACGATTTGGATCCATACTGTCTCTCAGCATCAACCAACAAGAGAGACAAAAAATGCGAATCGGCGTACCCAAAGAGATCAAGAACAATGAATTCCGGGTTGGGATGACACCCGAGTCGGTGGCTGCGGCCGTCGCACATGGCCATGAGGTCGTCGTCGAGCACGATGCGGGCCGTGGCATCGGCGCTGCCGACCGGGATTACGAAAACGCGGGCGCCTCCATAGCCGGCGGCGCGGAAGCGATCTACGCCTCCGCCGACATGATCGTGAAGGTGAAGGAACCACAAGCGGTCGAGCGCGGAATGCTCCGCCCCGGCCAGATACTCTATGCCTATCTGCATCTCGCACCCGATCCCGAGCAGACACGCGAGCTGGTGGATTCAGGCGCGGTTTGCATCGCCTATGAAACGATCACCGGCCAACATGGCGGGCTGCCACTGCTGAAACCGATGAGCCAGGTCGCCGGCCGTCTGTCGATGCAGGCCGATGTCACCATCCTCGACACCAACGCCGACACCATCGAACGCCTGAGCAATCACTTTGGCGCCAGGGCCAGGGTCATTCATTCGAACAAGGCCATCCTTGCCTCGGAACTCGAAAGCGCCGACCTGGTCATCGGCGCGGTCCTGATCCCGGGCGCCACCACGCCCAAGCTGGTGACCCGGGACATGCTGGCCGACATGAAGCCAGGCACCGTGCTCGTGGACGTCGCCATCGACCAGGGCGGCTGCTTCGAGACATCGCACCCCACCACCCATGCCGAGCCCACGTTCATCGTGGACGGCATCGTGCACTACTGCGTGGCCAACATGCCGGGAGCGGTGCCCCACACCTCGACCTACGCGCTCAACAACGCCACGCTACCCGGCCTGCTGGCAATCGCGGACAAGGGCTGGAGACAGGCCCTGTCCGATGATCCACACCTGCGCGACGGCCTGAATGTATGCGAGGGCAAGGTCACCTACCGGGCGGTAGCGGAGGCGCTGGGGTACAGCTACGTGGAGGCCGCATCCGTATTGCAGCCACCGGCCTGATCACTTCCTGCGCTCGCGGAAGAAATCCCGGAGCATCTGCCCCGCTTCATCCGCCAGCACCCCGCCCTCGCAACCTGTGCGGTGATTGAAGCGCTCATCCGAGGGCAACAGGTCGAACACACTGCCGGCGGCGCCCGCGCGGGGATCGGTGGCGCCGAACACCACCCGCGACACCCGTGCGTGAACGATCGCACCCGCGCACATGGGGCACGGCTCCAGGGTCACGTACAGCGTGGTGTCCGGCAGACGGTAGTTGGCGACCGCATCCCCGGCGGCGCGCAACGCCTGTATCTCGGCGTGCGCGGTCGGATCGTGCGCGCCAATGGGGCGGTTCCAGCCCTCGCCGATCACCTCGCCATCCCGGACAAGCAAGGCCCCGACCGGCACCTCCCCCTCCTCCCAGGCACGCCGGGCCAGTTGCAGCGCTTGCCACATGAAGGCCTCATCGGTTGAGGTCAGTGTGCTTTTCGACAAGATCATGCCTCCCTGATCCCGGGGCTCCCCACTCCTGGATCGCTTTCAACGCTGTTCATCAACCGGCACCACCACAACTTCACCATGTTTGACTAGAATTGAATACAGTCATACGACCATCGCCACCGACTGCAGGAACAGGCACATGACACAGACCGCAAGCACTCTCACCGGATCCCGATACCTGCTCGCCGGCCTGCTGCTGATATTCCCGCTTCTCTCGTTCGCACAACCCGGAATTGTGGAATCCGATCCCAAGGTCGTGAGGATCCTGCCCAACACCTATCCCCTGAACCGGGTCAGGGTGGCGGCCAGCAAATATCCCTGGAGCGCCATCGGGCTCGTTACTGTACTTGGTGGAAGATATTCCTGCACCGGCACCCTGGCCTCCGATCAATACGTACTCACCGCCGCCCATTGCGTCTATCTCGCGCGCAAGCATCCCCAGGAGATCCATTTTCTTGCCGGGTACGAGCAGGACCGCTACGTCGGACACGCCAGGGCAAAGAGTGTATACATCAACAGGACATTCAGGTACCAACGCCCATCCCTGAAGGTATTTGCGCACGACTGGGCCCTGCTCGAACTCGAAAAGCCGATCGGGAAGCAAGCGGGCCACCTCAGCTGGGCCGCTGTCAGTCCGGCACGTCTGAAACAGCTGGGAAACAAAGCCGACGGGTTCAAGGTTGCCGGTTACCGGCGGGACAGACGATTCGTGCAAACCGTGGATCACCGCTGCCGCATCAGCGGATTCACCAAGGGCAACCGTCTGATCATCCACCAATGTCCACTCATCGGTGGCGACTCCGGCGGCCCCATCCTCATGCCCTACGGGAACCGCCTGCTCGTGGTGGGCATCGATGTCGGGGCGGAAAGGCCCAAGGGGCTGTATCTGCAACGAGGTGAAGTGAGAGACGGCTACGCGGTACCCTCGAGCGCCTTCCAGGCCAAGCTGAACTCGCTCGGCATCCGGGCGGCCCGGACAACGCCCTGACAACCCGCCCTATTCCATCGAGCCGGTAAAGCCCAGCGCCTTTTCCAGCTGACGGTCCAGCTTGGTCTACTCCCGACGGGTGATCGCATGCTCACGTTCGGCGCGCGCCTGGGCGCGCCGGCGCATCAACTCGCACAATGGCTTCAGCGGCAGCACACGAACCAGCCGCAGGTGGCGGGGCGCGAAGCGGCTGAACAATTCATCCTCCAGCGACACGATGGTCTCGATCGAGCCAGGGTCGCCCTGGCGCGCGGAACGACCGAAGAGCTGCCGGTCGATCCGGCTGCTTTCGTGAAACTCGGTCAGGATGACATGCAGACCGCCGGCATCAGCCACCCCTTCACCCAGGCGAATATCGGTACCGCGGCCAGCCATGTTGGTCGCGACCGTGATGGCGCCTGGCTGGCCGGCGCGGGCAATGATCTCGGCCTCCTCGCTGTCCTGCCTGGCGTTCAGCACCGCATGCTCCAGCCCGAGTGCGGTCAGTGCCAGTGAAGCCTGCTCCGAGGCCTCGACCGAGCGCGTGCCTATCAGCAGCGCCTGGCCCCGCGCACGGCAGTCGGCCGCCCGCTTCGCGACCCGCTCCCACCGGGCATCGGCATTGCGCACATAACGGGTGCCGTGATGCCGGCGCCGGACCGGTCGGTGGGTGGGGATCCTGACCGTCAGCAGGCCAAAGGTGTCGCGGAACTCCCCGGCCAGCTAGGTGCCTGTACCGGTCATGCCGGCCAGGCGCACATAGCGGCGGAAGAAACGCTGATAGGTGATACGCGCCAGCGTCTCCTTCTGTCCGGTTATCTCCACCCCCTCCTTAGCCTCGATCATCTGGTGCAGTCCGGCCTGCCAGCTGCGGTCCGGCATGACCCGCCCGGTGAACTCATCGACGATCTGGACAGAGTCGTCGACCACGATGTAGTCGCGGCCGTTTTCGTAGAACCACAGCGCCAACAGGGCCTGGGTGACCAGCTCCTCACGCGCCTTGCGGATACGCCACAGCCCCTGCAGGTTTTGCGACAGGCGCTCGACCGCCTTCTTGCCGCGTTTCTCCAGGGTCACGTTACGGTTCATGCGGTCGACCCGGAAGTCGTGCACTTCATCCAGTTGACGGGCTATATCGAGCGCCTCGACATAGACTTGGGCGCGTTCCGGGTCATCGGCCGTGGTCGAGAGAATCAGCGGCGTGCGCGCCTCGTCGACGAAGACACTGTCGGCCTCGTCGACGATGGCGAAGGCCAGACCCCGTAACAGCAGACCCCCCTGGCCCGCCTCATCGAGATACTCGAGCGTGCGACGGCGCGCCGGCGAGCGTCGCTGGCGCAGTGCAATCCGGTCCCGCAGATAATCGAAGGTGAGGTTCTTGTTAGATATATAAGTGACGTCACAGGCGTAGGCATCGCGCCGCTGCGCCGGCTCCATCTCGCTGTCGATCACGCCGCAGGTAAGGCCGAAGAACTCGAAGATGGGGCGGTTCTCCGCGGCATCCCGCGCCGCCAGGTAATCGTTGACGGTGACGATGTGCACCGGATTGCCCGCCAGTGCCGCCACCACGGCCGCGGGCGTCGCGGTCAGGGTCTTGCCTTCGCCGGTGGCCATCTCCACCATTCGTCCCTCGAACAGCGCCAGCGCGCCCATGATCTGGACCGGATAGTGCTGCTTGCCCAGGACGCGCCGGCTGACCTCGCGCACGATGGCGAAGGCCTCGGCGAGCTCTGAGGGTGCATCTGTGCGGCAGAGCAGCCGCGAACGCAGGCCTTGTGCCGCATCACGCAACGCCTGGTCCGGAAGATCGCGGTACCGCTCCTCCAGGCGCAGGACCCGCCCGGCGAAGCGGCGAAGACGCAACCGATAGAACGGCATGAAGGTGTGGGCGACCCCGACCAGTCGATCCAGCCAGCGATCGACGGCATTGTTGACCGGATCGGCCAGTTCCGCATAGGGCGCGACCCCGAGACGCGGGGCACCGAAACCGAGTATGCCGCGCGCCTCAGGCACCGAACCGCCTCAGGAACAGCTGACGAACCCGGCGCGCGATCTGCGCACCCATGGGCTCGTTTCCATGCTCGAAGCGCACCAGGACGCGCGTGCCGAACGGTATGTTGCGCAGGGCCTCGGGCAGGGCTATATCGAAAACGAAGAAGGGCTCCATGGCCGTGGTCCCCGCCTCGTCGGTCGGGTCCACGAGGATGCGTCCCCCGCATGCCTGGCCGAGGGCCGGGCTGGGCAGGGTGCCCACGGCGGAGGGCACAGCGCGGATCATCGAGGAGACATAGCGCTGTTCCAGGTAACCCACCACCTTCAGCTCCACGCCCGTCAGGCGGTCCCGAACCAGGGCGGCATCCTCCTGGGGCACGACCACGCGGATACGGTCAGCGGCATCCGGCAGGACATAGCCGATCAGCTGCCCCTCCTCTACGAACCGCCCCGGCAGATCGTCCGGCGCCAGGACCGGTTCGAAGCGGCCGGCCGAGCGAGCACGTACCTCCAGGTCCATCACCCGCTGCACCTCACGGTCGCGTTCGGCCTGCACCTCCTGCAACTGCAGGCGCGCGATACCGGTCTTTACCCGGTCCGTGGCCTCGGCCGCGAGGAGCCGCAGGCGCATCTCCCGCACCCGGGCATCCAGGGACCGGGCCCGCGCGCTCAGGGTCGGCTCAACCAGCCGCACCAGCGGAGCCCCCTCGGCTACGCTACTGGCGCGCTTCGCCTCCACCCGTTCGACGAAACCCGATGTGCTGGCCCGCACATAGGCCGAGTCAGGCAGCCAGATCACGCCCTCGGCATCGGTACGCAGCGGCAGGGGCAGCGCGAGGATCAGCCCGGCCAGCACCGCCATGCTGCCGAAGGTCCACCACTGCGCCCGGCGACGCACCTTGCGCAGCTTGGGCGAGGTCATGACATGACGGACATGCTTGAACAGCGGCTTGATCACCGCGTTGAATATCGACCACAACGCGATCAGGACCCCGACCACGAAATAGGACGAGGCCACGAACAGCGCGATGCTGATCATGATCAGGATGCGGTACACGAAGGCCGCCGGGGCATAGATCAGGAACCACACCCTTTCCCCGGGCGTGGATGGCGTCTGGCGCAGGCGCCTGGCGCCAAACACATAGCGCTGGATCAGGTACCCCAGGTAGAGGTTGGCGCGGTTGGTGAGATTGGGGATCTCCAGCAGGTCCGTGAGTACGTAATAGCCATCGAATTTCAGCAGTGGATTGCCGTTCACCAGCAGCGTCGAAATGCCGCCTATCAGTGCCAGGTTGTAGGCGAACGCCGAGACGATGCCCTGCTCTGCATCGGCCCACACCATGATGGCGATGGCGGCCACGAAGACCTCGACCACGATACCACCGGCGCTTACCGCCGCGCGGTGCCACTTGTTTCGAAACGCCGCCGCCGCGGATGCGTCCACATAGGGCACCGGAAAGAAGACCAGGAACATGATCCCCATCTCGCGCACCTCCCCGCCCCACTTCTTGGTCAGGTAGCCGTGCATCAGCTCGTGCGCGGCCTTCAGCAGGGGATAGGTGGACAGGGTGATGAAGAGGTTGCTGGTAGCCAGCATGCGATCCGCGATGTTGTAGGTCAGGCGATCCCAGTTGAGTCCCGCGGTCAGTACCCCGGCCGCCACGACCAGGATCCACAGCAGCAGGCCGAAGCGCCCCAGCAGCGGCTGCACGAACGGCAGGGTGCGGGTCAGGAAGGCGTCGGGGTCCCACAGCGGCACCCGTATCGACAACGGATTCAACAGGTTCTGCTTGACCACCTGGCGGGTCTGGCGGTCATTGCGCTGCAACAGCTCCGAGACGTCCGGCGAGCCCTTGTACTGGATCAGGTCCTGCTGGTGCAGGCGGCTCAGCAACTGGATCACATCGTCCTGGCTGGGCGCGTCCTCGTCCCGCGTCTCGGCGATGGAACGCCATATCTCGTCGACACTGCGGGAACCGTCGAACTGGCCGATCAGCAGGTAGGGCGCCGGGGTGAAACGGTGCACGCGCCCCGCCCCGTGATCGTGCAACACGTACCACGGCTGGCCACGGTAACGATGGCGATACACCGTGACATGCGCGCGCAGCCTGGGCCTGAGCTCGGCGACCCGGTACCAGAGCGTGGACAGGAATGCCTCGGTCATGGCTCAGGGCTGCCAGCTCCAGGCCTTCTCGCGTAGCCAGTCTATCAGGCGCCGCGACCACACCCAGACCAGCAGCCCCCTCTGTCAGAATAGTTGTCCATTCTGTTGAAAGGGACTCTAATTGAGATCCCGAGGGGATGAGAGAGGGGAACCATGGGTTACCCGAAAGAACGTAAAGAGGCGGTTTTGAAGAAGATGCTGCCGCCGAACAACAGGCCGATTCCGGTTATTGCCCAGGAAGAAGGCATCAGTGAAGCAACGCTGTATA
>JAKRWE010000150.1 GCA_024712425.1 Chromatiales bacterium
CAAAGCTTTCTTGGGTACATTTTGTCACGGGCAAAACCTTGTTCGGATCCAGTATAACCAACTGAATTTGAACGAACTACACGGGTTTTGCCCTTTTTATTTGTGAAATATTCGGGTTAGGTATACCCCCCAGACCATCACAGGCAGGAGACGATGAATCAGTAGCATCGTGCGGGGCGTCGAGGGTACTGTCGAGACACACGATCGCGTCCCCACCCGGCAGACGCTCTGCCACATCCGCCCGCCAACGGGCCACATCGTCCGCAGCCATCTGCGCGGCCGTGCACCCGCCCGTCCCCAGGCAGGCGCCTGTGGTGCTGCCAGTAATGGCATCGTAATTCCCGGCAGTCACGCCGGTTATGTTCGCCCGCATGCGATCCGTAATATCATAGGCAAGCATCACCGCCTGCGTTCGGTAATAGGCGTCACGCGTGTTCTTTACGCCGGTCAACTGCAGGCCCGCAATGCCGATCAGTCCAACCGACAGGATCAGCAGCGCCACCAGTACCTCGATCAGTGTAAAACCACCCTCGCGTAGCACCCGTTTCATGGACACGCACTCCTCTCACTACGAATCTGACCGGACACGAGAATCCGCACACAGCGGGTCTGGTTCGCCAATGAGCCGTTTTGTCCGATTTCTATCGCGACCGCCGCCGCGGACGAGCCATCCGGATTGAAGCGAACATCGTTGGCTCCACCGGTATCGATAGCTGGCGCAGGGTCGAAGGGTTGCCATACCCGGATCCGGGTATCCGATCCGTCAACCGNTCCAGCCGTACCGGCATCGGTGAATACCATCCAGCCCCCGGTCCAATCGCTGTCCCCGGTACAGACAGGCGCCGCCACATCCGCGTCCACCACGCCACAGACGGTCACGTTTGTATTGCGTTTTACCGCCTCCCTACGCGCCAGGTTCAACGCAACCACCAGCGCATTGGTATTGGTGACGGCACGGTTATTGGCCAGCATGCTCTTGACTGCCGGAATACCAACCGCCAACAGCACGATCGCCACGGCCAGTGCCGTCATCAGCTCGATCAGGGTCAATCCTTTTTGCTGCACGTTCATATCGGTCTTGTTTAGCACTCTCTGTTTAATGGCACCCTGTCCATAGTGATAAAATGCATCATCTTCCCGACGAGTGGTCATGAAAGATCCCCAGCCAGGATTCTGATTCCCGCTCCAGATCTATGCAGGCACCCAAGCGATGACGCAACATATCGTGGTAGTCGGCGGCGGCATCATCGGCATGCTGACCGCACGCGAACTGCACACTGCCGGCTGTCAGGTAACCCTGATCGAGCGCCAGCAGCCTGCCCGCGAGTCCACCTGGGCCGGTGGTGGCATCGTCTCGCCCCTGTTTCCCTGGCGCTATCTTGACAGCATTACCGCGCTGGCCAGCTGGAGCCAGTCGGTCTATCCCGAATTGTGTGAGACGCTTCACACGGATACCGGGATCGACCCCGAATTCACCCGCAACGGGATGCTGATGGTCGCATCGGATGAGATCGATACCGCCCGTGACTGGGCGCGGCAACATCACCGACACCTGGAAATCATCGATCGGCAGACATTCCAGGAACTTGAACCCCAGGCGGCCCACCCGCCTGAGCAGGGACTGTGGATGCCCGGGGTCGGACAGCTGCGCAACCCCCGCATGGGAAAGGCGCTGCAAGCGGACCTGATCCGGCGCGGGGTGCAACTGTTGACCAACACGCCCGTCACCAGCCTGGTCTGCAGCGGAACGGCCTGCATGGGCGTCAACACTCCGAATGGCCTCCTCAAGGTGGACCGTATCGTGATCTGCGCGGGCTCCTGGAGCGGCGAACTGCTCGGCGACCTGCCAGCCCCGCCCGACATCCGCCCGGTACGGGGGCAGATGCTGCTGTACAAGACCGATCCCGGCACCATCCGTCGTATAACCCTGGAGGAACAGCGCTATATCATCCCGCGTCGTGACGGGCTTGTGTTGTTTGGCAGCAGCATGGAGGAGGTCGGCTTCGACAAATCCACCACCGACGCCATGCGGGAGGAACTGCACGCCCTGCTGTGCGAACGCTTCCCCGTGATGTGCGACAAGCCAATGCTGAAACACTGGGCCGGCCTGCGTCCCGGCTCCCCGGCAGGGGTGCCCTACATTGCGCGCCATCCCGAAATGGAAAACCTGTACATCAATGCCGGCCAATTCCGTAACGGCGTCGTACTGGCGCCAGCCTCCGCGCGCCTGGCCGCAGACCTGGTACTGGGACGGAAACCTATCGTCGATCCACAGCCCTATGGGTGGACAGCGGCACGGGGATAAAACCCCCACCTTTTTCCTCCGGGTATCGTAGCCTGGATGGGAAGAAGTGCAATCCAGGGCAAACTTCGACGGTTAACCCCGGGTTGCGCTGCGCTTCACCCAGGCTACGCAGGCCGGGAGAAAAGATGAAAATTCCGCTGCGGTTCCCTATAATCACGCGTCCTTCAGGCCACTGTAGCTCAGTCGGTAGAGCAACTGATTCGTAATCAGTAGGTCGGCGGTTCGATTCCGCCCAGTGGCTCCATTATTTCTTCCGCAAGGCGACCCAACGGATTGGGTGACGCGCAAAAAATCACCCGTCGAACAGCCAAACGGAAATACCCTCTCGTTCCACACGGCTCAATTGCCTGTCATTGCTTACTATGCCGTCCGCCTCGTAAACGAGGGCGGTCGCTGCATGGATGGCATCGGGTGTTCGAAGCCCATGCACGGCGCGCAGGCGCGCTGCCTCCATCGCGATATTGTCATTGACAGACACCATCTCCAGATTATGGAAATTCCTCAGCAGGTTTGCCAGCTTCCGTGCCTGGGCGGCATCCCCCGCCCTGTAGAGTGGAACCAGCAGCTCTGTCAGAATCAGGCTCGAGACCACACCCTTGTTCGCCCCCTGTTCGATCTGGTTAAGCACTTGCGCTGCCTGCTGTTGGTGCAATCCTTCGTGCTCCAAGAAGTAGATGAGTACCACCGTGTCCAGCAGCACCCGATTGCCATTCGGAATCAGCGGTCCCATTCGTCCCGTGCCCGGACCAGCTCGTGGGCGTATCCCTCCCAGAGTTCCGACCGGAAACCGGCCAGCGCTTCAACATCGGATGCGGCCGCTTTGCGGATTACGGCGTGATCACCCTCCACTTCAACGACCAAGCGATCTCCAGGGTGAATACCAAGCTTGCGCCGAATTTTGGCTGGCAGGACAAGCTGAGATTTTGAGCTGAGGGTGGTCGTGGACATGGGGGGTGCACCAATATGCTTTACTTTATGGTAAAGGATTATAGTGTATTCGTTTGCTGCGCGCCAAGCAGAGCATTGCGACATGGCGCGGGCTTCAAGACTCTATCGCGAAAATCCGTGCAAAGTCTTCAATGGCCACTCACAACCGTGATGGGATACGATACGCACTCTGATACAAATCTTGCATGTACGCCTGACTGCAGCTGCCGGGGCGATTCATTGCTGTCTTCATCGAATCCATTCATTTCCAGGCACCCCTCATGCCTCAGCTTTTCGTCAACCGCTTGACCACGCTGGACTTCTCCTACCTGCACCCGCAGCGGGGTATGCTAGGCGAGAGCTGGCTGCTGGACGTGGTGCTGCAAGGCGGGCTCGACGAACAGGGCATGGTGCTCGATTTTGCCGATGTGAAGCGCTCCATCAAGCAACTGGTGGACGATGCCTTCGATCACCGCCTGCTGATCCCCATGCGTTATCCTGGCCTCGCCGAGCAGCCACGGCGCGGCATGTCGCATCTCAATTTCGAGATGCAGAACGGCCGCCTGATCCAGCACAGCAGCCCCGAACAGGCCATTGCCCGCATCGACGCCGAGGCGGTCACGCCCGAGGCGGTGGCATCAGCGATCGTGGCGCAACTGCAGCCCCGGATGCCCGGCAATGTCGAGTCGCTGCAGATCCGGCTGACACCGGAATACATCGATGGCGCCTTCTATCACTACAGCCACGGCCTCAAGCACCATTGCGGCAACTGCCAGCGCATCGCCCATGGCCATCGTTCACGCCTGGTGATCGAACGTGACGGCCAGCGCGCACCGGAACTGGAGGCCGACCGGTGCGAGCGCTGGCGGGACATCTATATCGCCAGCCGCGAAGACCTGGACAAGGAGCAGGACGGAGACATGTGGTTCAGCTACCGCAGCGCGCAGGGGCAATTCCTGCTGCGCCTGCCGGCCGCACGCTGCTACCTGGTAGACAGGGATTCCACGGTCGAGAACCTGGCCCAGCATATCGCGGACAGCCTGGCCCGGGAGTACCCGGGCAGTCGCTTCCGCGTGCATGCCTACGAGGGGGTGGACAAGGGGGCAATTGCCAGTGCCTGACAGACATTGCTCGCCCGGGATCGAATAAAACCGCATTAGTCGGAATCCATTCCGACATTCCCATCCCCATTGTCGGGTTGAAACCCGACCTACAAATCGTGGGCGAATCCATAATGGTTCACGACAGGAACGCCGCTCCCGTTTTCAACGCCGAAACAGCAACCGCTGACCGTTCGCTTCACCCAGGAACTCGCCCCGATCGTACTTGAGTTCGCCGTTGACGAAGGTCATGGCGACCGAGGAGCGCAGGGTGTCTCCCTCCAGCGGCGACCAGCCGCATTTGTACAGCACGTCGCCCCTGATCACGGTCTGCGGACAATTTAGGTCGACCAGCACCAGGTCGGCCCAGTAGCCTTCGCGCAGGTAACCACGCTCGCTGATACCGAACAGCGATGCCGGCGCATGTGCCGCTTTCCTTACCAGCTGTTCGATGCCGAGATCGTTGTCGTGCACGAGCTCCAGGGCCATGCACAGTGCGTGCTGGACCAGGGGCAGGCCGGCCGGCGCCTTGAAATAGGAGGGGTCCTGCTTCTCCTCCCAGGTATGCGGCGCGTGGTCGGTGGCGATCACATCGATCCGGTCATCCGCCAATGCAGCGCGCAAGGCACTGCGGTCCCGGGCCGTCTTCACCGCCGGATTGCACTTGATCAGACTGCCCCGCTGTTCGTAGTCCTCGTCGCTGAAATACAGGTGATGCACACAGGCTTCGGCCGTGATGCGCTTGCCTTCCACCGGGCCCGCCTCGAACAGTTCGAGCTCGCGCGCGGTGGTCAGGTGCAGCACGTGCAGCCGGGTATCGTGTCTTTTCGCCAGGTCGACCGCCATGGACGACGATTTCCAGCAGGCCTCCCCGCTGCGGATCAAGGGATGGAAGCGCATGGGGATCTGCTCACCGTACTCTTCCCGGTAACGCGCCTCGTTTGCGAGTATGGTCGGTGTGTCCTCGCAGTGCGTGGCGATCAGGGTCGGGCAGTCGCGGAATATGGCCTCCAGGGTGGCCGGGTCGTCGACCAGCATGTTGCCGGTGGAGGCGCCCATGAACACCTTCACCCCGCAGGTCTGACCGGGCGCCAGGCGACGGATCTCTTCGATATTGTCGTTGGTTCCACCCAGGTAGAAGGCATAGTTGCCCCAGGCACGTCCGGCTGTCAGGGCGAATTTGTCTTCCAGCACATCCAGGGTCACTGTCTGCGGCCTGGTGTTGGGCATGTCGAAGAAACTGGTGATCCCCCCCGCGATCGCCGCGCGCGACTCGGTGGCAATGTCCGCCTTGTGGGTCACCCCAGGCTCGCGAAAATGCACCTGATCATCGATCATGCCCGGCATCAGCGTGAGTCCGCTGGCATCGATGATCTGTGCATTGTCGATGACGATTTCGGTGTCGATACGCTCGATGCGGCCGTTGCGGATGAGCAGATCGCCCTCGTTGATCTGGCCCTCGTTCACCATGCGCGCGTTCTTGATCAGGATCTGGCTCATCAGTCGTACTCCTTGTCCTTCCAGGTGCGTACTGCGGTGAAGACCTCGACCGGCGTGGACAGTTTCCGCCCTACCCAGCGTTCGGCCACCGCAATCACCTCCGGCTGGTCGGTACGCATGAAGGGGTTGGTCAGCAATTCCTCGCCCAGGGTGGAGGGAACGCTGGGCCTGTCCGCCTCCCAAAGCGCCCGCACCCGTTCCTCGCGCACGGCCAGGTCGGGATTGTCCGGCTCGACCCATTTTGCAAAACCGATATTGTCCAGGGTGTATTCGTGCGCGCAGTAGACCCGGGTGTTGACGGGTAATTCGGCCAATGAACGCAGCGACTCGCTCAACTGCCCGAAGGTGCCGCTGAACACCCGGCCGCAGCCGCAGGCGAACAGGGTATCGCCGCAGAACAGGGCACCGGGCGTATAATAGGCGATGTGCCCCTCCGTGTGTCCCGGTACGTCCAGCACATCCAGGTCCAGGGCCAATCCCTCGAGTCCGACCACATCCCCACCCTGGAGGCGGTGCTCAACCGTGCGAATATTTTCATGGGCCGGGCCGTAGACGGGCGCATCCGGCCAGACTGCCTTCAGGCCGGCGATCCCGCCGACATGGTCCCCGTGCTTGTGGGTGATCAGGATCGCCTCCAGGCGGAGGCCGCGCGCCTGCAGCAGCTCGCGCACCGGATCGTCATCGCCCGGGTCCACCACCACGCAGGCCTCGCTGCCCGGCCGGTTCAAAAGCCAGATGTAATTGTCGTCGAAGGCCGGGATCGGCTCGATACACAGCTCAGCGCCTGCCATACAGTTCCTCCGGGTCGATCAGCGCATCCTTGTCCACGACCAGCCGGTCGCCCTCCACCTTGTTGTAGAAGCAGTCACGCCGCCCGGTATGGCAGGCCGGTCCGGTCTGATCGACCTTGCACAGGATGGTGTCGCCATCGCAGTCGAAACGCAGCTCCTTCAGCATCTGCACCTGGCCGGACAACTCCCCCTTGCGCCACAGGCTCTGGCGGGAGCGGGACCAGTAGCAGACCCTGCCCCTGGCCAGGGTCTCGCGCAGGGTCTCCTCGTTCATCCAGGCCAGCATCAGCACCTCGCCGGTATCGTGCTGCTGTGCAATGGCCGGCAGCAGGCCATCGGCATTCCACGGCAGCGCCGCCAGCGCTTCCTCCAGCGGCACGGATTCGCCACTGCGCATGGCTTCGAGATCCTTGAACAGTCCCATGATGTCTCCATATAACCGGTCTGAGAGGCATCATAGCATTGCTTTCTGGCATCCCCTGCCCTGCTTGCGGGGGAGGGCTGTCAATGGCCAATAATTTTGACCCCCCCTCGGCCAATAAAATTGACCCACCCGGGGCGACAAAAAAATCAGCTCTCGCGTTTGTGCTTCAGTCGATAGCTCTCACCTCCCAGCATGAAGA
>JAKRWE010000151.1 GCA_024712425.1 Chromatiales bacterium
GCTGACCGTGCTGAACAGGGCATCTTGTTGAATATCCGGGCCACGCATCGTACTGCTCGTCCTTCTTCCTTCCTTACCGGTATCTTCCACTTCAGGCGGCGAATTTCAACAGCCTGTTAGCCCTGGAACTTGCCGCTCCTCAGACGCTCGGCCTCCATCAACTCCAGCTCGCGTGAGCCCGAAACCACGATATCGGGGTCCGGGACAAAATCCAGTCCCAGCGACTCGTCACGTTCGTAGGGCACCGAGTTGAGGATGACCTTCATGGCGTTGAGACGTGCAAGATGCCTGTCATTGGAACGGATAATCTTCCAGGGCGCGTGGGTGGTGTGTGTCTTTTCAGCATCTGGTACTTCACCTGGGTGAAGTCGTCCCAGCGTTCCTGGGCCTGGACGTCGACCTCGCTCAGTTTCCACTGACGCAGGGGGTCGGTCTTGCGGCGGTTGAAGCGCCGTGCCTGTTCCTCCTTGGTCACGCTGAAATAGAGCTTTACCAGGATGGTGCCCTGGCGGATGAGGTCTTTTTCGAAGCCGGTCACGCCGCGCATGAAGTTGCGGTATTCCTCATCGGTACAGAAGCCGAACACCGGTTCCACCATGGCGCGGTTGTACCAGCTGCGGTCGAACAGCACGATCTCGCCGCCACGCGGAAACTGGCGCACGTATTTCTGGAAGAACCATTCGGTGTTTTCCCGTTCGGTGGGCTTGCCGAGCGCCACCACCCGGTAGTGCTTTTCATTCATGTAACGCGTGACCCGGCGGATGGTGCCGCCCTTGCTCGCTGCGTCGCGTCCCTCGAACAGGATGATCATGCGCTTCTGGGTCTGTTCGAGATACTGTTGCATCTTGATCAGCTCGGCCTGGAAGGGTTTCAACTCCTCCTCTTTCAAATACTTCCGGAACGCCTTGCGCCTGGCTTTTTTCAACAGGCGGCGTTCATCCGCCTGCTGGGAGTCGCTGCTGTCGACAGCGGGATTCGGTGCGGATTCGACGGTTTCGGTCATGTGATGGGCTCCGGAGAAACAGATGGTCAATATGTTAAGGCTAATCCTGTTTGTGCACGGTAGAAAGCGTCTGCTCGCAACCGCTTGATGCAGGTCATTTAGTGGGATTTTGATATGGTGGTCATCTGGTTGAGCCTGAATGGGAACAGGTGTGACAACGCCAACAAAACTTGAATTGCCATGGCGGGACGACATCAGCTCGTGGTTCGAGTGCATACGTGATCTCCCCTGTCCGGTGTGGCTGGACAGCGGCGGGGGCTCCGGAACCCGTTACGATATCCTCGCCGCGGCACCGGTATCGCTGCACCGCGTTGCGCCGGGAGAGGGGGGCGGTATTGCCCCTGCCTTGCGGCAGATGTTGGGTCAGGCGGTGGCGGTGCCTGCCGGCCTGCCTTTCTGCGGTGGCGCGATCGGTTGTCTCGGATACGAGGTGGGGCGTGAGTGGAAGGGCATGCAGCCGGCCCATGCCCTGGCGCGGCCGATCGCGGTGTTCGGGCAATACGACTGGGCGATCGTGGCGGATCACCTGCAGCGGCGCGTATGGCTGGTCTCGGGCGGTCGGGGTGACCTGCCTGATGCGCAATGGGCGGCGCTGCGCGCCCGGCTCGAGATGGAGCCCGTCGACACTGCGCCGAGACCGCTGCCTGGTCAGCTGCGCGGAAACAGCCTGGAATGGGCGGCCTACTGGCGGGCCTTCGAGCGCGTGCAGCACTATCTCCGGGAAGGTGATATCTACCAGGTCAACCTGACGCGCCGCTTCGAGGCATGCTCGACAGAAGACGCCTATTCGCTATACAGGCGTCTGCGTGAGATCAGCCCCGCACCTTACGGCGCCTTCCTGGACTTTGGGGATTTTCAGTTGCTCAGCAATTCACCGGAGCAGTTTCTGTCGCTGGACGCAGGCGGGCGGGTTACTACGCGGCCGATCAAGGGCACCCGGCCACGGGCCGCGGACCCTGCGCGCGACGCCCAATTGCGGGCCGATCTGCTGGCCAGCGAGAAGGATCGTGCCGAGAACCTGATGATCGTCGATCTGCTGCGTAACGATCTGGGGCAGGTCTGCCGGGAGGGCAGTATCGAGGTGCCGGAGCTGTTCGCGGTAGCGTCGTTTGCCAAGGTCCACCACCTGGTCAGTACGGTCACCGGCCAGTTGGCGAAGGGCCGGGATGCCATCGATCTCCTGCGGGCCTGCTTCCCGGGCGGGTCCATTACCGGCGCGCCGAAACAGCGCGCCATGCAGATTATCGACGAGCTGGAGCCCGTCAGTCGGGAGCTGTACTGCGGCAGTGTTTTCTACCTGGGTTACGATGGCCGTATGGACAGCAGCATTACCATCCGAACCGTGCTGAAGCACGACAGCCAGTTGTACTACTGGGCCGGTGGGGGGATAGTTGCAGATTCCGAGGCCAAGGCGGAGTACCGGGAAAGCGAGGACAAGGCGGCGGCCTTTCTGCAGTTACTCTGAGTCCTTCATCCGCTGGTAGTAGTGGTTGGTCGCAGCGACGAAGCCTTCCATGCTGCCGCAGTCGAAACGCTCCCCCTTGAATTTGTAGGCCAGCACCATGTTGCGTTTGGCCTGCAGCATCAGGGCGTCGGTGATCTGCAGTTCACCGCCCTTGCCGGCTGGGGTTTCACGCAGGATGTCGAAGATGTCGGGTGTCAGGATGTAACGGCCGATGATAGCCAAGTTGGAGGGTGCTTCCTCCGGCGCCGGCTTCTCGACCATGTCCGAGATCATGTACAGACCGTCCTCGATCTGGGATCCGGCAATCACGCCGTACTTGTACACTTCGTTCTGTGGCACCTCTTCGATGGCCACCACGCTGCAGCGGTACTTTTTATAGATCTTCGCCAGTTGCGCCATCACGCCTTCGCCGTTCGCGCCATCACAGAGGTCGTCGGCAAGGATGACACCGAAGGGTTCGGCGCCGACCAGCAGCTCGCCGGTCAGGATGGCGTGCCCGAGGCCGAGCATCTCTTTCTGGCGGGTGTAAGAGAAGGTGCATTCCTCCATGAGGCGGCGGATATCGGCCAGCCGGTTTTCCTTGTCCGTGCCGCTGATCTGGTGCTCCAGCTCGTAGCTCACATCGAAGTGGTCTTCCAGGGCCCTTTTGCCGCGCCCGGTGACCATGGCGATCTCGTGCATCCCGGCAGCCAGCGCCTCCTCGACGCCGAACTGGATCAGGGGCTTGTCGACGATAGGCATGACCTCCTTGGGCATGGCCTTGGTGGCGGGCAGAAAGCGCGTGCCGTAACCGGCAGCCGGAAAGAGACACTTCTTGATCATCGTGATTCCATATCAGGTTGTTTGATGTCCATACGCAATGCCCAGGTGGGCTGACCGAAATTATCCACAATTCCGTGTCGTTTCAACCACGCCAGGGCATCCTGTGCATCTCGTTCGTACCAGGCCTTGGTCGAACCGAGGCGAAAACTGTAGCCCCAGGCATCCATGTCCGCCTGCATGCGTTCTTCGCCCATATCGGGAAGTTGCCCGGCGAGCAGGATCTGCAGATAGCAGACGCCGTTCTCCTCGTCGTAGTCACCGCCCGCGTCGGTGTCAAGGTTTTCGCGCCGTTGCGGATCCATGCAAATGTAATGACAGGCCTCGTGCAGGGCCGAGTGCAGCGGCGTGTCCGGGCGCACATACAGCCGGTCGCCGACCAGGCCGGCCTCGCTGCCCCCCCAGAAGCTGCCGGGTATGGGCTGCCCGGCGTCGACCCAGCGCAGTGTCAGGCCATAGGGCGCGAGCAGCTCAGGTAGTGGCGCGGCGATCGGGTCACTGCATGAAACAACGGGTGTGGACATGTAGGGCCGGAAAAAATGAATGAACCGGGATTGTACCTTTGGCCGGTCGACAGTTCAGCACTGTTCCCAGGGCAGACCATGGTAGCGCCAGCCGCCGACCGAGCTGCGGTGGTGGTCGTCGTCCAGTTCACCCTCGAAACCTTCATCGACATGCATCACGTTTTTCACGCCTGCCTCGAGCAGGGCGCGACCGGCCTCGAGGGAGCGTTTGCCGCTGCGGCAGATCAGGATGACCGGTGCGCAGCCCTCGTCCACCTCACACACCACCCCGCCGAGCATCAGCTTGCGGATCTCGGTGACGAAGTCGGGGTTGACGTCCCAGTCCGGTTCGTCGATCCAGGCTACGTGCACCGCGCCCTTGGGATGGCCGACAAACAGGTATTCCATGCTGGAGCGGATATCGACCAGCACGGCCCGGCTGTCATCCTGCAGCAACTGCCAGGCCTGTTTGGGGGATAATGCGACAGGGTCGTTGGTATGCGACATGGGTTCCTCGTGCGTTGTTGGTGTATGTGCATTTATAGAACAAGAATTTCTTTCATGCCGAAATTAATGGATTGGAATTATTGATGTCGCAGCGGCTGCTTACCCTGTTGCTGCGCCTGCTGGCACGGCTGCCGTGGCCGGTCCTGCATTGGCTTGGGCGCACAGGCGGCCGACTGATGTATCGCCTCGGCGGCAGGGAGGTGCGTAATGTGCGCGCCAATCTTGCGATCGCCTATCCTGACATGCCGGCGAACGAGCGGGAATCCCTGGTCCGGGAGACGTTGATCGAGAGCGCCATCACCTTCGTCGAGATGCCGCGGATCTGGCTGTCCGGGGAGGATCTTTCGGCTCGCGTGGATTGCAACGGTCTGCCGGAGACCATGCGTGCAATGGTGAAACGGGGCAGGGGCCTGATCCTGGCCATGCCGCATCATGGCAACTGGGAGATGGTCTCCAGCGGTATCGATCAGTCATTGCGTATCACCGGCCTGTACCGGCCACCACGGCAGGCGTTTCTCGAACCGCTCATGACGCAGGGGCGCAGTATCGCGCGTATCGACATGGTTCCCACCTCGCGCGCGGGGATCAGGGCGCTGCACCAGGCCCTGCAGGCGGGTGATGTGGTGGCGATTCTGCCCGACCAGGCGCCAAAGGCCGCGGGGGCCGCAGCAATGGCTGCGCCGTTCTTCGGTCGCGACTGCGCCACCATGGTGCTGCTGGGCCGCCTCGCCGCCCGCCATGATGCGCCCGTGCTGTTCGTGTGGGCGCAGCGCCAGCCGGACGGCCGTTACCGTATGGCCTATTTCGAGGCCGACAGGGCGATTGCCGATCAAGACCCGCTGACCGCGGCCACGGCGCTGAACGCGGCGATCGAGCCTTGCGTGGCCTCGGCGCCGGCCCAGTACCAGTGGACCTACCGCCGTTTCTATCCCGTACACCCCGGCCAGGACAATCCCTACGCCTGACAGGTGACCTTTCTTTCCTAAAGTTCGTTTTCCCGCGGCCGCTAAGCAGGGTGATGCGAACGATTGCGCGCAGGCCGTCCTGCCGTGGGAGAAGAAAATGCCTCAGTGGAGCAAATGGTTGATTGCCGGTGTGTTGGCCCTGTTGATGTGGCCAGTCCATGCCAAGGCGCCGGACAAGAACGATGTCAGGGTCCTGATCGACATCTCCGGCAGCATGAAGCAGAACGATCCGCACAACCTGCGACGGCCTGCCCTGCGCATGTTGGTGGGGCTGCTGCAGCCGGGTACCCGTGCCGGTGTCTGGACCTTCGCCAAATGGACTAATCCCCTGGTGCCCCTGGCCGGGGTGGATGAGGCCTGGAAGAAAAAGGCCCTGGCGCTTTCACAACAGATCAAGTCCCCGGGTGCGTTTACGAATATAGAGCGAGTGCTCGAGGATGCGACCAAGGACTGGTCCGGCAGGCCGACCACGCACAACCGGCACCTGGTGTTGCTGACCGACGGCATGGTCGATGTCTCCAAGGTCGCCGGGGAGAGCGCTGCCTCGCGAAAACGTATCCTGGAAAAGCTGCTGCCCCATCTCAAGCAACTCGGCGTGAAGGTACACACCATCGCGCTGTCCGACCGTGCCGACCATGAACTGATGAAGCGCCTGTCCGGTGAAACCGGTGGCTGGTATCAGCAGGTGGACGGCGCGGACCAGCCCAAACGCGTCTTCCTCAAGGTCTTCGAGCAGGTAGGCAAGCCCGAGGGCGTGCCGCTGAAGGACAATCGCTTCACCGTGGATGCCAGTGTGAAGGAGGCCGCCATCCTGCTGTTTCGCGAGAAGGGTTCGCCGGCGCCGGTGCTGATATCGCCCAATGGCGAGGAATACAAGGACAGCGACCTGGTGGCGGGTGTCGCCTGGTACAAGGACCAGGGTTATGACCTGATCACGGTCGGTTCCCCGGCCAGGGGCGAGTGGTCGTTGCGCGCCGATGTCGATCCCGACAACCGGGTAATGATCGTTACCGACCTGAAGCTAACCCGAATATTTCATCCGCTTCTCGCTTTTCCGGGCGGTCAGTGGATGGAAGATGTGGTGCCTCGAACGGGACGTGGAAAGGCTCGTGAAGGGCTATTTTCTAGGCTGCAGGCACAC
>JAKRWE010000152.1 GCA_024712425.1 Chromatiales bacterium
TGCTGTCTCCGGTGAAGGATGCCGGCACCGCCGAGCCGCAACGACCGACCGGCAAGAAGAAAAAGCGACTCAGATAATCCAGGTTGGGGCAATAGCGGTCTGGAATGGACGGTTACGCTGAAACGCATCAAGGGACGGTGGAGCTGCCTGCCACTGGCCTTCCGTTTCTATTTCATGAAAAAGGATATCGAAGCACGCTCCGTGACGGCAGAAAAATCCGGGACTCCGGTAGCCTTCCAGTCGAAGATGACGCAGGCCGTCGAGATGCTCTGCTCGGTTGCCGCGCATTTTCCCGACCAGCCGCTGCTGGTGGTTACCGACAGTTGGTTCGGCAACGATGGCCTGCACCGGCCACTGAAGGCATCGGAATACCGGTTCGATCCCCTCTCCCGGCTTCGCTCCAACGTCGCCCTCTATGATTTACCCACTCAGCGCATGGAGCCTCTGCGTGGCCGTCCCCGCAAGTATGGTGAAAAACTGGGTTCGGTATCCGAGTTGGCTGCCCATCGCTGGGAACAGGCGCACACTCTCCCGGTATTCCTCTACGGCAAGCGGCGGGATGTATTGGCCTGTGAACAGGTCGTCATGCTCAAGAACCTGCGCTGTCCGGCACGCGTGGTGTGGGTCTTCCGTAAAACTCAGTGGGTTGCCTTGTTCACCACAGACCTGACACTCTCCGTTCAACAGATCATCGAGTACTACGGTGCGCGCTGGAAGATCGAGTCCGGCTTCAAGGAGATCAAGCAGGAGATTGGCAGCGCCACAAGCCAGACGCGTAATGCCCATGCCGTGGTCAATCACCTGAACTTTTGTATGATGGCCACGACGATCACCTGGATCTATGCCGATCGCATCAAGGCTGACCCACAACGGCGACACATCGTGAAAGGTCGAACCAGTTTTTCTTTCTCCGATGTGCGGAGGCTGATCGCCAATGCGGCATTGGACAGGGATTTCCTCAGGCTTTGGCCTGCTGCCGGCAATCTCCGGAAAAATGATTTCGTCTCGCTGCTTTTACGCATGGTGGCCTGATATGACGATGATCCCGCCATGTCAAAAACGGTGAAACTTCAGATAGATAACTAGCGCTTCCTCTGCGCAAACTAAGCATGAAGAAGCCCCCAGGGACCTTGGAGACTCGATTCGTAACCCGGCTTCGCGGCCGTTTTTTGTTTGGGCAGCATATAGACAAGCGGCATAGCCCATCCATAGCCCAGGCGCAAAAAAGCCCCGGGCATACCGAGGCTTGAAATCACATAACTCTATGTTTTTGAATGGTGCCCAGGGACAGAATCGAACTGCCGACACGAGGATTTTCAATCCTCTGCTCTACCGACTGAGCTACCTGGGCAAAGTCGGTAACGCGGATGCGTCAAAGGGGGCGTATTTAAGCCGGAGCGGACGCTTTCGTCAAGGGGATTCGCGCATATCGCGCCAACCGGCCTGTTCACCGAGGCGTGCCTCCACCCGGCTGACCAGGGTCGCCAGGTCCAGTGGCTTTCCGGTATCCACGTTCAGGGTGAGCGCCTGCTCGCCGGCATCCGGCGGTTCCTGCAACAGCTGCTGCTGTTGCAGAACGGAGAGATCGGCCTCCGCGGCATCCGACCCGCCGGCCTGGCGCTGGCGGATGCGTTGACGCAGCGTGGCCTCGTCCGCCTTGCAGCGGATCACCAGGACCGGCACACCCTGCCGTTGCGCCAGCTCGACGAAGTCGCGCCGCCGGGCCCGGTCCAGAAAGGCCGCATCCACGACCACCGCATGACCGGCGTCCAGAATCACCGTGGCCAGTTCCTGCAGACGCCGGTAGGTACGCTGCGAGGCCGCTGCGGTGTAGATACCGGCATCCATGCCCGAGCCGCTTTGCGCCAGCGGACCCAGGCCGAACAGGCGCTTGCGCTCGATATCGGAACGCAGGCGCACCAGCCCCATGGCCTGCGCCAGTTGCCGCGAGAGCCAGCTCTTGCCGGAACCCGACAGACCACTGGTCAGCAGCAGGCAGGCGGGACGCGGCCGCGTATAGGCCTCGGCCGGACGGAGATAGGCCTACAGGGCCTCGTTGGCCCGGCTCGCCTCGGCGCTGTCCAGACCGTCCTGACGCAGGCGGATCCCCGCCACCTTGGCCCTGACCATTGCCCGGTAACAGCGGTAGTAATCGAGTACCGCGAGCCCGGCATAGTCACCATTCCATTCCAGGTAGCGGTTGATCAGGCCCCAGGCCTGGTCGGGACGCCCCCGCTCCTCCAGGTCCATCATCAGAAAGGCGATATCGTTGATCACATCGATCCAGCGCAGCCCTCGTTGAACTCGATACCATCGAACAACTGCGGCCGCCCCTGCCACATGACGATATTGCCCAGGTGCATGTCGCCATGGCACTCGCGAACATGCCCCGCGCGGCGGCGCTGCCCGAATGTGTCACGCAGCGCGCGATGGCGCGCGTCCGCCCACCCGGCCAGCGCCTGCAGGCGGGCAGCATCGACCTGACCGGCGAGGGCCCGGAAATTGGCCTGCACCGGCCCATGGACCTGCTCCGGGGCACCCCAGGGGGGCATCGGGGCCGGCAACGGCTGCCACCTGGTGGAAACGGGCAATCCCGTCGGCCAGTGTATCGGTGACGCCCTCAGGCCATTTGCCGGACTGCAGGCGCTCACTGAGCAAAGCACCGGGTTCGAAACGACGCATGCGCACCGCATACTCCAGGCATCCCTTGCCCTGTTCATCGGTGATGCGGGGGCCTCCGGTGCACCACCCACTCCCACCACGTCCAGGTAGATATCCGGCGCGGTACGACGGTTAAGGCGCAGCTCCTCCCGGCAATAATGGTGTCGCCGGGCCAGCCCCCGGTAGTCCAGAAAGCCCAGGTCCAGCGGTTTCTTGATCTTGTAGGCATAGTCGCCGGCCAGCAGGACATGCGAGATATGGGTCTCGATATGCCGCACCCGCTCCACCGCATGCGGATAGGCCTGGGGGCGAGCAACCCCTGTATCAGATGGTGCTGGCGTTCGGTCTCTGCGTCCATGAGCCAACCCTACGCCTTATGTCGGTGTACGGACAGGACCTGTATCACTCCGGGCGGAAATCCGGTGGCGCCTCGGCCCCCTCCCCGAAGAAGATTTTTTCCATCTGCTCCTCGAGGAAGGTGCGCGCCTTGGGATCCACCGGGCTCAAGCGATACTCGTTGATCAGCATGGTCTGGTGGCGCAGCCGGTCCTGCCAGGCGGCCTTGGAGACATTCTCGTAGATCCGCTTGCCCAGCTCGCCGGGGTAGGGCTGGCGATCCAGGCCCTCGGCCTCGCGCTTGAGTTTTACACAGTTGACGACATGACTCATGGCTATTCCTCGTGATTGATTTCCTGCAACAGGGCCGCGACCGGCGCCGCCAGCCCGAGCGCCTCGGGTCGACGCGGGTTATACCAGACCAGTGTATCGGCATCCATGACCCCGTAACCGGGTTCCTGCAACGGGATTTCGCTGGGCAGGATGTCGAGGTGAAAGTGGCTGAAGGTATGCCGGCGCGCCGCCAGGTCCCGCCTTCCCGCCACCGGCGCCAGCCCCTGCTGACAGCACCATGCGTGGGGATCGGCCGCGCACGGCAATTCAGGAAAACTCCACAGGCCGCCCCAGATACCCTGGGGTGACCGCCGCTGCAGCAGGACCCGTCCCTGCGGATCCCTCAGCAGCAGCATCCGAATACGACGCACCGGCAGGGCCTTCCTGGGTCTGCCCTCGGGGAAATCGGCCTGCCGGCCCTGGATGCGGGCCTGGCAGTCGCCGGCGACCGGGCAGACCTCGCACGCCGGCGAGGTCCGCGTACAGCAGGTGGCGCCCAGGTCCATCATCGCCTGGTTGTAATCGGCAACCCGCTGTTGCGGCGTATTCTGTTCGGCCAGCGCCCACAGCTGCCGCTGCACTGCCGCACGCCCCGGCCAGCCGGCCACCGTCCGATGCCGCGCCAGTACGCGCTTCACGTTGCCATCGAGGATGGCGTGGCGCTGATCCAGGGCCAGCGACAGAATGGCAGCGGCCGTGGAACGCCCGATCCCCGGCAACGCCTGCACCAGGGCGACCTCCTCCGGGAACACGCCGCCATGCCGGGCGACGATCTGTTGCGCGGCACGGTGCAGGTTGCGGGCCCGGGCGTAATACCCCAGGCCTGACCAGTGATGCAGCACCTCGTCCGGGTCAGCGGCGGCCAGGGCCTGTACGTCCGGGAATCGCTGCATGAAACGCTCGTAATAGGGGATGACCGTGGCCACCTGGGTCTGCTGCAGCATGATCTCCGACACCCAGACCCGGTACGGGGAGCGTGGCCGCTGCCAGGGCAGATCGTGGCGACCGTGCCGTTCGTACCAGGCCAGCAGCCGTTCTGCGAAAGATCGTTTCATGGGCATCTTCTATACCACAAGGGTCACGATTTGTGACGCCCTTCCGCAACAGCCGATAATCGGGTCCCGGCCACGGAATAAACCCGGCCCACCCCCGTCTATACGCACATGCAAGACAAAACGCCCTCAGCACAGATCAAGAAACTGGGCCGCAACCGGCGCCTGCGCAATGCCATCTGCGCGGAGAGAGAGCGCCTGTACCGCCTGGCCTGGTCCTGGAGCCATGACCAGCACCTGGCAGAAGACCTGGTGCAGGAGACCATGGCGCGCGGCCTGGCCAAGATCGACACCCTGAGGGAAGAGGCGCGGCTGCAGGTGTGGCTTACCCGCATCATGGCCAACCTGTTCCGCGACCAGTTCAGAAAACAGAAGGAAGAAACCGGCCAGGATTTCGAGCCGGTCAGCGAGGAGACCCCGGAGGAGGTAACCGATCGATCCCTGCTGGTGCAGCGCACCCGGGAAGCCATCGACAGCCTGAACGATGATCACCGCCAGATCATCACCCTGGTGGACCTGAGCGGTTTCAGCTATGCCGATACCGCGCAGATCCTGGACGTACCGGTGGGAACGGTCATGAGCCGCCTGTCACGCGCCCGCAAGCGCCTGCGTGAACAGCTGGAGAAGACCCATGGTGCCCCGTCATCACTGGTCGTGGCCCCTCTGAGGAAGTCATTATGAATCGTCAACACGACATCGATATCAACGCCTACGTGGACGGCGAACTCACCGCGGAAGAGCGCCTGGAAGTACTTTCCGCATTGCAGGAAGACCCGGAACTGGCACGCGAGGCCTGCGAGCTGAACAACCTCAAGAGCCAGTTGCAGCTGGCCTACGCCAATCCACCGGGACTGGCCTCCTGCAAGAGCCCGCGCAGCGGTGCCTCCCGCCTGGCCATCGCAGCCAGCCTGGTGATGCTGGCCGTGGGCCTGATCGGCGGCTGGGTGATGGGTGAAAAACACATCGCCCCGTCCCGCCTGGTCCTGCTCGACCCGGCGGGACGGGGACAGGCCCCGGCTGCAGCCGACAGCAAGGAGACCCGCATCGTATTCCACCTGACCACCCCGGACCAGTTCGCCGCGGCGGAACTGCTGGACGACGTGGAACAGATGCTCGATACCTACCGGGAAGAGGGCAAGCCCCTGCGTGTGGAGATCGTGAGCAACGGCGAGGGGCTGGATTTCCTGCGTGAGAGCCTGAGCATGTTCAAGGATCGTATCCACGAAATGGCCCAGCACTACGACAACCTGACCTTCGTGGCCTGCAGGAACACCATCAAGCGGGTCAAGGTGCAGCATGGCGTGGATGTACAGATCGTGCCGGACGCAGAGGTCATCAACTCCGGTGTCGACTACGTGGTCAAACGTCAGCAGGAAGGCTGGATCTACATCCGTGTGTGAGCGATGGCCCTTCAACCGCGAGCGCCTGGTACTGGCGTTGCTGCTGTGCGGCCTGCTGACCGCGGCCGGGTCGGATACGCCCGAGCGCGTGGTGTACCACATCAATTTCGACGACCGCAAGCACCAGGAATATGCGCTGTACAACCTGCAGAACCAGATAGACGGCGCCCGGGGCAATATCCAGCTGTTCGTGGTACTGCATGGGGCCGGACTCAGCCTGCTGCTCGATCCCGAGGCCCTGGCTCATGCCACCGGCATCAAAACGGCCAACGGCGACCAGGTGATGACGACCAGGATCGACACCCTGCGCGACCAGGGCGTGCGTTTCCTGGTGGCCGCCAACAGCGCCCGGCGCCACCACATCGACCCGTTCAACGATCTGCACGGGGTGGATACCGACGATATCGTCCCCAGCGCAATCACCGCGCTGACCCGCCTGCAGCAACAGGGCTTCGTCTATATCAAACCCTGACCCGTTTCACCTCCAAGGTAGCTAACCCGAATATTTCACAAATAAAAAGGGCAAAACCCGTGTAGTTCGTTAAAATTCAGTTGGTTACACTGGATCCGAACAAGGTTTTGCCCGTGACAAAATGTACCCAAGAAAGCTTTG
>JAKRWE010000153.1 GCA_024712425.1 Chromatiales bacterium
CGGTCGACAACCCGCTGAACCACCCCCAGCCGGTCCACCGTCTTCTGTGTCATCGCAATGGTCTCCTCTGTCACCACCCCTCCCGAAATCAAAAGGGGACATTACTGCTTTGGACTAACACTGAACTCCCCTATACTTGCCGTGACAGGAAACTACATCGGAGCATGACAGGTAATGCGACTGAACAAAGGATGGGTACCGGCCCTGGCGGGGTTTCTGTGGATCGGCACGGTTGCGGCTGGCGAAGAGGCCGGGGTGGTCGAAGCGCCACCACCACCACCGGTCCTGCAATCGGGTGAGCCGCTGGAGCCGGATGTCACCATCCGCGAGACCCGTACCGAGAAGGTCTATGAGTACCGGATCAATGGTCGCCTGGTGATGGTGAGGGTACAGCCCAGGGTCGGTTCCCCCTATTATTTCGTGGACGATGACGGAGACGGTGAGCTCGATTACACCACCGAGGATCCGACCAAGGGACCCAGCGTGAATCAGTGGGTATTGTTCCGTTGGGATTGAAGTCCGGCGTGGCTCGCCCAGGCTGATGCAGAGGGGTAGCGCGGTTTGAGTCTCGACCTGCTTGCGTTTTTTACCGGTGAGCGCTTTGCAGCCAGCGACCTGGTTCGGCGTATCGAATGTGCTCCCAATCAGCGGATCATCACCCAGGGAGAGCGGGATCGTTTTCTGTACGTGGTGGAGTCAGGCCAGGTGCGGGTGACGGCGCGTGTCGATATCGAGGGCGAGCATCACATCAGTCCCGGCCTGGTGGATCTTGGGCCCGGCGCGGTGTTCGGTGAACTCAATCTGTTCGAGGCGGCCGAGCGCAGTGCCTCGGTCATGGCGATCGATGAATGCACCCTGCTGCGTATCGACAGCGCCGAGCTGACCGCCTTCCTGGCGCAGAATACCGATCTCGGGTACCCGTTGCTGCAGCACTTCTTCCAGGTGCTCAACGAGCGCCTGCGCAAGGCGGACCGGCGCATCGAACGTCTGATGGCCTGGGGCTTGAAGGCGCACGGCATAGAGCGGCATCTGGTGGAGGATTGATAGCGGCTGTTTATTTCCGGCCGAGCACGTCCTGGAGCTCTGCCAGTCCGACGGTTCCACGAAACAGGACCCGGTTTCCCTCCACGACCCCGTAACAATCATGCTGGATCTGGGGTATTCCCGGGCTGCGCGTCCCGTCATCTTTCGCTTTTGTTTTCGGCGCGCTGACCAGCAGGTGGATGGCGTCGTTGCTCCTGAGTCGTCGCTGCAGCCGCTTGTCGAAGGAAAAGCTGTGGCTGGTGTAGATATAGGGCCGGGCCTCGAAGTCGTGCCCTTCCGACCAGGCGCGCTCGAGCAGTGCGCAGGAGACCAGTGACAGGATGAATGAGGGGGGAAAGTAGATCCGCTCCGCCAGTTCGTCGAAGTAGTGGTGCTGTGGAATGAAGCAGCCGGCGCAGAAATTCTTGCCATTGCTGGTCATCAGGTATTTGCGCTTCAGGAAGTGCCCGGAGGCGGGGATCATTGTGCGATCCGCGACCCCGTCCAGTCGCGAGGGCAATCCGGGCGGCGGCGTGAGTGGTGTCGCCGGTTCCCGTGTATCACGGCGCATGCCCATCAGGGCCAGTTTGCCGTCGTGCTTGAGCGTTACGCGGTTGGACAACTCGCCCCTGGCCCCGATCCGGTTGGCGGTCTTTCTGGCCTGGACCTCCAGTTGGCTGTTTGCGGTCACCGCGCTGGCAAAGGTGAACTGGTAGTTGCTGAAATGCAGTCCGTTGGCTGCTGCGAGCTCACCCTCGCCTGCTGACCGGCGGTACTGGGAGATGCGATCGAGCGCCAGTCCCGCCAGTTGAAAGCCGAGTGCAATGGGACCGGCGAAGGGGTTGGCGCGGATGTTGTGCCAGCGGTGCGGGTCGTGAAACGGGTTGAAATCGTCCGTGGCGTTGCGTACGACATCGATATGCAGCTGTTCCAGGATCAGAGACGGCATTGGGGTACCCGTTTGGTTTTATCGCCCCGATAAGGTGCCTAATTCCCAGGCAGGAAGACAGGCCGACACCGCATTCGGTGGGGCCTGTTGCAGAGAGCTTATACGTCCCGGTTGCCCTCCAGGTAGAGATCGGTCGGGATATCTATATCGACGATACCGTTTTCATGGGTCGTGCCGGTTTCCGGGGTGGCGCGGGGGAAGTTGCCCTCCAGGAACAGGTTGTCGCTGTTCCGGGTGACCTCCGGGTTGATCACGATCTGGTGGTCGGTGTCCTGGCCGGCATAGTATTCCTGTGCGTCGAAGCGGGCGTCATAGGCAAGGCTGCTGCCGCTGGCCAGGATGAGTACGCTGCTGATGATCAGGGTTTTCATGTCGCTGTCCTCTCTATTGATGAATTCATATGGTTCATTCAAGAAGACCCGTCGAAAGCGTCTTATTTTTCATCTTTCACGAAAAAGCCCCCGAATCCGGGGGGCTTGTGCAGGATATGGCGTTGGACGATCAGACGTCCCAGTTGCCCTCCACGTACAGGTTCGGGTTGTCGCGTACCTCGCCGATACGGTCTCCCTGTACGTCGCTGTCCACGTCGTCCTCGATGATGCCGGCGTAGTTGCCTTCCAGGAACTGGCTGGCGTCGGTGCCGAGGGCGCGAGTGCTGAGGCTGGAGTCAGGCTGGCCCGAGTAGAATTCCTGGTTGTCGACTGCGGAAAGGTCGGCGGCACTGGCAACGCTGCTGGCCAGTGCGATGATGGTGGTTGCGATCAAAGTTTTCATGATGTGTCTCCTTGGGGCTTGATAGTTGGTCGGCGGCGTTGTGCCGTACTCGCTAAACAAGACCCGGGGAGCGGGAGACTTTTTTCAGGCGCTGTGAATTTTTTTCGGCTCTTCCCCTGATCGAGTGGGTAGTTTAGCGTAGGGGAGCATGAGAGACGTTGATCTATACACCCAGATACTGGGTATCCAGGCACCTTGGCAGGTCACCGATGTGGAGGTGGATATGCCCCAGGGGCAAGTCACCGTCCACGTGGAGCGGGAGGCAGGTGCAAAGCTGTGTTGCCCGACCTGTGGTCAACCAGCGCCGGGCTACGACTCGCGACGTCGCCGCTGGCGCCATCTGGATACGTGTCAGTACAAGACAATCCCGCTGTGTCAGGATACATGTCGCCTCCCCGAGTTGGGGTAAATTAGAGAGCAAACAGGGGGGCGGAAAAGAGGAACCAATGGCCCGTTATTCAGAAGAACGTAAGGCATCCGTGCTGAAGAAACTGCTACCGCCAAACAACCGGTCCGTAGCGGATGTGGCAAGAGAGGAAGGCATCTCGGAACCGACGCTATACAACTGGCGCAAGCAGGCGAAGGAGAAGGGCATGCCGGTACCGGGAAGTGGTAAACAGACGGATGATTGGTCAGCCGAGGCCAAGTTTGCCGCCGTTATTGAAACGGCGCCCTGTCAACCCAATTCTAAAATGTCCCCTTTTCTCCCAAGCTGAAATGTCCCCTTGGTGAGTCCGGGGTCATGAGGGGACGAGGGGGCGCCTCATCTCCAGGGATGGTCCGGTGCAGGCCTGTGGGTCCTGCGGTTGAGTTGGATGGTCTTGGCCTTCTCGACGGTGGCGTGGATGCTTGGTCGAGGATCTCCTGCCGGAGCGCATCGGCGATCTGGTTGTTGGGGCGCCTGCCCCGGTGGCGGGAAACCAGTCCAGCCGCTCCCTCGGCCCGGTATCGGACCACCAGGCGCTTGATCTGCCGCACGCTCAAGTCCAACTGCCGTGCCGCCTCTTTCTGCCGCAACTGCCGGTCGACAACCCGCTGAACCACCCCCAGCCGGTCCACCGTCTTCTGTGTCATCGCAATGGTCTCCTCTGTCACCACCCCTCCCGAAATCAAAAGGGGACATTACTGCTTTGGACTAACACTGAACTCCCCTATACTTGCCGTGACAGGAAACTACATCGGAGCATGACAGGTAATGCGACTGAACAAAGGATGGGTACCGGCCCTGGCGGGGTTTCTGTGGATCGGCACGGTTGCGGCTGGCGAAGAGGCCGGGGTGGTCGAAGCGCCACCACCACCACCGGTCCTGCAATCGGGTGAGCCGCTGGAGCCGGATGTCACCATCCGCGAGACCCGTACCGAGAAGGTCTATGAGTACCGGATCAATGGTCGCCTGGTGATGGTGAGGGTACAGCCCAGGGTCGGTTCCCCCTATTATTTCGTGGACGATGACGGAGACGGTGAGCTCGATTACACCACCGAGGATCCGACCAAGGGACCCAGCGTGAATCAGTGGGTATTGTTCCGTTGGGATTGAAGTCCGGCGTGGCTCGCCCAGGCTGATGCAGAGGGGTAGCGCGGTTTGAGTCTCGACCTGCTTGCGTTTTTTACCGGTGAGCGCTTTGCAGCCAGCGACCTGGTTCGGCGTATCGAATGTGCTCCCAATCAGCGGATCATCACCCAGGGAGAGCGGGATCGTTTTCTGTACGTGGTGGAGTCAGGCCAGGTGCGGGTGACGGCGCGTGTCGATATCGAGGGCGAGCATCACATCAGTCCCGGCCTGGTGGATCTTGGGCCCGGCGCGGTGTTCGGTGAACTCAATCTGTTCGAGGCGGCCGAGCGCAGTGCCTCGGTCATGGCGATCGATGAATGCACCCTGCTGCGTATCGACAGCGCCGAGCTGACCGCCTTCCTGGCGCAGAATACCGATCTCGGGTACCCGTTGCTGCAGCACTTCTTCCAGGTGCTCAACGAGCGCCTGCGCAAGGCGGACCGGCGCATCGAACGTCTGATGGCCTGGGGCTTGAAGGCGCACGGCATAGAGCGGCATCTGGTGGAGGATTGATAGCGGCTGTTTATTTCCGGCCGAGCACGTCCTGGAGCTCTGCCAGTCCGACGGTTCCACGAAACAGGACCCGGTTTCCCTCCACGACCCCGTAACAATCATGCTGGATCTGGGGTATTCCCGGGCTGCGCGTCCCGTCATCTTTCGCTTTTGTTTTCGGCGCGCTGACCAGCAGGTGGATGGCGTCGTTGCTCCTGAGTCGTCGCTGCAGCCGCTTGTCGAAGGAAAAGCTGTGGCTGGTGTAGATATAGGGCCGGGCCTCGAAGTCGTGCCCTTCCGACCAGGCGCGCTCGAGCAGTGCGCAGGAGACCAGTGACAGGATGAATGAGGGGGGAAAGTAGATCCGCTCCGCCAGTTCGTCGAAGTAGTGGTGCTGTGGAATGAAGCAGCCGGCGCAGAAATTCTTGCCATTGCTGGTCATCAGGTATTTGCGCTTCAGGAAGTGCCCGGAGGCGGGGATCATTGTGCGATCCGCGACCCCGTCCAGTCGCGAGGGCAATCCGGGCGGCGGCGTGAGTGGTGTCGCCGGTTCCCGTGTATCACGGCGCATGCCCATCAGGGCCAGTTTGCCGTCGTGCTTGAGCGTTACGCGGTTGGACAACTCGCCCCTGGCCCCGATCCGGTTGGCGGTCTTTCTGGCCTGGACCTCCAGTTGGCTGTTTGCGGTCACCGCGCTGGCAAAGGTGAACTGGTAGTTGCTGAAATGCAGTCCGTTGGCTGCTGCGAGCTCACCCTCGCCTGCTGACCGGCGGTACTGGGAGATGCGATCGAGCGCCAGTCCCGCCAGTTGAAAGCCGAGTGCAATGGGACCGGCGAAGGGGTTGGCGCGGATGTTGTGCCAGCGGTGCGGGTCGTGAAACGGGTTGAAATCGTCCGTGGCGTTGCGTACGACATCGATATGCAGCTGTTCCAGGATCAGAGACGGCATTGGGGTACCCGTTTGGTTTTATCGCCCCGATAAGGTGCCTAATTCCCAGGCAGGAAGACAGGCCGACACCGCATTCGGTGGGGCCTGTTGCAGAGAGCTTATACGTCCCGGTTGCCCTCCAGGTAGAGATCGGTCGGGATATCTATATCGACGATACCGTTTTCATGGGTCGTGCCGGTTTCCGGGGTGGCGCGGGGGAAGTTGCCCTCCAGGAACAGGTTGTCGCTGTTCCGGGTGACCTCCGGGTTGATCACGATCTGGTGGTCGGTGTCCTGGCCGGCATAGTATTCCTGTGCGTCGAAGCGGGCGTCATAGGCAAGGCTGCTGCCGCTGGCCAGGATGAGTACGCTGCTGATGATCAGGGTTTTCATGTCGCTGTCCTCTCTATTGATGAATTCATATGGTTCATTCAAGAAGACCCGTCGAAAGCGTCTTATTTTTCATCTTTCACGAAAAAGCTCCCGAATCCGGGGGGCTTGTGCAGGATATGGCGTTGGACGATCAGACGTCCCAGTTGCCTTCCACGTACAGGTTCGGGTTGTCGCGTACCTCGCCGATACGGTCTCCCTGTACGTCGCTGTCCACGTCGTCCTCGATGATGCCGGCGTAGTTGCCTTCCAGGAACTGGCTGGCGTCGGTGC
>JAKRWE010000154.1 GCA_024712425.1 Chromatiales bacterium
GGCCTGCACCGGACCATCCCTGGAGATGAGGCGCCCCCTCGTCCCCTCATGACCCCGGACTCACCAAGGGGACATTTCAGCTTGGGAGAAAAGGGGACATTTTAGAATTGGGTTGACAGCAAGAGCATCTGGCAACTGACAGCAACCACAACAGGCCACCGGACTGATGCACGCAGATGGCACTGCATATGGCGTTTCTCCAAGCCCCTTGAATCAGTCACGAGCCGCCTCTTGCCGCTCTTCATCACCATACCCGTAGCCGTAATCGTAGCTATAGCCATACCCGTAGCTGACGCCGAAGCGCGCCTTGGACTTGTTCAATACCAGACCGATCACCTTATCTCCCTCGATATGGCTGATGGCCTCGGTGGCGGGCAGCAGGGGGCGAATCGAACACGATGACCCGATCGGCGTAACGCCGTGACAGGTCGGACATCAGGGCACGCATGCCCTCACTTGCCAGCAATTCGGTCGCCCGCTCGTGTGCACTGCCCGCGGGCAACACCCGCAGCTTGGGGATATTGGTGTGATAGAGCACCTCGCGCAGGCTCACGCCGTGCTCCAGCACATCGATCAGGCCCCGACTGCCCTTGGGCACACCCAGCAGGCGACCGGCCGATGCCTTGGCCACATCTGCATCGACGAACAATACCGTCTTGTCCTGCTCCATCGCCATACTGATCGCAAGATTGATGGCGGAGAAGGTCTTCCCCTCACCCGGCAGTGCACTGGTCACCATGATCAGGTTCGGGCTCTTGACCACTGTCGCGCCCTCGCCCTCGATGTTCATCAAAAAGGGGGCGCTTGATGCGGCGGTACTCCTCCGCGATCTTGCTGCGCGGTGCATCCGGTGTGACCATGCCCCGCTGCTTGAGCTCCGCCAGGGGCAGGGCCAGCTCCAGTCGGCCCTCTTCGACTGCCGCTCCGGCCTGGCCGGACTCGCCCCGTTCGAGCTGTTCCAGGGCAGTCCTCACCTGAAGCTGTTCGGCACTGGCCTGAGACTGAGGCGCTGCCGCGCTCTCCTTGCCCTTGGGTTCGAGCTTCCCTACCGCCTTTTCAATAATACTCATAGCAACCTTGCTCTTATGTCTTGCAACCGGCCCGTGAGATCGAAGCCGGCCATCTGTTCCAGGCTAATCCCGACGAACACGATCAACAACAACAGCATCAGGGAAGCAAACAACACACCACCAATGAGCACCTTGCGTTTTTCCTCATGCGAACGGATCAATGTAACCGTACCGAATACCGGCAGACCGGCAGCCAGGGCCAAGCGGCGGCGATCACTGAACACCGGCCGTAGCAGCGACACCAGCAGTGCAACGCCTGCACCGGCGCCGATACCGATCACGAAAACGCCGATATTGAGCAGCAGCTTGTTGGGCTCTGTTGGTTCGAGTGGTACGAAAGGCGGATCGATGACCTTGAGCTTTACCTCGTCCGCGGTCTGGCTTGCCTTGTCTCCCAGGCACGCAGACTCACGCCGCTTGATCAGGGCCTGGCATTGCTGGGAAAGCGCATTGTAGTCGCGATCCAACTGCTTCATCTGGGCCTCGATCTTGGGGATATTGTCGATCGCCTGCTTCAACACATCCACGCGCCGCTGGTATTCATTGACCCGCACACTCAGTGAAGCGATCTCGGCCTCGGTCGAGGTAATCATGTTCTTGAGCTGCTGATATACCGGGTTGGCCTGCATGGCAGCACTGGGTTCACCATCGGTAGCCGCCTCTTCCAGTTCTGCGTCTCGCTGTGCCTCCAGCTCCGCTATCAACCCTTTGGATCTGACGCACCTCCGGATGACGATCGGTGTACTTGACCAGCAACTCGTCCAGCTTGGCCTGCAGGGACTGGATACGGGCATCCAGCGGAGAGAACTCCTGGCTGCCGAACATCGAGTCGCCTTCGATCTCGGGCTCTTCATCTGCAAGTTGCTGTTTGAGCTGGCGCTTGCGATTTTGGGCCTCTTTCAGAGCCAGTTTCGCCGTGGCCAACTGATTCTTTGCCGCCTCAAGCTTGGCATAATATCCTCCACCCTGACCAGGAAGATTACCGGCATGCTTACGCTTGAACTCCGCACGCCGTGCCTCCGCCTCGCGCAGACGCTGTTCGTAGTCCTTGATCTGCTGATCGAGAAACTCCTGCGCCCCCTCGCTCTCGGTGCGCTTTTCGCCCAAAGTGCTTTCGATAAAGACCGTCAGCACCGACTGCACCACACGCTTGGCCGTATCCCGATCCCGGTGTTTGAAGGACACGGAATAGAGTGATCTATTACGCCGGTCGCCACTGAGGCGGATCTCGCCCCTCAGCATCTTGAGCATGGCCTCCTTCTGCAGATCGATCTTGGCCTGCAAATCGAGATCGGTCATGCGCATCAATTTTTCCAGGTTCGGACGGCTGAGCAGGGTCTTGCTCAACAGAGCCACCCGTTGCCCGACTTAGGCTGGATCGCCAGACCGCGTAGCAGGGGCCGCAGCACTGTATTGGTGTCGATATTGACCCGGGCGGTCGCGACGTACTTCTCCGGCATCTGCGCCACGAACAGCCAGCCGACAAGGCACACCACCCAGGCGACGGTCAGCCCGATCCAGCGGAAGCGCCAGATGCCCCGCAGATACTCGAGAACAGGGATCAAAAGCTCTTGCATGTGTTTCTATTCCATGAACCTGATTGTCATCCAAGCACGCCGCTGTTGCTGTCGTATCAGAACCACGCCTCGGGAATGATCAGGATATCGCCCGGCTTGAGATTGACGTTGGCGGAGATATCACCGTCACGAATGAGGTCTTCCAGGCGCACGCCGTACAGCTTCTGCTTACCATCCTCGAAGCGCACCAGCACGGTCTTGTTGCCATCCGCGAAATCGGTCAGCCCCCCAACGGCGATCATCAGGTCCAGCAGGGTCATGTGCTTGTTGTACGGCACCGTGGTTGGCTTGGAGGCCTCGCCCACCACACGCACCTACTGGGTCGGGATCCCGACAAAGCCGTTCACGATGACGCTTACCACCGCGCTCTTGACATACTCGGAGTAGGCCTTTTCTATATCCCGCGCCAGTTGCGACGGCGACTTGCCGCTTGCCGGGATATCCTCGACCAGGCGGGTGGTGATCTTGCCGTCCGGTCGCACCGGCACGGTGCCCGACAGCTCCGGGGAGCCCCACACGAAGATCTCGACATTGTCGCCGGGACCGATCAGGTAATCGTAATCTGTTTCGACATGCGCCTGGTCAGCCGGGACCTCCGGATGAGAGGTCGTCGAGGCACAGCCGCCCAGCATCGATACCAAGGCAAAAGTAGCCCCTGCCAGCAGCACTGGCCTGAATCCTGAAGTCTTAATCACTGAAAACCCGCCTGTTTGGTCGTTCTCTTATCGACACCCAACCACAAAACCTTAGCGCCGGACCGAATAGCGGTGTGTTTCAGTCCGAATCATTACTGAATAAGGGGATGTTATCAATAGTTAATGTGATTTCCAGATACCGCGATCTGCCATGCTCTATTGAGCAAACCCACTCCGAGAGAGTGAGCTAGCCGAAGGAATAACCAATCAGGTAAAGGGAGTGTCGGATGAAACAACTGTTTGAGATCACCGCAAACATCGTTGGCCTGCTCGGCGTGCTCATCTGCCTGGTGGCCGGCCTTGCACGCTTCGCAGGCGGCTTCCACCTGGCCGGGTTCGAGGCCATGACGCTGTTCACCGGCGGGCTGGGACTGATGGTCTTCAGCGGCCTGGTGAAACTGGAACTGATTCTCGCGGCCCTGAGGCGCCCCCACCCCTGAACGAACCGACTGCAATCGGGCACTAAAGCCTCGGACTTTCCGGGCGATAACCATTCCAACACGACCCCGCGCGGACTTTCCGAAGGATTTATTCGGCTGGCAGCAGCTGGCCACTGAAGCAGTAGCGACCCAATATGTACGAAGAATTCTACCACCTCAAAGAAGAGCCCTTTCGCCTGAGCCCGAACTCGCGGTTCTGCTTCAAGCACCCCACCTACAAGAAGGCCTTTGCCTGCATGCAGTATGCACTGCACCGGGGCGAGGGCTTCGTAATGGTGACCGGGCAGCCCGGCACCGGCAAGACCGCCCTGATCACCGATCTCACCTCGACCATGTCGGACGGGCACGCGGTCTTCGCCAACATCTCCTCCACCCAGCTGGAAGCGGACGATCTGCTGCGCATGGTGGCCTACACCTTCGGCCTGGACGGCAAGACAGAGATCAAATCCACCCTGCTGCAGGATCTGGAGACCTTCTTCCGCAAGACCCAGGCCAGCGGACGGCGCCCCCTGCTGATCATCGACGAGGCGCAGGGCCTATCACGCACGGCGCTGGAGGAACTGCACCAGCGGATCGTGGCCTCCTGCCATCTCGACCCGTTGACCGAAAAGGACACGGGCGAGTACATCAAGCACCGCCTGAGCCAGGTCGAGTGGCGCAACGACCCGCAACTGGACCCGGCCATCTTCCCGCTGATCCGCCAGTTCAGCGATGGCATTCCGCGCTGGATCAACCTGATCTGCAGCCGGCTCATGCTGCACGGCATGGACGAAGAACTGCACCACCTGGGCGTACCGGAGACCCGCGAGGTATTGCAGGGGCTGATCGACGAGCAGCTGCCGCCCTCACGCCTGTATGCCGGCAACAGCAATCTGCTCAACGAAATGGCTGCTGATCAGGAAGCCACCCCGTCCTCGCTATACGCAGCGCCGGCAGCGGAAGCTGCCGCGGCGCCAGTCACACCCGCACCGGAACCGGTCAGCCAGCCAGCACCTGCACCGGTGCAACCGGAGCCGGAGGTTGCCGCTGAGCCCCAATTGGAGGGCCTTGACGCAACACCAGCGGAAGATCTGCCTCAGGCGGCCGCCGAACCGGATGCACCGAAAGAAGCGCAGCATGCCCCTGTAGACGAACCCCCAAGCCAACCCAGCTTTCCCGGAAAATCCTCCGCCATGCTGCTCTACACCCAGCTACAGCCCCTGGTGACGGACAAGGTCAACAGCGAGCGCCTGTGGGTCTTTCTCGATTTCCTGGATGGCAAGGAAGTGGAAGGAAAGGTCCTGTCGCTGCCCGTCGAGGAGCGCGAAACACTGGCCGAAACCGGCCTGAAACCCTGGTTTCAGTCCACGCACGGCTCGTTCAACAACGCCGGGCTGAGCGAGGACATCCTCGAGATCATGGGCCTGGCCGCGTGGCTGAAGCAGATCCAGCCGGATATCAGCAACGATCAGTTGGAGACGATCGGGTTGATGTACAAGTACATGCAGTCGGAGTAGGCGTTCTATTCATCGCCCCTGAGCCACTTCCTGGTCAGGTGCGGTATCAGCAGGCGCAACGGCATGCGCAGGTAATGTGACCGCACATACAGCAGCCAGCGGCTGATGGCGACATCCGGACTGGAACCGGCTTGCAATGGCGGCAGCATTACCCGCATCCCCAGCGCATCCATGAAACCGATCGCCATCGAACCGAGACCGCTTGCTTCGTGCACGGTTTTCACCACCTCCGACGGTATGTCGGCCCCCAATATCTTGTGCGTGTAACGGAGCGCATAGTACAGCGGCGCGGCCAACTGGTGACGCCGCGCCCGTTCGATCAGTTGCATCCAGAACGCCTCCTCCACGGCATATTGCCGAAACAGCGCGTCCAGATCGACCAGGTCCCTCAGCCCCTGATCCAGATCACCATCATGGAACAGGTGGGCCGCGCTATGCAGGATCATGTCCTGCGCACAGGGCAGGCGACAGCGGGGATACGCATCGATCGCAACACTCCCTTCCCATAACAGCCCCACATCCGGTGTCGGATCTGCGGTCGGCGGCAGCAGGGTGTGATGCACATCGATATCGGTCTGCCGCTCCAGGTTCTGCATGGGCGGCAGCTCGTGCATCCATTCACGGTGGTAACGCTGATCATAGGGATCCATCTTGGTCGGCAGCCAGCCATGCGACATCAGGGCCCGCTCGGTGTCAGCAAGCAACGGCTTCCTGACCAGGATATCCACGTCCCCGAACACCCGTCCCCGGCTCGCATCCGCCCCAGCGACGACATAGGCCGCTCCCTTGAGCAGGATGAAATCGATACCTGCCGGCGCAAGCGCCTCATGGATCTTTTTGACCTCCCGCTGCGTGGATCTGCGACTCCCCTCCGCTATCAGCAGGGCCCCGTCGATCTGCCATCGCAGACTGTCAATGGCCAATAATTTTGACCCCCCCTCGGCCAATAAAATTGACCCACCCGGGGCGACAAAAAATCAGCTCTCGCGTTTGTGCTTCAGTCGATAGCTCTCACCTCCCAGCATGAAGATGTGTGAATGGTGGATCAGCCGGTCCACGA
>JAKRWE010000155.1 GCA_024712425.1 Chromatiales bacterium
CCTCTATACCCAGCCCAAGAAGCAGTATCTGGTTGCCGTCCATTCAGGTTCCTCATTGCGGATTTTCCGGGTAATCTGGCACAGGTTACCGGGCGAATTCCACTCGAAACGTCGAGGAGCCTCTTTTATCTTTGAAACATCCAACACCCATCACCTCCCACTTAGTAAATCCATCCGCACAATGTCCGCAATCATTGAAATGTCACGTACACTCATATCATGAAAGCTGGGCAGATTAACCGCTCTCCCAGGAATCGACCACGCATTGCCATTATCGGGAGCCGATTCAAACATCGGTAAACCGGACAAGGGCCAAAAAATACCCTTGCATCAATACCCTCAGCCTCGAAAGCAGCCAACAGTCGTTCGCGCGTGACACCGCACTCTCTTGAAAACACCACTGTTGGCATCCAGGCACCGTTTATCGTCCCATGAGGTTCGGGGTTCATATGAACACCATCCAGATCACTCAAATAGTCACGGTAATCAGCAAGAATTCCACGTTTCCTCTCGCACAACCCCTCGATACGCTCCATCTGCCCACACCCAATGGCTGCCTGCACGTTGCTCATCTTGTACTTGAACCCGACCTCGCCCGGCCAGAACTGCTTCTTCTGCCCCCTTGCCCGACCATGATTGGACAGCGTAAGCACCCGTTCGTACAGATCCGGATCGTTGGTGACGAACATCCCGCCTTCTCCGGTGGTAATGGTCTTGGTACCATGAAACGAAAAGGCGCCAAACGTGCCCATGGATCCGGCGCGTTTGCCATGATAGATCGAACCGATCGCCTCGGCGGCATCTTAGATGATCGCGATACCATGCCGTTCTCCGATGGCGAGCAGCGCATCCATGTCGCACAGGTTGCCGTAGAGATGCGTGGCGATGATTGCCCTGGTTTTGGGGGTTATCGCCTGCTCCGCAAGTTCAGGATCGATACACCAACTGTCTTCCAGGATATCCACGAAAACGGGCTTGGCTCCCAGGTGCACGATCGGTGCGCAGGTGGCAATCCAGTTGGTGTCGGCCAGGATCACCTCGTCGCCCGACCCGATGCCCAGCGCGGCCATGCCCATTTGCAATGCACCCGTGCAACTCGATGTCGCAATGGCATAGTCAACGCCAAGGTGTTCACGGAACAACCCCTCAAACCGGCCAATGTATTCGTAGCACCGCTCACCCCAACCGTTGGCTGCGGCATCCGTTGCATAGCGAACCTCCAGCTCGGTGATGGAGGGTTTGGTGTAGGGAATTCTTTCCTTCATAGGACCTCCAACCCGGCACGGGCACCACGAACTGCCCACCCCAGTTGCGGATGACTGCGCACTGCTGCATGACCTCATCACGCAGATTCCACGGCAGTATCAGCAGGTAATCGGGGCGTTCGCGCTCAATGATCTCCTCGGCAACGATCGGGATTCGGCTGCCCGGCAGATACTTCCCCTGCTTGGCTGGGTTACGGTCCACCACCCAGGGCAGCAGGTCCGGGCGTACCCCGGCAAAGTTGAGCAGGGTGTTGCCCTTGGCCGCGGCGCCGTAGGCACCGACCTTCTTGCCCGATTCCGCCGCATCCAGCAGGAATCGCAGCAGTTGTTGTTTGATCCTCAGGGCACAGGACTGGAGCGAGGCATAGTAGGCGGGCGTGGTGACACGGCCTGTTGTTCGCCTCGCAGCACCTCCGCCACGACGTCGCTCACCACGTGTGGCCCACCCTCGCGCTGGGCGAACACCCGCAGGCTGCCGCCGTGGGTCGGCAGGCGCTGGACGTCGAAGATCGCCAGGCCGCAGTCCTCGAAGATGCGTTTGACTGCGGTGAACGACAGATAGGAGTAGTGCTCATGGTAGATGGTGTCGAACTGGCATTCGTCCACGAGACGTTCGAGATGCGGAAACTCGAAGGTGGCCACGCCGTGAGGCTTGAGCAGGATGGCGAAGCCACGCGCGAAGTCGTCGATATCCGGCACATGCGCCAGGACATTGTTGGCGCTCATCAGGTCAGCCCGCCGGCCTTCCGCCGCCAGCCGCTCGGCCAGTTCCACGCCGAAGAAGGCCTCCAGGGTCTCGATGCCCTTCTCGCGGGCCGCCTGCGCGGTGCCCGCCGTCGGCTCGATACCCAGGCAGGGGATGCCGCGCTGCCGGCTGTACTGCAGCAGGTAGCCGTCGTTGGAGGCCACCTCCACGTGCAGCGACTCGCTGCCCAGGTCGAAACGCCCGGCCATGTCATCCACATAGCGCTGGGCATGCGCCAGCCAGCTATCCGAGAAGGAGCTGAAATAGGCATAATCGGCATCGAACATCTGCTCGCGCCCCACGAGATCCTCGGTCTGCGCCAGCCAACAGGACTCACACACCAACACCCGCAGCGGATACCACGCCTCGGGCCGGGTCAGGGCCTCGGGTGTCAGGTAGGCATTGGATGGCGGCGCGCTGTCCAGGTCGATCATCGGCAGCTTCAGTGGCGCGCCGCAGTGACGGCATTTCATGACAATGGGATTCCTTTGAATTCCGGGGTGACCCGGCGCAATGCCTGGTCGCGCGACGAGCGCTCGCCGACCGCCAGGGGCCAGTCAATACCGATGGCCGGGTCCAGACAGTCGAACCCGCCCTCGCGGGCCGGATCATAGGCCGCGGTATGCAGGTAAAGCAATTCGCAATCCTCGCTGAGCGTCTGGAAACCATGCGCAAACCCCTCCGGGATCAGCAGGCTGTGATGGTTGTCCGCTGGCAGCCGCTCGGCATGCCATTGCAGAAAGCTCGCCGAGCCGGCGCGCAGGTCCACCGCCACGTCGAACACCTCGCCGCGCAGGCAGGAGACGATCTTGAGCTCGGCCGAGGGCGGGTACTGAAAATGCAGGCCACGCAGGGTCCCTTTGGCCTGGGTGTACGAATGATTGATCTGTACGATACGGCGATCACCCAGCACAGACCCCAGTTCATCGGCGCAGTACAGGCGCTCGAAATAGCCGCGCCGGTCGCCCAGGAGCTGGCGCTCGATCCGCTTCAAACCACTCAGTGGTGTTTCGGATAGCCTCAGCCGCCCCACGCCTGCTCCTCGTACAGGCGGATCTGCCACTCGCTGCGTTTGGCGAGATCCTCCCCCGCCTGCTGCGCCAGATGCCACTCCAGGGTCTTGTTAATAGCCTGCCCCAGACCCCAGACCGGCGCCCAGCCCAGCTGTTGACGCGCCTTGCTGCTGTCCAGGCGCAGGATCTGGGCCTCGTGCGGCTGCTGGCGTTCGTCCAGCTCCCATACGAAGCCCGGCAGGCGCTCGGCCACGAACTCGGTGATCCACCGCACGGTGCGGCTGTCCTGCTCCCAGGGACCGAAGTTCCAGGCCTCGGCGTAGCGCGCCCCTTCCTCGAACAATCGCCGCGCCAGCGTCAGGTAGCCGTTGAGCGGCTCCAGCACATGCTGCCAGGGACGCACGGCGCCCGGGCTGCGCAGGCGCACCGGCCGGCCGGCCTGATGGGCGCGGAACATATCCGGCAGGAGCCGGTCGCGGGCGAAGTCACCGCCGCCGATGACATTCCCGGCCCGCGCGCTGGCGATGGCGCAATCGCTGTCCTGGCCGAAAAAGAGGCGCGATAGGAGGCGGTTACGATCTCAGCCGCCGCCTTGCTTGCCGAATAGGGGTCATGCCCGCCCAGCGGTTCGATCTCCCGGTAGGGCCAAGGCCACTCCCGGTTCTCGTAGCACTTGTCGGTGGTGATCACGACCAATGCCCGCACCCCCTCCACCTGGCGCACGGCCTCCAGCAGGTGGGCGGTGCCCATGACATTGGTCTCCAGGGTCTCGACCGGTATGTCGTAGGAATCCCGCACCAGGGGCTGGGCCGCCAGATGAAACACGATCTCGGGCCGCGCCTGCGCCATGGCCCGGCGCATGGTCTGCGCGTCCCGGATGTCGCCGATCACATGACCGGCCAGGCGCTCTTCCAGGCCGGTCAGGGCAAAGAAACTGGGCTCGGTCGGCGGCTCCAGCGCATAACCGTGCACCTGCGCCCCCAGGCGATTCAGCCACAGCGCCAGCCAGCCGCCCTTGAATCCGGTGTGACCGGTGATAAAGACCCGTTTGTTCCGCCAGAATGACCGCATTACCAGACCTTCCAGGGGCCCGGCCGCTGTCCCAGAGCTCTTCCGGGTGGTTCTTGTCACGCAAGGTGTCCATCGGTTGCCAGAACCCATCGTGTTGATAGGCCATCAATTCGGCACTGGCTGCCAGCTTCTCCAACGGACCGGCCTCCCAGCTGGTCCGATCGCCCTCGATCAGGTCAAGGCATCGCGGAGACAGGACAAAGAAGCCGCCGTTGATCTGGCCGCCGTCACCGCGCGGTTTCTCGTCAAACCCCCTCACCTGCTGGCCGTCGAGGTCCAGGGCGCCATAACGGCCCGGCGGAGTAACGGCAGTGACCGTAGCCAGGCAACCATGGGCCTGGTGAAACTCGCATTGGGCGGTGACATCGATATCCGCCACCCCATCACCATAGGTAAAAAAGAAAAACGGCTCGTCCTTTACATAGGCGGCAACCCGCTTGAGACGTCCACCGGTCAGGGTGTCCTCGCCGGTATCGACCAGGGTCACCCGCCACGGCTCGGCCTTGCGCTGATGGACCTCCATGCGATTGTGGGTCATATCGAAGGTGACATCGGACATGTGCAGGAAGTAGTTGGCGAAGTACTCCTTGATCATGTAGCCCTTGTAGCCACAGCAGATCACGATATCATGCACCCCGTGCGCGGAGTAGGTCTTCATGATGTGCCACAGGATCGGACGGCCGCCGATCTCGATCATGGGCTTGGGCCGGAGGTGGATCTCCTCGGATATGCGTGTACCCAGCCCTCCCGCGAGAATAACCGCCTTCATTTCCTGGGCCGTGCTCCGCTCAGAATCTATCGGTATGTGTGGCGCATAGAGGACCGAAGACCGCGCCACAAGGGGCGGATTATACCGCCTGCGGACCCTTCCAGTTGCTTTCGGCCTTCCCCTGCCAGAAAAATCGTCATTGCCGACCGTATTTTGCCACGTTCCGGTCTGTATGCCAGACTACGCGACTTATTTGGAGATCGGTTTGTGGCCCACCAAGTCAGTGACAGCCAGGTGTTAGAACGACGCAAAACGGTGAAAAAACGCCTACGCGGACGATTCAAGCACATACCCAAAGGGGTGAGCCTGTCGAAAGAATTGATCGCCGACAGACGAGCCGATGCGAACAGGGACACGCATGAGCGCCGTGTGCGATGAAACCCCAGCCCACGCCATCCCGACCAAACCTCTCTGTCTTTGTCATCACCCTGAACGAGTCACGCTGTATTCGTCAGGTGATCGAGGCCGCGAAAGCGCTTGCCGACGAGATCATCGTCGTGGATTCGGGATCCACGGATGACACCGTCGAGATCGCACGCCAGGCTGGCGCCCGGGTCCTCCACCACGACTGGCCGGGTTACGGCCCGCAGAAGCGCTACGCCGAGGAACAATGCCGCAACGACTGGTTGTTGAACCTGGATGCCGACGAGGTGCTTTCGCCTGAGCTGATCGAGGAGATCCAGGCCCTGTTCGCGAATGGCGGGCCTCCTATGCCGATGTACCGCATCAAGATCACCACGGTGTATCCAGGTGACGACGGGCCGCGTTGGCTGGCCGAGCACAACGATGTGATCCGCCTGTACGACCGCCGCGTGGCGCGCTTTCCCGATCATCCGACCTGGGACGCCATCGACCCGCCGCAGGGGGTGGAAGTGGGGCTGCTGAAGGCCCCCTGTTATCACTTCTCCTCCCCCGGCCTGCATCACTACGTGGACAAGTTCAACCGCTACACCAGCCTGCAGACGGAGAAGCAGAAACTCAAGCCCTACCCTGTTCTTGTACTGCGGCTGCTGTTTGGTTTTCCGGTGGATTTCTTCAAGGCCTATATTCTCAAACGGCACATCACCGGCGGGATGTATGGCTTCGTGCTGGCCTTCAGTCACGCCTATTCGCGCTTTCTGCGCAATGCCAAGATGCTGGAGCGGCACAGGACACATGCCGCGCCCTGCAAGGCGGGAAAATGGAATAAAGCCCGTTCTCACCACAAATGAAGTATCAACCCCATATTGATGGCTTACGGGCCATTGCAGTAACTGCCGTGTCGGTATTTGTCAAGATAGATGTCGCCTTTTGTTAGTCCAAAGCAGTAATGTCCCCTTTGTCCAATTCTAAAATGTCCCCTTTTGATTTCGGGAGGGGTGGTGACAGAGGAGACCATTGCGATGACACAGAAGACGGTGGACCGGCTGG
>JAKRWE010000156.1 GCA_024712425.1 Chromatiales bacterium
AAAGCTTTCTTGGGTACATTTTGTCACGGGCAAAACCTTGTTCGGATCCAGTGTAACCAACTGAATTTTAACGAACTACACGGGTTTTGCCCTTTTTATTTGTGAAATATTCGGGCTAGTCCCGGACGAGCAGGATCAGGTCGAGGCGGTTCTGCGTGAACTCTGCGATGAAGCGGGGTGCGCGCTGGTGGTCACGACCGGCGGTACCGGTCCGGCGGTACCGGTCCGGCGTCGCGCGATATCACGCCCGAGGCCACGGAGGCCGTGTGTGAGAAGATACTCCCCGGGTTCGGTGAACTGATGCGCAGCGTTTCCCTGCAGTATGTTCCGACGGCCATCCTGTCGCGCCAGATGGCTGGTATCCGGGGTGCTTCCCTGATCGTAAATCTGCCGGGCAAGCCGAGTGCCATCGCCGATTGTCTGGAGGCGGTGTTCCCGGCGATTCCCTATTGCATCGATCTGATCGAGGGGCCCCGCCTCGAGGTGGATGAAGGCTTTGTCCGGGCGTTTCGACCCAAGAAATAACGGGAGTTTTCGTGAAATCAATGGAAAGAAGTCTTTATCCGGTTCTGCTGACCATCCTGTTGACCGCCCTGGCGGGCAGCGCCTTTGCCAGATCGACTGATGATTACCTGAAGTCGGCCCGGCAATATCTCGATTCCGGCGAGTTGAACAAGGCGGTCATCGAGTCCAAGAACGCACTGCAGAAAGACCCGGACAACGGCGAGGTCAGGCTGTTGCTGGGACAGGTCTACCTGCGCCTGGGGCAGGCTGCGGCGGCCGAAAAGGAACTGCGGCATGCTCCTAAGGCCGGCATTGCGCGATCACGGGTATTGCCCCTGCTGGGGAGGGTCTATCTGGCACAGGGCGACGCCAACGGCGTGCTCGAAGAGCTGCAGGTGCGAGAGGATGATTCTTCCGCACTGCAGGCCGAACTCCTTACTCTGCGTGGCCGCGCCTACATGATGTCGGGTGAGCCGGACAAGGCCAAGGCGGCGTTCGACAAGGCGGCCGCCCTGAATGCCGGCAAGAGCGGCCTGGCCCTGGCTCGCGCCCAGCTGGCGCTGGTCGACAAGAACCCGGAAAAGGCGCTGAGCCTGGTTGACAAGGCCCTTGCGGCTGATCCGGACAATGCGCGTGCGCTGGTCATGAAGGGCGATCTGCTGCGTCAGCAGGGCAAGCCGGAAGCGGCCTTGAAGGCATTCCAGGCGGCCGCGCAGGCCGATCCCTACAGTCGCCCCGCACTGTTTGGCAGTGCCGCGGTCCTGGTTTCGCTCAAGAAGATGGATGCAGCGGCCCAGGCCCTGGACAGGCTGGAGGCATTCGCCCCGGGGTTGGTGTACGGGCAGTACCTGCGTGCGGTCATCGCCTTTTACCGCAAGGAACTGGACAAGGTTCAGGAACTGATGGCGCCGGTGATGCGGGCCCAGCCTGATAATCTGCAGGCTGAACTGCTGCTTGGCATGACGGCCTACCTGCAGGGAAACCTTGAGGAGGCCAATGCCCGTCTGTCAAAGTTCCACAAGGCGGTGCCCGGCCACCTGCCGGTGCGCAAGTTACTGGCCACCATAAAACTCAAGCAACACGAGGCGGACAAGGCCGTCGAGCTGCTGCTGCCGGCGGCCGACAAGGGCGCAGAGGATCCACAGTTCCTTTCCCTGCTGGGGGCGGCCTACCTGGAAGCGGGCGATTCCAGCAGTGCGATGCACTACCTGGAAAAGGCCGCCGAGGTGGCGCCCGATTCCGCCGACGTGCAGGCCAGGCTTGGCATTGGTCACCTGGCGGCGGGGGAGACCGGGCAGGCGATCGCGACACTGGAGCAGGCGGTGAAGAAGGATCCGGACCTGATCCAGGCAGACCTGTTGCTGGCGCAGATCTATCTGCGTAGCGGGAAGTTCGGCGAGGCGCTGGAGGTGGCGCGGAAGTTGGCCGGCAAGCGCCCAAAGAGCCCGCTTCCTCACAACCTGATGGCGGCCGCCTACCTGGGCAAGGGTGATGAAGGCAAGGCCCGTGAAGAACTCAAGCAGGCGCTGGCTGTGGACCCGAAGTTCTCGGTGGCCCACATAAACCTTGCGCGTCTGGCGCTCAAGCAGGGGAATCCTGATGGTGCGCGTGGGGAATACATGGCGGTGTTGCGTCAGGATGGCAAGCATGTGGGTGCCATGCTGGGACTGGCGCAACTGGAGGCCAAGGCCGGCAACCGGGACAAGGCCGTCTCCTGGCTCGAAAAGGCCCACGATGCCGACCCCAAGGCGGTACAGCCGGCGGTCCTGCTGGTAAGCACGTGCCTGGCCAGCAACAGGCCGCTCAAGGCGGTACCCATTGCGCACGCTTTGGCCGAGGCACATCCACGGAATCCGGTGGCGCTGGAAACACTGGCGAATGTCCAGGTGGCGAATGGCGAACTGGATGATGCCATTGCCAGTTACCGGCGCTTGGCCGAACTGCAGCCGAAGCGGGCCATGATACCGGTGCGCCTGGGGCAATTGCTCGTGCAGCAAAAGGATGCCGCTGCCGCCCGCAAGGCCTTCGATCAGGCCCTGGCGCTGGAACCGGACAATCTGGCCGCCCTTGTCAGCATGGGGGCGCTGGAACTGGACAGCGGGAATAGCGAAGCCGCACAGGCGATGGTGGCAAAGATTCGTCAGACCCATCCGAAATCGGCCCTGGGCTTTCAGCTTCAGGGCGATATCCATCGTGCGGCCAGGGACTACGCAGCAGCGGCGCGCGCCTATGCAGCGGCTTATGAGGCCGAGCCTACGCCGCAACGGGTACTGTTGGCTGCCCAGGCAAAGCGCATGGCCGGGGACGGGCAGAGGGCGATCACTGCGCTTGAAAAAGGCGTCGCTGCCCATCCCGATGTTGTGGCCCTGCACCTGACGCTGGCCGGCTGGTATATGGCGGCTGGTGAGAACAGCAAGGCCATCGCTGAGTACGAAAAGGCCGGGAGGCTGGCGCCGGACAACGTCGTGGCGTGGAACAACCTGGCCTGGCTGTATCACGAACAGGGGGATGGACGGGCACTGGTGTATGCGCGCAAGGCGATCGGGCTGGCGCCGAAGAAGCCGGAGATACTGGACACCTATGGCTGGATCGAATTGCTCGAGGGTGATCGGTCCAAGGGACTGAAGGCCCTCAAGGATGCCGCACGCAAGACCCTCGCGCGTCTGCTGAAATCGGGCAAGGACTTTCCCGAGAAGGCGGAAGCGCAGAAGATGCTGCAAGGCCTGCAATAGCCCGGCAATGTCTGTGTGACTTAGGGTGCCTGCCATTCCCCCGATGTCATACCGCACTGCCGTCGTGCTGCCAGGGCCAAGGACATGGTCTGTGGCATGTGTTGCCGGCATGATCGGGCGGCAGGCGGTGGAGTCGGTGTTATGGGTGGGGGAGCATGCCCCTGCGGGGTGTGCGGGCGTGTCCCCGAAGGCGATCGCCAGCTGCCTCGGTGACGAGTATGCCGCGCTCGTGTTCGATGGTCACAGCGGGTTTCATCCGGATGCCCTTGCCGCGGCGTTGGGTACGCTGCGCGGCGGGGGCGTTCTGTATCTGCTGCTCCCGGACTGGGATGACTGGCCGACGGACCACGACCCCGCGCTGATGCGACTGGCCTCCTGGCCGCAGGACGCGGCGGCGGTGGGGCGGCGTTTTTTCCGCCGGCTGCGCCGGAAAATCGAAGCGGCCGACTGTTTCGAAATCCTCGGCGGTGGCGTCGAACTGCCGGTGCCGCTCGCGCAGGTACGCGCGGCCTGGACGCTCAATCCGGACCAGCAGCAGGTGGCCGCTGCCGTCGAGCGGGTCGCGCTGGGGCATGCGCGACGGCCTCTGGTGGTGACCGCAGACCGGGGGCGGGGCAAGAGTACCGCGCTGGGTGCCGGGCTGGCGCGCCTGCTGAAACAGGGCAGACAGGTGATCCTGTGTGCCCCGTCCGCGGATGCGGTGCAGAGCGTGTTTGCGCAACTCGCGCGTGAACTGCCGCAAGGCCGGCACCTCGATCACAGCTTCTCCTGGGGTGACGGCGCGGTTCGTTTCCGCCAGGCGCATGAGCAGCTGAGTGATCCGCAGCCCTGCGATCTGCTGGTCGTCGATGAAGCGGCAGCGCTGGGCCTGGGTGCCCTGGAGGCCTTGCTGCACAGTCACCGGCGCCTGGTGTTCAGCACCACGGTGCATGGCTACGAGGGAAGTGGCAGGGGGTTTTTGCTGCGTTTCATGCAGCGCTTGCGTGAGCACATGCCGCAATGCCGGCAGGTGACCCTGCAGGTCCCGGTACGCTGGCCCCCGGGGGATCCACTGGAGCACTGGCTCAATGACAGTCTGCTGCTGGCGGCCGAACCGCGGGAGGCCAGCGGGCCCGCCAATCCCCGTTACCGCTGGATCACGCAGGACGCGCTAGCCGGGGACGAGACCCTGCTGCGGCAGTTGTTCGGTCTGCTCGTCTCAGCGCACTACCAGACCCGGCCATCCGATCTGCAACAGCTTCTGGACGCACCGGGCCTGCGCGTGTTGCTGGCACAGGATGGCGAGGTGGTGCTCGGTGCGGCCCTCCTGGTGGAGGAGGGCGGCTTCCCGCGCGGGTTGGCGGAGCAGGTGTGTCTCGGGCGAAGACGTCCCAGGGGGCATTTGCTGTTGCAGTCGCTGGCCCAGCATGCGGGCTGGTGCGATGCCCCCCGGTTGCGGGCCCTGCGTATCATGCGGATCGTGGTACAGGCGCCGGCACGTGGTCAGGGCGTCGGGAGCGGGCTGTTGGCGGCAGCCCGGGCGGTTGCGCAGGCACAGGGCTTCGATCTGCTCGGCACCGCCTTTGGCGTGGAGGCGGGGCTGCTCGCCTTCTGGCACCGGGCGGGCTATCGCATGGCGCGCATCGGTTACCGGGTGGACCCGGCCAGCGGGGCGCATTCCGCGCAACTGCTGTTGGGCATGAGCGATGCGGGGCAGGCCCTGGCCGATGCGGCGCACGCCGCCTTTCAGCGCGACCTGCCGCTGCGGCTGCAGCGGGAGCTGGGGGATCTTTCTCCGGAACTGGTCACGATGTTGCTGGCCGCTGCTCCGCCACACCATATGGCAACGGATGAGCGGGATCCGGACCGGGTGCGACTGTTTGCCCGGGGTGGGATGAGCCTCGCCGATGCCCGGCCTGCATTGTGGCGCTGGCTGCTGTCGCGGGGTGCTGCGGGGCTGACGGGCGGGGACGAGCTGCTGGTGCGCGAGATCCTGCTGGCGCCCGCCACCCATGTGCCGGACCGGGCGGTGGTTCGCCGCCTGCGCGCCAAGGCGGCGGCCATCCTGCGGTTGACCGGGGATGCGAGTGCCTCTACATTCAGCGACAAAATAAAGAACCGGGAGTGAGGAGATCGTCATGGTCGAGGTTGGAGACAGGGCGCCGGATTTCGAGTTGCCGGATGCCGACATGAATATCGTGCAGTCCGCGCAACTCGCGGGGCGCAACTACGTGATCTATTTCTATCCCAAGGACGACACCCCGGGCTGCACCCTGGAGGCGCAGGAGTTCACCGACATGATGTCGGAGTTCGAGGCCCACAATACCCGTCTGATCGGCGTCAGCCGCGACACCTGTGTCAGTCACGGCAACTTTCGCGACAAGTACGGCCTGGATCACCCTGCTGGCGGATGTCGAGGGACAGCTGTGCGAGGCCTACGGGGTGTGGCAGGAGAAGGAGAAGAACGGCGAGAAACGGATGGGTATCGTGCGTTCCACCTTCATTGTCGATACGGATGGCATTACCCGCTACGCCGAGTATGGCGTGACCCCCCCAAGGGGCACGCGGAAAAGATCCTCGATATCGTCCGCTCGTTCTGAGCATGGCCGGATGGCGCCTCGGTCCTCTGTTAGCCCGGATATTTCATCCGCTTCTCGCTTTTCCGGGCGGTCAGTGGATGGAAGATGTGGTGCCTCGAACGGGACGTGGAAAGGCTCGTGAAGGGCTATTTTCTAGGCTGCAGGCACAC
>JAKRWE010000157.1 GCA_024712425.1 Chromatiales bacterium
AGATGCCGGAAGCCGGCTACAGCGAGGCGGACATCGAGCGCATCCGGCAGGAGGTGAAGCACTACGAGCGGGTCCGCGAGGAGGTGAAGCTGGCCAGTGCGGACTACCTGGACATGAAGGTTTACGAGCCCGCCATGCGCCATCTGCTCGACACCTATATCCAGGCCGAGGAGAGCCGCGTGCTGTCGGCCTTTGACGAGCTGGGCCTGGTGGACCTGATCGTGCAGCAGGGGCCGGAGGCAGTGCTGGAGAATCTGCCGGACGGACTGCGCGCCGACAGCGACGCCATGGCCGAGACTATCGAGAACAACCTGCGCAAGCTCATCATCGACGAGCAGCCGGTGAACCCGAAGTATTACGAGCGCATGTCCGAGCTGCTGGACGCCCTCATCGAGGAGCGGCGTCAGCAGGCGCTGGCCTACGAGGAGTATCTGCAACGACTGGTGGAACTGTCGAAGAAGGTCAAGAACCCGGCTGGCGCATCCCACTATCCGCCCAGCATCAATAGTCCGGCCCGCCGCGCCCTGTACGACAACCTCAAGGACAGGCCGGAGCTCGAGGCCATCGCCGAGGAAACCCAGATGGTGGCGGACAACCCGGATGTGGCCGAGCACCTGGCCTGGGCGATCGACGAGGTGGTGAGGAATACCAAGAAGGCAGACTGGCGTGGCAATCGCTTCAAGGAGCGCGAGGTGCGCAACGCCATCGCCGAGGTGATCGGCCCGCATGACGAGCTGGTGGACCTGCTGTTCGAGATCGTGAAGAACCAGGATGACTACTGAGCGCCATTTCATCGAGGTGAGCGGCATCCAGGTGGAGGTGGTGCGCAAGGCGATCAAGAACCTGCACTTGGGCGTCTATCCACCCGAGGGCAGGGTACGGATCGCCGCGCCGCTGCGACTGGACGACGAGGCGGTGCGTCTGGCGGTGGTCGGGCGCCTGGGGTGGATACGCCGGCAACAACAGCGGTTCCGCGACCAGGCGCGCCAGGGCCAGCGAGAGATGGTCACCGGCGAGACCCACTACGTCTGGGGCCGAAAATACCGATTGGAAGTCGTCGAGCAATGGGGCCGGCAGAAGGTGGAGCGAGCCACTGGCCGACGCCTACGGCTGATCGTCAACCCGGGCGCCAACAGAGCCCGCCGCGAGCGGGTACTGAACGAATGGTACCGCTCCGAACTCAAGGCCCGCATTCCAGCGCTGATCGAGAAATGGGAGCCCAAACTGGGGGTGCAGCTCGCCTTTTGGGGCACCAAGCGCATGCGCACCCGCTGGGGCACCTGCAATCCCGACAGCCGGCGTATCTGGATCAACCTGGAACTGGCGAAGAAGCCACCCGAGTGCCTGGAGTACATCGTGGTGCACGAGCTGGTGCACCTGCTCGAACGCCACCACAACGAGCACTTCCGCCAGCTCATGGATCGACATCTGCCGCAGTGGCGAGCATGGCGGGAGCTGCTGCAAAGCGCGCCGCTGGGGTATGAGGATTGGGGGTTCGGAATTGGGATCCCGTTGGGTCGGTCGCATTGAATCCGGAACGTAACAACGAAGAAAAGTGTCGCGCCGCATGATCGAAAAGGCGACATCTATCTTGACAAATACCGCAACGCTGCTGGCCAATGCGATAATTGTGGTTGCAATCAAGGTTTTCATGATACGTCTCCTGAAGTCATAACCGTCATGTGAATGCGGCATTCTGCCGTTGTCACCTAACAAGACCCGAGAAACTGGAGATCTTTTTTCACGCCCCGATACTTAATCCACTCCTCAACAAAAAACGGGGCCCAAAGGCCCCGTCTCGATCACATCACTAATCGTTACGATTAGAAGGTGTGGATCATGCCCAGTGCGAACGCGCTGTAATCTTCGTTCAGCTTGATCGGGCTGGCAGCGCCACCACCGTCGCGGTTGGAGTAGGCAGCATATACCTGGGTACGCTTGCTGAACTTGTGACCAACACCGATAGCGAAGGTGGTGTAGTCATCGCTGCCGGCGGCACCCATGTCAAAATCAGCGGTGCCATAGTTGGCTGCAACGTAGTTGTTGCCAAAGTTGGCTTTACCCGAGATACCCCAGACCTTCTTGTCCTGGCCCTTGATGGTCATGAGATTGCTGCTCTTCTCGTAAGAACCACCGATGGTGAAGTCGCCGAAGGTGTAGCTTGCGCTCGCCTGAACCATCTTGGCATCGGTGGTCACACCAGCGATGTCAGCAGCATCAGCCACTTTTTCGTAGCCCAGGCTGGCCTTGAGGCCGCCACCGGCGTACATCAGGCCAATCGAGTAGTGATCGGCAATGCCGTCATTGTTGTCCGCACCTGCGTTAGCAGGTGCAGTACCCTTCTGCTCACCCGGCACGATGGCGCCCGCCACGGTGAAGCCGGAGAAGCTCGGCGAGATATAGGCAATGGCGTTGTCAACACGGGACTCGGTGAAACCGACCTCGTTGAAGTCAGCGATGGTATCGCCCATGTGATCGTTGCCGGCAGCATACCAGGCGATCTTGGCCGGGGTGCTGGAACGGCCGACGATGACGGTACCAAAACCACCGGACAGGCCGACATAGGCGTCACGGCCGCTCAGCGGGCTGGCGCCACCGGCCAGCGCACCCAAGGCACCAGCCTTGTCGGTATCCGCCATGTCGTAGCCGAGCTCGTACTTGAAGACAGCTTTCAGACCGTCACCCAGATCCTCGGAACCTTTTATACCGATAATAGAGCTGTTGCTGTTGACCGTGTAGTTGTCGACCTTGCCGTTGCTTTCAGAACGGACGTCGATGTGTGCACGGCCGTATAGGGTGGTATCGGCGGCGCTGACAGCCGGAGCGGCCACAACGGCAGCGATAGCTGCCGCAATAAGCTTTTTGTTCATTTAGAGTCCCGCAACAAAGTTGATTGGTTAAGTTCGCAGGGTGAATACTAAGTGTGGCCCGCAACACGTTGCAAGGAATTTTTGTAAAAAGGTTCTTCGACGTTTCATGTGGATTCCAGAATCTTCCCCGCCGGGCTGGCGATCAGGTAGATCATGGTCATGAAGGTCTCGGTATTGCGGTAGCCCCTGGCTCTTGCGCGCGCGGCCTGGAACAGCCCATTGAGTCCTTCAAGGCGTGCGTTGGTGTAGGTGGATGTCCATCGTCTGACGACACGTTCCGCGTGCGTACGCAGGGTCTGCAAGGCCTTGCGTACCGGCTCTAGCAAGTGGGCGCCACCAACCAGTTCCGAGGCATAGTTGATGAACCGCGTGATCCGCCATTTCGCCGCTCTTGGGGTCGGTGCCTGCCGCACCCAGCGCAGCCGCTCCTTGACCCGCCAGGCGGTCGCCGTGTCCAACCCCTGATCCAGCAGTTCCGCCATGGCCTTGAGCTGATTGGTGGTCAGGCCATCCACATCGCCACGCTTGAGCACCGCCCACCGCAGATGCTTGGGCAAGGCCTTCACCCGACCCTCCGCTTTACGCACGTCATCCAGTGCCCGGGTGAAGGTCTGCACGATATGGAACCAGTCAACTGTCACCTGGGCCTTGGGCAATTGCCCAGCCACCCCGCTGAGAAACGCAGGCGACATGTCACAGACCACTTCGAGAATCTGTTCAGGATCCCCGTCGTGCTTTTCCAGGAACGCCTTGAATTCCTTGACGGTTTCCTTGCCTTTGCCCGGCGTCACGAACAGCACCGGCTTGTCGCGACGCTCCATGTCGATGAAGACGGTCACGTAGTTATGGCCCCGCTTGCTGGCGGTCTCATCCAGTCCGATGGCTTGGACTGCTGACAGGTCGAAACTGGCAACCGCCTTGGCCACGTAGTGCTGGACGACGCGCCACAGGCGCTTGTCGGTGATCTCCATGATCCGGGCTGCTGCGTTTACCGGCATCTCCCGGACCAGGGTCAGTGCCGCCTGTTCGAACAGCAGGGTGAAGGCGCTGCCTTTGCGTGCCCAAGGCACGTCTACGAGCTTCACACCGTGATCTGGACACTTCACCCGCGGCACCGAGGCATGTACATAGCAGTGATGCTGGAAGAAGTTCAGGTGCCGCCAGGTCTTCTCCTGGAAGTCATGCGCAGCACAGGCCTTACCGCAGACAGGGCAGGCATACTTCGACCCACGCTCCGCCTTGATCGTCAGGTGCAGCTCATGCGGTTGCTTGTCGGTATCCAATCGCTGGTCCACCAGTTTCCAAGGGGCCTCTATACCCAGCCCAAGAAGCAGTATCTGGTTGCCGTCCATTCAGGTTCCTCATTGCGGATTTTCCGGGTAATCTGGCACAGGTTACCGGGCGAATTCCACTCGAAACGTCGAGGAGCCATAATTAGGTTATATCCGGCACCTAATTTGAATCTTCAGCAAATTGTATGCCGAACCAGAATATATCTTCTAAAAACAATAAGTTGCTGGCCATTGTCCCGGCAATGATGACCCGCCGGTCGATGAGGATGTAAAATTTCCTGACACCCCCAAGAAGCAATCTCTTAAGGTCTCCTTCGGCCGCTAAAGCGACCGAAGACTTCGACTATCCGATTTGTTGAATACCCTTGCAGGCCGGGTACCGGCTGCAACCCCAGAATTGTTTGCCCGCGTTCTTTCCTCGACGGGCGGTGCGTTTAACCATACGGGATCCACAGCTAGGGCAGGGCGGCCCATCTGCTTGTACTTTCTTACGCGGGGGGCGAGGGGGTTCTGTTTTCCGTTCTGTGCCGCTCGTGCGCGCTTTGCGCAATAGCTGTTCGAGCTCTCGGCCGTTCAGCAGCTCGATGTTGCGCCCGTTTGCGAATGCCTGGGCCTCGCGGGTGAGGGCCCCGGAGGTGACGACGAAAGCGCCGGCTGCCCCACGGTCGGCCATGACCCCAAACAGCTCGCGGACAATCGGAACGCCGACCTTGGTGGCACGCCAGTGTTTGCATTGGGCCAGGATTTTTTCTCCGTCTTTTCGCAGTACCAGGTCCACGCCACCATCTGGTCCTGCAGGTGTCTCAACGACCTGGTAGCCCTGCTGCCTGAAAGCCTCACCCACCAATTGCTCAAATTCCGTCCAGGATAAGGATTTAAGCGGATCGGCATCGGTCGATTCGGCGACAGACTGCGCAAGTCGTTGTCGCTTCCGGGTGCCGATAGCCGATGCGCCGGCAGCGCTGAGAAACAATATTGGGAGCAGATACTGCCAGATGGCCGCGAAGGATCGGACCATGCTAAGTACTACGGTGTTGCCGGCGTCTCGCATGGGGAGGGGGCATGCTCGCAGGCACGGGCGGAGGCTGGATCGCAAAATGGTGCAGTACAGCGTAGGAGACGATTGCAGCGGCGATGCCTACCCACCAGGGTAACTGTGCGATGACATGGAAGAGATCGTCTATGAGTTTTTCGTTTCGTCTGGACATTAATGCTTCCTTTCTCGCCGCCATTGCCAAGGCGGGATCCTTTGTGACTCCGGCAAGGCCCAAAGTCCTCGTTTTTCTTCTCGGGCCTTGCGTTCGAGTCGCAGGAGCGCCGGATTCTTGGAGTACCGTCGGTACACCCAGGCGTGGCCTTCGGCCACCATCTCGGCGTTGATATCCCGATCGCCTAAAAAGACATGGCCGATCCAGCGTCCGTAGCGGTCCTTCTTCTCGGTCCTCACGGTGACCCGTTTGCGAAACACCTTGGCCGCCAAGGCCTGCTTGGCGCGCTTGCCGTAGGGCTGGTGCTTTTCTGGGGTATCAATCTCTGCGAGACGGATGCGGTGTTGCTTATGGTCGTCGGTGAGCAGCGTCAGCGTGTCGCCATCGGCAATGCGGACAACCAGGCCGTTAAGCGAGGCGCTGTTGGCGGTGTGCCACAGCAGGACGAGCAGCAGCACGATGACGCCGGTTCCCAGCGTGATCGAATCGGTGCGCTTGGGCTGGGCTACTGGTGAGATTCCAGCGTGTTGTCTCTTGTGTCGACGATACATCCTCAGAGTTCCAGGTGTTGCTGTGGGTCCGGTTTGCGTTGCACCTCAACCCAGATTCCACGCAGGGGATCGACCACGGGGTGGTTGTGAGCCTTCTCCCAGGCTTCGGCATCGTTGTTTGCCTCGAACTCAAGGACCTGATGAACGCCACCAGCCCAGACCAGGCGTGCGATATAGGTGATCGTTCCCTGTTCAGTTGTGTCGAAAGCCATCGTGGTTAATGCGTACGGTGTTCC
>JAKRWE010000158.1 GCA_024712425.1 Chromatiales bacterium
CAGCCGGTCCACCGTCTTCTGTGTCATCGCAATGGTCTCCTCTGTCACCACCCCTCCCGAAATCAAAAGGGGACATTTTAGAATTGGACAAAGGGGACATTACTGCTTTGGACTAACAGTGGCCAGTAAGGGGTAGACAAAGGTGACGAGCTGCCCTAACATATGCGCCTCGTTCGACGGGGCTGCGGCCTCGGAATTCGGGGCCATAGCTCAGCTGGGAGAGCGCAACACTGGCAGTGTTGAGGTCGGCGGTTCGATCCCGCCTGGCTCCACCAAAACAAGTGGGTAAGGAAACAGCAGCGGCTTGATCCTTCCCTGGAGCAGCGGACCAGCCGCGCCATCCCTGGCGCGTCGTGCGTCGAACTGCGAATGTCCACTGGACATTCGGTTTCGACTTACCCTGCCTGGCTCCACCAAACAACTTGAAAAGGTTTCTGTCCCGTTCATCTAGAGGCCTAGGATCCCAGCCTTTCACGCTGGTTACAGGGGTTCGACTCCCCTACGGGACGCCAATATCCAAGCCCCTCATGCAGGGGGCTTTTTTGGTCCTACTCGGAACTCAGCCCATATTTCTCCATCATCCGGTACAGGGTCGGGCGGGTGATGCCAAGTATCTTGGCTGCCTCCGAGACGTTGGCATCGGTGTGATTCAATGCACGCGCGATCGCGGCCTGCTCGGCCTGGTCGCGTACCTGTTGAAGGTTGAGCGGCATAGCCTCTTCTCCATCGGGCGTCTCCAGTTCCAGGTCTTCCGCGGTGATGGTGGAACCGTCGGCCATGATGACAGCGCGTTTTATCCGGCTCTCCATCTCACGTACGTTACCCGGCCAGTCGTAGTTCTCGATGGCCATCACGGCATCCGTGTCGAAGCCGTGGATGGCGCGATGCTGCTCTTTGCTGAACCGGTCCAGGAAGGCCTTGGCCAGGACGATGGCATCGCCTTCCCGTTCCTTCAATGCGGGTATATTGATGACGATATCGCTGATCCGGTAGAAGAGGTCCTCCCGGAAGCGTCCTTCCGCGATCAGTTCCTTCAGGTTCTGATGGGTGGCGCAGATGATGCGCACGTCCACCGGGATCTCCTCGCGCCCTCCGATGCGCTCGACCACACGTTCCTGGATAAAACGCAGGAGCTTGGCCTGGAGTTCGAAGGGAAGATCCCCGATTTCATCGAGGAACAGGGTGCCGCCATCGGCGTATTCGATCTTTCCCTTGGTCTGCTTTGCCGCCCCGGTAAAAGTGCCTTTCTCGTAACCGAACAGCTCGCTCTCGAGCAGGGTGTCCGGGATGGCGGCGCAGTTGATGGCCACCAGTTTCTTGCTGGCCCGGGGGCTGAGCTCGTGCAGCGCGCGTGCGATCACCTCTTTGCCGGTGCCGCTGGCGCCCAGCAGTAGGGTAGTGATATCCGACGGTGCGACCTTCTCGACCGTTCGACAGACCTTGAGCATCTGCGGGCTGGTGGCGATTACGCCTTCGAGCGGTGTTTTGTGTTGCGATTGCAGCAGCTTGCGGTTTTCGATCCCCAGTTCGTGGACCTGGTAGGCACGATCCACGATCAATGCCAGCAGCTCCGGATCCACCGGTTTCTGGTAGAAATCGTAGGCTCCCAGGCCGATGGCCTTGACGCATTGGCGCGGTCGTTGTCGCCGGTCACGACGATGACCTTGGTCTCGGGCGCCAGGGACAGGATCTCCTGGAGCGTGGCCAGACCCTCGGTCACACCGCCAGGATCAGGCGGAAGACCCAGGTCCAGCGTCACGACGCCTGGTTCATAGCGACGCAGACGGGTTATGGCCTCTTCCCGGTTGCCGGCGATCAGGACCTTATAGCCATCGAAACACCACCGTAGTTGACTCTGCAGGCCGGGGTCGTCCTCGACCGCTAACAAGTATCGTTTTGTTTCCTTCACTGTAGCTCTATGCTTCCGATTCTTCCGTTGACTCTTCAATGGCGGTGGGAACGACTGCCGGTATTGTAATACGGAACAGCGTCCCTTCCCCCGGTGAACTCTGAACACCGATGTCGCCACCGATGCCTCGCACGACTTCTCTGCTCTCGAACACCCCGATGCCCATGCCGGTCAGGCCCTTGGTGGAATCGAAAGGCCGAAACAGCCGGTTCTGGATGAAATCCGCATCCATGCCGCTGCCGTTGTCCTCTATCTCGATAATGGCCTGTTGGGCGCCCTTCTTCAAACGAACCGTTATAGTTCCATCATCCTTTGTCGCCTCCTGGGCGTTCTGGATCAGGTGCGCGAACACGTTGGCCAGTTGCTCCCGGTCGGCCTGAACGATCAGGTCGTCCTGCGGCAGGTCGAGTTGGGGTACGGGCTGGCTGTCCGATCTCCTCTTAACGACCTCCGAGAGGATTTTCTTGAGCGAAATATGGCGTGTCACGCTGCCGCGCATACCACTGCGCATCTGCTCCATGAGGCGGGTCATGCGATCCACGGAATTCCTGACGGTATTGATGACATCGTCCACGAAGGCCGGGTTGTCCTTGTGTTTCTCCGCGTTGGAGACGATCAGCGCCTGTTGCGCCAGGATGTTCTTCAGGTCGTGGACCACGTAGGCGGAAAGGCGGTTGAAGGCCTCGAACTGGCGTGCCTGGAGCAGGGCCTGGTCGCTCAGGTGCTGGGCCAGATAGCTCGCCGCCTGCTGCCCGGCCATCTTAAGCAGGTCGCGATCCTCCCAGTTGATGGCGGTCTCGATATCGGATCGTTTGAGCAGCAGGATGCCGAGCAGCTCGCCCTTGGACATCAGCGGGATCACCAGCCAGCCGTTGGGGATGCCTTTCAGCCACGCGGGCAGCTCCAGTGTTTCGTAGAGCCCGGGCTCAGCGTCGTATTCGTCGATATCGATGATCCATTGGCGGGATTCGAGAAAGTTCAGCCAGGAGTCAGTGGCAGGACCGGGTTCGATCGCTGTTTCGGGCATGTTCCAATGCGCCAGCACGGTGTAGCTGCTACCTTCATTTCTGGCCCAGAGGATGCCGCCGGGGCTCTTCACCAGGGCGGCGATGGCATGCACCACCCGTTCCGGTACGGGTTCATCGCTTTCCCCCAGGGTCTGGGTGAAACGCAGCCATTCCCCCCGGTAGTCATATTTGAAGCTAAAGAAATGTTTGCTGAGCAGGACCCGGATCTTGGCGCGCATCCTGTCGGAAAAGAGCAATACCAGCAGCAGGATGCCGGTGCCGGCCAGGAAGCTCGACTGGAGCAGGGCGCCCCACTCGCCGCCATAGAGGCGCAGCAGATAACCGGCGCCGGCCATGACCAGCAGATAGACGCCGGCACCGACCAGGGTGACGGAGTGGAACACCACCTGGCGCGAGACGTGGATCCTCAGCGACCAGCTTGGATTACGGGCGATGGAGATGGCGATCAGCGGCACCGCAATACCATTCACCGCGCCACGCGCCATCCACAGTTCGGTGTCCAGCTGCTTGAACAGCAGGGCATCGGCAAACATGTAGAAGTCGTAGGCGAACATGCCGCCGACACCCAGGCACAGGTACTTGGTGGCCCAGCGTTGGGCCACCGAGGCATTTCGGTACAGTTGCTCGATCATGAGCAGGCCGAATATGGACAATGAAACCCAGGCCACGAGATTGAGGTCTTTCAGCAGACCGGTCGGGATGGGCAGGTAATGCGCAGCGATAGGCCCCAGGAAGCCGACCGACAGGGCGAAGACGAAGATGACGGCGAATACCAGGTTCCAGTGGAACCCTGTCGAGGGAGGGGCGCGTTGCCGTTATCTTCCGCCGGGGTGACGAACAGGCCGGCCGTCTGCTCTTCGGGGATTTCATCTTCCGGGATTGGTCTCAGTAGCTGGAGCGGGAACAGGCACCAGGATGCGTCCCTGAGAAACTCTGTCAGCTGAATGATCAGGGCCGGTATGCCAATGGTCGTGGCGGCCGCCGAGGCGCCGGCCCACAGCGTGGAGGTCAGGCTGGCCAAGAGGATTCAGATGCCGATACGGCGTCCACGCCACGAGGTGACGAGCAGAATCGTCAATGCCAGGAAGGCGGCAAAGGCAAAGAGGTGGCTGACAGCACCGACGTTCACGACAGGGCCCCTGTATCGAGTTGGAGGCTGTGCAATCGTAAACTAATATCCATGCAGGTGCGGCCTGGAAGGCGAATGTTCACTATACTGCGGCTTGTTTGGGCTTATTGAGAATTCTGGATGCTCTGCGGGGTGGTGTGGCTTCACGTATCACGCCGTAAATCCGTCCTTGGAGGCTCGACGGCCGCATCCCTGCGGCCGACGGATACGTGAAGCCACGCCACCCGGCCATGTCCAGGTGGACCAGACAAAGTGGGATTAAAGACCGAAGGAAAGCGGTCGCTAACAAAACAGGTTGAGGCCAGATCTGGCTGGTATGGTCATTAGATAAAGGAAACACGAAAGGCAATGGACACGATTGCAGTAGTTGGACTCGGTTATGTGGGGCTGCCCCTGGCGGTGGCTTTTGGCAAGCAGGTACGGACGATCGGTTTCGATCTGGACGATCGGAAACTGGAGAATTACCGGAATGGCTCTGACCCCAGTGGCGAGGTCGACCACGAGAACCTGGTGGCCGCCACGCAGTTGGAATATACCAGCGATCCGGCGCGCCTCAGGGAGGCGGAAATCATCGTGGTGGCGGTTCCCACGCCCATCGACAACGCCCACCGGCCGGATCTGAGTCCGCTGGAAGGGGCCTGTCGCACCGTGGGAGAGAACCTAGCGCCCGGCACCGTGGTGGTGTTCGAGTCCACCGTGTATCCGGGTTGCACCGAGGAGGTCTGCGTGCCCATCCTGGAACAGCGCTCGGGGCTGCCCTGGGCGGGTGCCGAGGGGGCGGACGACAAGCCCGGCTTCTATATCGGCTATTCCCCGGAGCGGATCAACCCGGGCGACAAGGTGCATCGGCTCGAGACCATCGTCAAGGTGGTGTCCGGTGACACGCCCGAGACACTCGACCGGGTCGCCGAACTGTATGAGGCGGTGGTGGACGCCGGCGTGCACCGCGCCGCGACCATCAAGGTGGCCGAGGCGGCCAAGGTGATCGAGAACACCCAGCGCGATCTTAATATTGCGCTGATGAACGAACTGGCGCTGATCTTCCACAAGCTGGATATCGATACCCTGGACGTCCTGGAGGCGGCCGGCACCAAGTGGAACTTCCTGCCTTTCCGCCCGGGCCTGGTGGGTGGCCATTGCATCGGCGTGGATCCCTACTACCTGACCTACAAGGCCGAGGCTGAGGGACATCATCCGCAGGTGATCCTGGCCGGTCGCCAGATCAACGACGGCATGGGCAAGTACATCGCCGAGCAGACGGTCAAACGCCTGATCCAGACCGGGCACGGCGTGGCGGGCGCCAAGGTGGTGGTGCTGGGCCTGACCTTCAAGGAGGACTGTCCGGATCTGCGCAACTCGCGGGTCGAGGACATCCTCAAGGAGCTGGATTCGTATTGTTGTGATGTGCATGTGCACGATCCGGTGGCCGACCAGGAAGAGGCGAGGGAGGAGTACGGTGTCGAGCTGAAGGTCTGGGAAGACCTGCCCAAGGCCGATGCGGTCATCCTGGCCGTGGCGCACGAGGCCTACCGCGATATGACACCGGACGACTTTGTTGGCCTGATGGCGCCGGATGGTGTGCTGCTTGACGTAAAATCGGTCCTCGACAGGGAGCAGTTCAAGGCCAAAGGCATCGAACCCTGGCGGTTGTAGGAGCGGCGCCGGCCACGAATTATGCGGTGTAGGAGCGGGCTCGCCCGCCAAGCAGCTCACTCGCAGTAAAAGGCTTGCGCGCACATTCGCCACCAAGGCGGCTCCTACATCAAATGTGTCCGTTTTTTTACACCCGGGCGGCATTTGGGAATTAAAATGTGTGGTGTGTCACGGAATTTGCTGGTAAAACAGTAACCTGTTAATTACGGAATGATTTTTGCGATTAACGTGGCAGGTAGTCAGGGATATTCCCTGTTTCAGGATTGGGGCCGGGCGGATCGAATGCCGCTGAGTGTGGGAGAGCCTAGCAGGCTGTTGAAAACCGTGCCGATTCTGCCCTGTTTTCACCAGACGGAGGGGATCGACGGCCATTGTTGCGAGTTGAGTTGACCCAAGAGGCCCAATGCACTGGAAAATGCTGAC
>JAKRWE010000159.1 GCA_024712425.1 Chromatiales bacterium
ATCTTCATGCTGGGAGGTGAGAGCTATCGACTGAAGCACAAACGCGAGAGCTGATTTTTTGTCGCCCCAAGTGGGTCAATTTTATTGGCCGAAGGGGGGTCAAAATTATTGGCCATTGACATATCCGGCACCCGAGCGAGATGCCGCTGAAGGTCTTCCTGCAAGGCGATATGACGCCGTGCCGGGAGCGCCTGCGCAATGTGAGCCGCTCCGGCCTCTGTTTTCAGTCCGCCATCCCACTGTCTCAGGACGATTATGTGCATCTCCTGATCCCGGTGCTGGATCAGCAGTTCGAGGCGGATGCGGCCGTGGTGTGGCGCCGTCCGTCTTCCGCCGGCTACGAAATCGGGGTGCGCTTTCTCGATCCGGACGTGCAGTTCGCCGTACGCATGGTCGAGCAACTCTGCCATAGCGAGGCCTACCGCCAGGAAGTGCTGCGCGAGGAGGGACGTGAACTCAGCAGCGAGGCGGCCGCCGAGGAATGGGTTGCCCGGTTTGCAGCCAGTTTCCCCCCGCCTGGTTTGACCTGGGGCCCGACCACTGAGACCATCACGGTCACGATGGGTCCGGGAAAGATCGATGCGCTCCTTGGTAACCACCGTCCTGTTGGCGGTGCTGGCGATAACGGGTTACTTCGGTGCACGTTACTGGCAGTCGTCCAGGGCTGTCGAAATACTCAATAGCGGTGCCGCCTGTGATCTCGGGCAGGCCGCCTGTGTCCACGTATTGCCCGATGGCGGTCGCCTGCTCGTGGATGTCGCCCCGAGGCCGGTGCCGCTCATGCAGACCGTCCACTTCGTGGTAACGGTACGTGATTCGGCCGTTCAGCCGGACTATATCGAGCTCACGGGGCTCAACATGGAGATGGGCATCAACCGCGTTTCGCTGAAACCCGGTACAGATGGAAGCTGGCGGGGGGAGACTATTATCCCCATATGCAGTCAAACGCGAATGCACTGGCGTGCGGCTCTGGTGCTTCGTTCAGGTGGCCGGCTGATTGGTCTGGACGATGAGTTCCATACCTCGAGGCCTTGATGTGGAAAATCACAGCAGCAGCCGATTGGTGTGGAAAACATTCAACCGCAAAGGGCGCAAAGCACGCAAAGAGAATGAAAGCTTTGCGAGGGCGGGTTGATCGAAGCGAAACCCACCGTTTCCGACTGTAGCCGATGGGGTTCGCGGAACTCGACCCATCCCGTTTATTCCGTGATCACGGGTGTGGCCTGGGACTCATGGGAGTCGATGTGGCAAAGTAGGGCTGGATCACTGTTGATGCTTCAGCGATTGGGGGAGAGCGTGAGGATGAGACGAATGGGGGTTTCGGGGCTTGCGCTGGCAGGCATGCTGGCGATCTCGCCGGCATTGGCGGGAGATCCGGTGGCCGGCAAGGCCAAGTTTGCCGTTTGTGCGGGTTGTCATGGCCCGGAAGGGACCGGTAACGTGGCCCTGGGTTATCCGCAGCTGGCGGGCAAGGACGAGACCTATGTGGCCGCCCAGCTGCGGGCCTTCAAGTCGGGAAAACGGGAGAGCGCGACCATGAAAGCGATGGCCTCCGGGCTGACCGAGATAGACATCGATAACGTCGCGGCCTATGTGGCGACCCTGAAGTGATCGCATAACCAATTGATATAACTGAAAAACATTGGCTTTCGGTATTTTTTTGGCAGGTTGATCAGAGTTTCCTTATAATCTGTGGCCGGAATTTGGATTCTGAGTCATGTCTTTTCAGTTTTGGATCAACACCATGAAAAAAGTACTGTTTGCTGTTTCAATCGTTTCTTTTGTCTTTGCGCTGCCGGCGATGGCAGGCGACGCGGCTGCCGGCAAGGCCAAGGCGGCGGTATGTGCCGGTTGCCACGGTCCGGACGGCAACAGTCCTGCACCCAATTTCCCCAAGCTGGCTGGCCAGCATGAAAGCTACATCATCAAGCAGTTGCACGACTTCAAGAGCGGCAAGCGCAAGAATCCGATCATGAGCGCCCAGGTGGCAGCTCTGAGCGATGAGGACATGGCCAACGTGGCGGCCTATTTCTCCAGTCAGAAGACCAAGATCGGCACCACTGCCGAGGACAAGCTGGCTGCCGGCCAGTCAATCTACCGTGCCGGCAACGCGGCATCCGGTGTGGCGGCCTGTGCGGCCTGTCACGGCCCTTCCGGTAGCGGTAACCCGCAGGCCGGTTTCCCGCGCCTGTCCGGCCAGCACGCGACCTACGTGGCGGCCCAGCTCAAGACCTTCCGCTCGGGTGAGCGCAGCAACGATGCCGGCAACATGATGCGCGGCGTGGCGTCCAAGTTGAGTGACGCCGAGATCGAAGCGGTGGCACAATACGTCCAGGGCCTGCACTGAGCGCCGATTGGACTCATCAGTTGAGAAAAAGGCGGCTTCGGCCGCCTTTTTCTTTACATGGCGCTTGAAAGTTGGAACTTGAGGCGGCCCCGGTGCTCAAAACCGGAACGAAATGAACTAGATTTGGTAAGGATGAAACCCGTGAAATACATAACAGCAACCATAATCGCGGCCAGTCTCCTGTTTGGCAGCGTCGACGCGCTGGCGAAACAGGTCGAGGAGGGGGTCAATTACGAGCGGATCCAGCCGGCGCCGGAGCCGGGAAAGCCGGGCGATAAAATCGAGGTGAACGAGTTCTTCATGTGGCTTTGTCCGCATTGTTATCACTTCGAGCCCTTCGTGAAGCAGTGGCAGAAGAAAAAGGCGGATGATGTGGATTTCGTGCGTATCCCGGCGATGTTCGGCGGGCCGGCAAATCTGCATGCCAAGGCATTCTACGCCCTGCAGGCCATCGGCGAGCTCGAGCGGGTCAGCGATGCCTTCTTCCATGAGATCCATGAGAAACGCAACCGTCTCAAGACCCGTGACGCGCTGGATGCCTTCCTGGAGCCCCAGGGTGTGGACATGGACAAGTTCCGTGCCGCCATGAAGTCCTTTGCGGTCGCAGCCAAGGCCAACCGTGCCGCGACCCTGATGCGCCGCTACGGCATACATGGTGTCCCAGCCCTGGTGGTGGATGGCCGCTACAAGAGCGGTCGTGGCCTGACCTTTAAAGAAATGACGGAACTCGCCGATTTCCTGGTGGAACGCGTTCGCAGGGAACGCCAGGAAGCCAACCGTTGAGATGAGGGATCATGGCTGATCAGACAGAGCGTCGGGAAGACAATGCGGGTGTCCGGTCTGGCAGGGGCTTGCGCCTGCTCAGCTACAACATTCAGGCCGGCATCGATACCGCGCAGTACCGGGATTACCTGACCAAGGGCTGGCGACACGTCCTGCCCAGCCGCCAGCGGATGCACAATCTCGACCAGATCGCGCGCATGCTGCGCGGCTATGATCTGGTGGGGCTGCAGGAGGTGGATTCCGGCAGCCTGCGCAGCGGATTTCTCGATATGACCGAGTATCTCGCTCACCGTGCCGGCTATCCCTACTGGTACAAGCAGGTGAACCGGGATATCGGCATGATCGCGCAGAACAGCAACGGATTCCTCAGCCGCATTTCGCCGACGCAGGTGGCCAGGTATAGGCTGCCGCCAGGCAATGGCCGGGGTGCGATGGTGTTGCAGTTCGGCGAGGGGGACAGCGCGCTGCATGTCTGCTCCCTGCACCTGGCCCTTTCGCGCCGCATGCGCCGCCGGCAGTTCGATTTTGTGGCCGATATCCTGGCCGATGCCGAGCACGTGGTGGTGATGGGGGATATGAATACCAGTTGCGATACCCAGGAGTTTCGTCGCTTTGTCGAGGGCAATGATCTCAAGGAGTCGGCCTGCACCCAGCCAACCTTCCCGAGTTGGCGCCCGGTCAAACGTATCGACCATATCCTGGTCTCGCATTCGTTGGAGGTGCGCAACGCGCGCGTGCTCGACTACCCGCTCAGCGACCACCTGCCGGTATGCGTGGAGCTGATGATTCCGGACCGCGTCCACCTCGCCGCCTGAGGCCGTCATGGAAACAGAGGTCCAGTGGAGAGACCGCTATCTCCAGCTTGCCGAGCAGGCAGAGGCAGAGGAAAAGAAGTACCAGAAGGCGGAATCCGAGCTGATGCGGCTGCTGTCGCGCCTGTGTGTGGCGACCAGTGGCCTGGATGTTATGCTCGACCCACATCTCGAGCGGGTGCGCAAGACCGTGCGAGAAGGTTCCAGCACCAAACTGGTGTCTCAGGCCCAGCGCCTGGGCGACGCCCTGCTCAAGGCCCAGGATGAGCGCACCAAAGGCGACCTGCTCGACCGCGTGCTCGACCGTTCGCGCCTGCCGGGCAAACAGGTCAAGGCGGCCTCCGGCTATGGCGAAAGCTGGCGGCCGCCCCCGACAAGGCCAGTGATGGCGAGCTGGACGAGCTGGCTGGATTGTTGTTCGGGCGGCCCGAAGCCGGGGCAGAGGATGGCAGGAAAAGCGGCTTCCTGGGGCGTCTGCTGAAACGCAGCGGCGTGGCGAATCCGAATGAACTGTTGCAGGAAGTGATCGCCTCCATTCGGTGGCCCGAGGGCACGCGGGCCAAGATAGGCGAACTCCGCGCGCAACTGGAGGGCGCGGAGACCGACGACGCCTGGGTCGAGGTGATGCGCCGGATCAGTGATCTGGCGGCGCAGGCGCTGGCCCGGGCGCACCAGGATGCCGAGGCCTCCAGCGTCTTTCTCGCGCAGCTCACCGAACGCCTGGAGGCCATCGATCACTACACGCTGGGCGACAGCGAGCGGCGCCAGGCCTCGCGCGCGAGCGGGGTGGCGCTCGGCGAGGCGGTCAGCAACGAGCTGGGTGGCCTTTCAGCCAGCATGCAGGGCGAACAGGAGCTCCCGGCCCAGAGGGAACAGGTGCTGGGCGTACTCGATCGCATCCAGCATCATGTCACCGATCACTTGGCGCATGAGTCGCAACGGAGCAGCTCGGCGGAACAGGAGGCGGAGCGTCTGCAGCAACAGCTGCACGAGCTGGAGGAGGAGACCTTCAAGCTGCGCCGCCAGGTGGAGGAGAGCCGCCAGCTGGCGATGCGTGACGCACTCACCGGTCTGCCCAACCGGAGGGCGTTGGAGGCGCGCGCGGCGGAGGAACTGGCGAGGCGGCGACGCTTCGGTAAGCCGCTGGCACTGGTGGTGTTCGACGTGGACGATTTCAAGCAGATAAACGATGTGTTCGGGCACAAGGCCGGCGATCGCGCCCTGGCCCTGATCGCCAGGGTATTGACCGAGAGCCTGCGCGAGACCGATTTTATTGCCCGCTACGGCGGTGAGGAGCTGGTGGCCCTGCTACCGGGAGCGGATCGTGATGCCGCGTTGACGGAAACACGGCAAACCAACCCACCCCGCCGCCTGGAGTTTGCAATGGATTCCTCACGGCTCCGGGCTCATGCCGGCCCAGGCGTAGCGCCATTCCGTGTCCGTTGCTTTCCGCAGCTCGCTCAGCAGACGGTCACCGGGCGAGGCCTCGCCCGGGAACACGTTGCGCAGTTCGATGAAATAACGCCCCGCGGCCGCCTGTTGGCGCCAGTCCGCCTGCCAGGGAGGGAATGATTTCCTGCATTCCGGGCACTCGAGCTGGCCAGAATGGATCTGCTCTTCCCAGTCGGCCAGGTGACTGCGGCAGTGCGGACATCGTGGGTTGGCCGTGTTCTCGCCGGTGATCACTTCCGGCCTGTCGTACGGGCCGAGCAGGGCCACATGGCAGAAATTCCGGTCGTGCGGTTCCTGTGGCTCGAAATGCAGATGGGGCGAGCAGCCCGCGTAGATCACGTGGCGCATGAAATCCTCGCCCGCGGTGTAGACCCGCTTGTCCGGGGCCTCGTGCAACAGGGTGCCGGTGATATGCAGATCCTGCAGGCAGGAAAAGACCCTGTCCGGGTCCGGTAGCTGCCCGGTGTCGCGCGGGGTGAGATAGAGACTGCCGTTCATGCTGTCATTTTAGGGGGCTGTCGAATTTAACGCTAATCGGTGTTAATGCCCATCTATTCTGACCCACCTATGGCCAACAATTTTGACCCACCCATCGGGGCATTCCGGGCCATGTGGCCGTACCCTTTCCGTCGTTTTTTGACACGGGCGACGGGAGG
>JAKRWE010000015.1 GCA_024712425.1 Chromatiales bacterium
CCTCCCGTCGCCCGTGTCAAAAAACGACGGAAAGGGTACGGCCACATGGCCCGGAATGCCCCGATGGGTGGGTCAAAATTGTTGGCCATAGGTGGGTCAGAATAGATGGGCATTAACACCGTCGAGCACATCGTCCCAGGGCAGGGCTTTCGGAGCCACCCAGTTGATGCCCAGCTGGCGCCCGAACAGGCGTGTGTAGTCGCGCGAGATGCCCTTGTACTCGCCCTGTTCGTCGATGAACTCCATCGGGGGCCAGGCGCGGCCCACGCCCAGCCGAATGCTCTTGTGCTCCTGCAGCCAGCGCTGCTCCTGTTTGCTGAGCCGCACCTTCGGCAGCGTGGTGGTGATATTCCGCGCGCCCAGCCAGCGTTGGCTGATCCGTTGCCGTTCCTCTTCGGACAGGCTGGCCAGGGCTTTGCCCATGATGCCGACCAGTGGCGCCCAGTCCGGGGCCTGGCGGGAGACGACGAAATGCTGCGGGTCATCGCCGATGCCGGCGTCGCCGGCAATAACCAGGTTGTCGAGCTGGTTCGCACGCTGCAGCCAGGTCGCCACCGCCTGGTTTCCGATATAGGCATCGGCCTGGCTCCAGGAGACCTTCTGCAGGGCGCTCAGGGTGTCCTTGACCAGCAACAGCCTGATGCCGGGGTAGCGGCGCTTGATCTTGGTTACCGTGATGTATCCATCCTCCATGGCCACGGTGTGACCGGCAAGGTCTTCGGCGCGCTGCAGGTGCTTGTTGTCGTCCCGGGTCACGATGACCTCACGCACATTGAAGAACGGGGTGGTGTAGACGAGCCCCCTGGCGCGTTGAGTGCTGTAGGCGACCGTGGCGCCAATCTTGAGCTCGCCCCGCGTGACCTTTGCCAGCATCTCCTTGAAGGTGGCGCTCGCCTTGGGGATGAAACGCACCCCGAGGCGCTGGCCGAGCAGGCGCAGATAGTCGGCGGCGATGCCGACATGCCGGCCCTGTTCGTCGGTGAAGTCGATCGGCGGCCAGTTGCCGTCAACCCCGATGGGGATCTCGCGGTGCTTGCTCAGCCATGCCTGTTGCGCCGGAGTCAGATCGACCGAGGCAGTGCCGCTATTGTTGTCACGCACCCAGCGGTCCAGGATGCGTTGCCGTTCCTGGCTGGATACATCGTCCAAGGCTTTTTGCAGGATGCCGCGCAGGCGCGGCCAGTCCTTTCGAATGCCAAGTGCCAATACCGAGCCCGGTTTGTTCAGGTTGCCGTGGACGCGTAGGTTGGTCAGGAAGTTTTTTTCGATCAAGTAGAGTGTGACTGCCCGGTTCCCGGCATAGGCGTCGGCATCGCCACGGGAGACCGCCTCCAGCGCGGACAGGGTGTTGGCGTAGAGCTTCAGTTGGACATCGGGATAGTGCTCCCGAAAATACTTCACGTTGCCAAAGCCGCGCTCCAGCGCGAGTGTCTTCCCTTTCAAGGCCTCTTCCGAGGCGAGAAAAGGGGATTCCTTGCGCGCGATGATCACGTGAGGGATATCGAGGTAAGGGCGGGTGAAGTTGAACAGTGGCTCGCGGGACGGCTTGGGCGTGATGTCCATGATTACGTCCAGTCGTCGTTGCGCGACATCGTCATAGATGCGTTTCCACTCCCCGGGTACCGCAGCCAGTGTATTGCCCAGGCGTTCATTCAGGGCCTTCAGGTAGTCTGCACCTATACCGGCTGGCTTGCCCTTCGAGTCGAGGAAGTTGAAGGGCGGCCAGCCGTCCATAACCGCAACCGATATGGGACTGTGTTTCTGCAGCCATTTTCTGTCATCGTTCGAGAGTGAGCGCAGGAAGGCCTTGTGGCCAGCCTCGCCGGCTGCCGCTTCCTGTGCAAGCGTCATGATGGAGGCCCGTTCCTCATCCGTAATGTCATCGAGGGCCTTCTGCGGGATGTCGCGCAGGATGGGCCAGTCCTTGCGCACACCGATGGCATTGAGCGACTGGGTTTCGCTGACCCGACCCGTGGCCCGGAGGCCGGTCAGCAGCTCGTTGCGGATGATGTAGGAGGCCACGGCGCGGTTGCCGATGTAGGCGTCCACCTCGTGGCGCGCGAGTGCGTCGATGGCGCTGCTGGTGTCCGGGTACTCCCTCAACCCGATCCGGGGGTATTTCCGCTTCAACAGGCCCGAGATGAAGAAGCCCTGCTCCACGCCGACCGTCTTGCCGGCGAGTCCCGGGAGGTCGGTGACAGGTGGCGCGTCCTCACGGGTGAAGATGACATGCGGGATGCGGATGTATGGGGAGGTGAAATTGAAATCGGCCTGCCGGTCGGGGCGGGGCGTGATGTCCATGAGGGCGGCCATCTGGCGCTTTTTGACGGCCTGGTATATCTCCTGCCAGGGGCCGGGATGGATCTCCAGGCGGCCCCCCAGGCGCTTGTTCAGTGCCTGGATGAAGCCCACGCCTATTCCCCTGAGCTGGCCCTTGAGATCGAGATAATTCATGGGGGGCCAGGCATTGTTGATGCCGATGGGTATCCTGGGGTGATCGTCCAGCCATGCCAGGTGGGGCGGGGAATGCTTGCCTGAAGCGGGGCTGGTTTGTTGATTCTGCTGCGGAATCTTGGGCTGAAGGTCGGCGTGCTGGGCATCTACCACCTTGCCCAAGGTCTCATGTCGGCGAACCAAGTAAGTATAGAACGATCGAGAGCGGGTGGTTTGCGGAGGCAAGAAAAAACCCGCCGAAGCGGGCTTTCAAAGGGGAGTGTCTGCCACCCATCCGTCAACGGGTGGGTGAGAGGATCACTTGGCGATATCTTCCAGTTTCTTCGCCTTGATGATCTGGCCGTCCAGCGCCGCGTCGGTGGCGTTGCGCCCGTAGGCCACGCTGATCAGCTGGCTGTAGTAGACCACCGGCATCTCGAACTTGGTGCCGTACTTGGCGTTGATGTCGTCCTGGTAGATCTCCACGTTGGCCTGGCACAGCGGGCAGGGGGTGGCGATCATGTCGGCGCCGTTGTCGTAGGCGGCCTCGATGATGCCCTTGATTATCTCCTGCGACTTCTCCGGCTCGGAGAAGGCCAGCGCGCCGCCGCAGCATTGCACCTTCTTCTCGTAGGTCGGGATGGAATCGGCGCCGAGGGCGTCGACCATCTTGTCCAGGTACATGGGGTTCTCGAAGGACTCGCCGTCGATACCGAACGGGCGGTTGGTCTGGCAGCCGACATAACCCGCGATCTTGATGCCTTCCAGCGGCTTCTTCACGCCCGAGGCGAGCGATTCGTAGCCGATGTCCTCGATCAGGACCTCCGCCATGTGGCGGATCGGGGTTTTGTTGGTCAGCTTCAGGTTGGCCTCGGCCAGCGCGGTGTTGGCCTCCTGCAGGAAGTTCTCGTCCTCGCGGAAGCGTTCGGCCGCCTCCTTGGTGGCGAGCCAGCAGGCGGCGCAGGTGGCGACGATGTCCTGGTTGGGATTGTGCTCCTCCGACAGGGCGATGTTGCGCGCCGACAGGGTCATGCGCGGCAGCACCGAGCCGCCACCGTAGCCGATGGAGGTGGAGCAGCAGTTCCAGTCCGGGATCTCATTGAGTTTGACGTCCAGCTCTTCACACATGGTGTCGATGGAGCGCTTCAGGTTGGATGAAGACGCGCCATCCTGCGAGGAGCAGCCGGGATAATAGGAGTATTCGTGTTTAGCCATCGGAGATGCTCCCTTACTAGTTGGCTTCGAGCTTGGCGGCTTCGATTTCTTCGGCCTTCTTGATCATCTTCTGCAGCCCGGAGATGTCTTTCACCCCGTGGCCGCCGAAGAATTCCGCAGCGCTCATGCGCTTGGCCTTCATCATGTTCATGCCGAGTTTCTGGTTGGCCATGGCATTCTTGATGCCCTGGCCGAAACCATCCTTGAAGTACAGCGACAGACCGAGCTTGAGCTCGTTGACGCGACCCTTCTTCATCATGTTGTCCCAGAAGATCTGGGAGAACTCGGCGGTCGGCTGCTTGGCCGGGGTCAGCCCCAGCTTCTTCGCGTAGCTCGCCAGGCCGTGCATGATGTGGGTGATGGGCAGTTCACGCGGACAGCGCACGATGCAGTTGTAGCAGGAGGTGCACAGCCACATCGATTCGGAGGTCAGGACCTCGTCGCGCTTGCCGGCGCGGATCATCATGAAGATCTCCTGCGGCGGGTGCGGCCAGTGCGGTCCCAGCGGGCAGGAGCCGGAGCACACGCCGCACTGCATGCACATCTTGACCCACTGGCCCTCTTCGACGTTCGCCTCAACTTCCTTGAGGAAGTTGCTGCGATATTTTTCAACCATTGCGGTATTCATATCACTCATTTCAATCTCCCTCTTAGAACTTGAACGGGCTCATGCCGACCTGCTCGATGACCTCTTCCATATCCTTGATCAGGCGCGGTGCGCGCTCGATGTCGGTGATGGCCACCTCATGCACGATTACACGCTCGGCCTCGAGGTTGAGGGTCTGCAGGGTGTCGCCGACCTTGCGCATGCGCTCGGCCGCCATGGTGGAGCCGCGCACGAAGTGGCACTGGTAGTCCTCTCCGCGTTGGCAGCCCATCATGATGATGCCGTCGAAGCCGTTGTTCATGGAGTCGGTGATCCATGACAGGGACACCGAACCCAGGCAACGTACCGGGATGACGCGCGCCCAGGGGCTGATTTCCTGGCCGCTCATGGCCGCCTGGTCCAGCGCCGGGTAGGCATCGTTCTCACAGGCTAGCACCAGGATCCGCGGCTTTTCCTCGAATTCGTCGGGGATATCCACGTTCTTGATCTGCTGGCCGACGGTATCGATGGAGTAGTTCTCGAAGGAGATGACCCGTACCGGGCAGGCGCCCATGCAGGTCCCGCAACGACGGCAGCGCGCCTCGTTGTACTTTGGGTAGCGCTCCTCGTCCTCGTCGATCGCGCCGAAGGGGCATTCCACGGTGCAGCGTTTGCACTGGGTGCAGCCTTCCTTGCGGAAGCTCGGGTAGGACAGGTCGCCTGAACGCGGGTGCGCGGCGCGGCCCTGGGAGGCATTGACTGCCTCTTGAATGGCCTTCATGGCGGCGCCGGTGGCGTCGTCCTGGGCCTGCTTGATGTCCATCGGGCGACGTACCGGGCCAGCGGCGTAGATGCCGGTGCGGCGGGTCTCGTAGGGGAAGCAGATGAAGTGCGAGTCGGTGAAGCCGTTGACCAGCTGCGGCAGGTCGGTGCCTTGGCGGTAGTCCAGGTTCAGGATGGACTCGATGGAGACCGACTGCTCGGCCACCTGGGCCTCGATCTCGGCCTTCTTCTCGTCCCGCTCTTCCAGCGGCAGCTTCTCCAGGGCCACGGTAACCGCATAGGGGTCGGGGCCGGAGTTCGGCACCATGCCGATGTCCAGAACCACCAGGTCGACGTCCAGGTCCACGTCCTCGTCGAGGATGCGGTCCTTGAACTTGACCGTGGCGCCGTTGCCGGAACTGGTGACCTCGTTCACTTCACTCTTGGTGAAGGTGACCATCTTCTGTTGCGCGGAACGGTAGAAGTCCTCGCCCGGCGCACCCGGAGTGCGCAGGTTGTTGTACAGGACCACGGTGTCGCAGTCGCCGCCGTTCTGCTCCTTGAAGTAGAGGGTCTGCTTGATGGACACCAGATCGCCGATCCCGGAGTGATACGGCAGGTAGCCTTCCTCGTCGGAGCACTGGCCGGCGTTCTGCACGAAGGCCACCGATTTGACCTCCTTGCCGTCGGAAGGACGCTTGATTGGGCCGTCGCCAGCCGCTTTGGCGAGCGCCTCGAGTTCAACGTTGGTCACCACATCGGCATTGCTGGAGCCGTATTTCGGGAGGCTGTCGATGTCGAAGGGCTTCCAGCCGGAGGCCTGGATGATGGATCCGAAGTTCTCGGTGGTGGTGGAGCCGGACTCGGTGGTGATATCCGCCGAGAAGCGGCCCGGCGCACCGGAGGTCTTGGAGATGGTGCTGTTCAGGTGCACCGTGATCCTGTCGTTGGCCTCGACCGCGGCGATCAGCTCGGCCACGTCGTTTTTGACCGGATCCGGCAGGTGCGCGGTCAGGGTGTTGGGCGTGCCCTCGGGCGCGGCGCGGTAGGGGATGCGCTTGTGCCACTTGGCGGCCCAGCCGCCCAGCTCGCCGGTCTTCTCCACGATATGGCAGTCGAAGCCGGCCGCCGCGGCCTCGAGGGCGGCGGTCATGCCGGTGACGCCGCCACCGACCACCAGGATGGTCTTGTTCAGGCCCTGTTCGCCGGAAGGCGTCGGGGCGGTCATGAACTTGACCTCGGCACAGGCCATGCGGATGTAGTCGTCCGCCATCTCCTGCGTGGTCTCCTGGTTCTCGTCGGTGTCCGGGCGGGCCCAGATCACGCCTTCACGCAGGTTGGCGCGGCTCATGGCCACGTTGGTGAAGTTGAAGGCCTCGACCTTGGCGCGGCGCGAACAGGCGGCGATCATGATATTGGTGGCGCCGTCCTTGTCGATGGTGTCACGGATCAGTTGCACGCCTTCCTGGCTGCACAGCATCTCGTGCTGGACGCAGGTTTCCATCTTGCCGTCGCGGGTCGCGGTCATTTCCAGTTGGCCGGCATCCAGGCGATCGCCGATGCCGCAGCCGGTGCAGATAAAGCCTGCAAATTTCTTGTCGTCTGCCATTGTTTAGCCCTCCGCTCCTGCAACGCGGTTCACCACCTGAATGGCCTTCAGGGCGGCACCGGTTGCGTGCTGTACTGCGCGGTTTACGTCGAGTGCATCGGATGCCGAGCCGGCCGCGAACACGCCGCCGTTGGCCTCGTCGGGCTCGATGAAGCCCTCGCGGTTGATCACGATGTCGACCGGGAAGTCGGACTTGCTGACCGACGCCTGCATGCCGGTGGCGAGCACCACCAGGTCATGGGTGTTCTCGTAGCGGTGGTAGCCCTCGGTATCGACGCCGCGGCAGATCGGGTTGTCGTCCTTGTCGGTGATGATGTTGGCCACCTTGGACTTGGTGAAGGCCACGTTGTCCTTCGCTTTGACCTCCTGGTAGAAGTCCTCGAAGCGGTCGATGGCGCGGATGTCGATGTAGTAAATGGTGACCTGCGCGTCATCGTAGGCCCCGGTCACGTAGTGGGTCTGCTTGAGCGAGGCCATGCAGCAGATACGCGAGCAGTGGAACAGGTGGTTGCGGTCACGCGAGCCTGCGCACTGGATGAAGGCGACGTTCTTCGCCTCCTTGCCGTCGCTTGGGCGCACGATCTTGCCGCCGGTCGGGCCCTTGGGGTCGGCCATGCGCTCGAACTCGACGTTGGTGATCACATTGTCGAAACGGTCGTAGCCGTAGGGCTGGATCTTCGCTGCATCGTACGGCTGCCAGCCGGTGGCCCAGATCACGGCGCCGCACGGGAATTTGATCTCGCGCGCTTCCATGTCCAGGTCGATGGCGTCGTACTTGCAGGCATCTTTCGCCTTCTGGGCGTCATCGGTGCCGATAATGCGGGGATCGATCACGTACTGCATGGGGTGGGCCATGACGTGTGGCAGGTAGGCGCCCTTGCGCTTGCTCATGCCGTAGTCGTACTCGTTGTCGAACTCCGCCTCGACCGCCTTGCCGCACTCGCCACAGGCGGTGCAGTTGTCGTTCACGTAACGTGGCGACAGCTTGACGGTGGCGGTGTAGTTGCCGGCCTCGCCTTCGAGCCCGGTGACCTCGGCCATGGTGATGATGGTCAGGTTCGGGTTTATCTTGGCGCGGCGCTGGTTGATCTCCAGGCCACAGGTCGGATGACACAGTTTGGGGAAGTACTTGTACAGCTGGCTGACCCGGCCGCCCAAGTACGGACGCTTTTCAACCAGCACGACCTGCTTCCCGGTCTCGGCGGCCTCGAGTGCGGCAGTCATGCCGCTGATGCCGCCACCGACGACGAGAATGGTCTCGTTGGTGGCTACGACTTCCGTCATGGATATTCCTCCGTCGCGGATACTTTAAAGAATTCAGTGAGTTGCCGGGATCTCCGGCAGGCTCTGCAGGGAGCTTTGCGGGCGCGTGCAGATGACTGCTGCGCGCCTGCAAAGGCCCCTGCCGCAAACGAGTGCCAGGGCACAGGATTTCGCGACCGCTAAAGATACCCCGGTACGCGATTCAATACCATGCAACTACAATCGAATTTTCCGATGTGCTAATAGACGAGACGTATGCAGGGTCAGTCGCGGGCCCCGAAGATGTCGGTCCCGATGCGCACCAGGGTGGAACCGGCCCCGATCGCCAGCTCCAGGTCGCCGCTCATACCCATGGACAGGGTGTCCAGCTTATGCCCGGCCGTGTTCAGTTCCTGTCTCAGGCGGGCCAGTCCCCGAAACACCCTCGACTGGGCCTCGCGCGGGCTGTGCGGGTCCGGCATGGTCATCAGTCCACGCAGCGCGAGATTCGGCACTTTCACGATTTCATCAGCGAGTTGGGGCAGCGCCTCCGGTGCCACGCCACCCTTGCTCGCCTCGCCGCTCAGATTGACCTGTATGCAGCAGTTGAGGGGGGCAAGACCCGTCGGCCGCTGTTCGCCCAGGCGACGTGCATGTTTCAGTTTGTCGAGCCCGTGGACCCAGGCGAAATGGCTGCTGATCTCGCGGGTCTTGTTGCTCTGCAGGCGGCCGATGTAATGCCATTCGATGTCCAGGTCGGCGAGTTCCGCGATCTTGGGCAGGGCGTCCTGCAGGTAGTTTTCGCCAAAGGCCCGCTGGCCTGCATCCCAGGCCTCGCGCACCATCGAGGCCGGCTTGGTCTTGCTGACCGCCAGCAGGCGGATGTCCTGCGGGTCGCGCCCGGCGGCGACAGCTGCCTTTTCGATGCGTTGATGGACCTGTTTCAGCTTGTCTGCGATCTTCGTCATGGGAATTTAAGTGTTAAAGGGCTACAGTGAATCGTCGGGATAGTCGATCGAAACGCCTCAAGTATAAGGGGCTGCGACCGATAACAGGCATCATGATTTGAATACCAGGGGTAACCATGGATATCGCGGAACTGCTCGCCTTCAGTGTAAAGAACAACGCCTCGGACCTGCACCTCTCGGCCGGGCTGCCGCCCATGATCCGCGTGGACGGCGACATGCGCCGGATCAACGTGCCGGTGCTCGACTACAAGATGGTGCATGCGCTGGTGTCGACATCATGAACGACAAGCAGCGCAAGGACTACGAGGAGTTCTTCGAGGTCGATTTCTCGTTCGAGATCCCGGGCCTGGCGCGCTTCCGTGTCAATGCCTTCAACCAGGACCGCGGTGCCGCGGCGGTGTTTCGGACCATCCCGTCCAAGGTGCTGACCCTGGAGGAGCTGGACGCGCCGGCGGTGTTCCAGAGCGTATGCGACAACCCGCGCGGCCTGGTGCTGGTGACCGGCCCGACCGGCTCCGGTAAGTCCACCACCCTGGCGGCGATGATGGACTACAAGAACGACACCGAGTACGGGCATATCCTCACCATCGAGGACCCGATCGAATTCGTGCACCAGTCCAAGAAGTGCCTGATCAACCAGCGCGAGGTGCACCGCGACACCCTGGGCTTCGCTGAGGCCCTGCGCTCGGCGCTGCGTGAGGACCCGGACATCATCCTGGTCGGCGAGCTGCGCGATCTCGAGACCATCCGTCTGGCCCTGACCGCGGCCAAGACCATCGACCGTATCGTGGACGTGTTTCCGGCCGGCGAGAAGTCCATGGTGCGCTCCATGCTCTCGGAGTCGCTGCGCGCGGTCATCTCCCAGACCCTGCTCAAGAAGGTGGGCGGCGGGCGCATCGCGGCACACGAGATCATGATCGGCACCCCGGCCATCCGTAACCTGATCCGCGAGGACAAGGTGGCGCAGATGTACTCCGCGATCCAGACCGGCCAGTCGCACGGCATGCAGACCCTCGATCAGTGCATGCAGGACCTGGTGCGCAAGGGCCTGATCACCCGTCAGGATGCGAAGGCGCGCGCGGTGAACCGGGACCTGTTCGACTGATGTGATCCAGATCACGTTTTGATCATACCCGGGGTGTGCCGGTCCTGCCCGGTGCCAGAATCCTCATGAGGAGGTAGTCATCATGGCGATGGATTTCAACGACATCATCAACCTGATGGTGCAGAAGAAGGCGTCCGACCTGTTTATCACCGCAGGCGTGGCGCCCAGCATCAAGGTCAACGGGCGGGTCATGCCGGTGGCCAAGACCAAGCTCAGCGAGCAGCAGAGTCGTGAACTCACCTATTCCCTGATGACGCCCGAGCAGCGCGAGGAGTTCGTGCACACCAAGGAGTGCAACTTTGCCTTCAATGCCAAGGGCGTGGGCCGCTTCCGGGTCAGTGCCTTCGTGCAGCGCGACAGCGTGGGCATGGTGTTGCGGCGTATCGAGACCCGCATTCCCGATTTCGACGAACTCGGATTGCCATCGATCCTGGCGGACCTGGCCATGGCGAAGCGTGGCCTGGTGTTCTTCGTCGGCGCCACCGGGACCGGCAAGTCGACTTCGCTGGCGGCGATGGTGGGACATCGCAATCACAATGCCAGTGGCCACATCATCTCGATCGAGGACCCGATCGAGTTCCTGCACAAGCACGCTGCCAGCATCATCACCCAGCGCGAGGTGGGGGTGGATACCGAGTCCTACGAGGTGGCGCTGAAGAACACCCTGCGGCAGGCGCCGGATGTGATCCTGATTGGCGAGATCCGGACCCGCGAGACCATGGAGAATGCCATCACCTTCGCCGAGACCGGGCACCTGGTGCTGACCACCCTGCATGCCAACAACGCCAACCAGGCGCTGGAGCGGATCATCCATTTCTTCCCGGATGAGCAGCACCAGCAGGTATTGATGGATCTGTCGCTCAACCTCAAGGGCATCGTTGCCCAGCAGCTGGTGCCTCGGCCTGACGGGAACGGCCGGCGCGCGGTGCTGGAGATCCTGTTGAACACGCCGCTGGCCTCGGACCTGATCTCCAAGGGCGAGGTGTCCAAGCTCAAGGACCTGATGAAGCGCTCACGCGAGCAGGGCATGATCACTTTCGACCAGGCCCTGTACGAGGCCTGTGTGCGTGGCGAGATCACCGAGAAGGATGCCCTGCACTATGCCGATTCGGCCAACGAGGTGCGCCTGATGCTCAAGCTGGGCGACAGCCGGCCCGGTTCACGCGCACGTGATCACGATGCGTTGAGTCTGGCACCGGAATAGCCGCCTCAGAATACCCGGTAACCGTCGAAGACCGGGCCGTCCACGCATACCCGCTGCATGGCGGCACCCGTGTCGGTCTGCACTTCGACCACGCAGCCGGCGCAGCCACCTACGCCACAGGCCATGAACTCCTCCAGTGAGACCTGCACCGGCAGGCCGTAATTGCGCGCGAGGTCGACCACCGCCTCCAGCATCGGGTGGGGGCCGCAGGCATACAGGCCCACTTCCGCGCGGGCGCTATCGTCCAGCGCCTCCAGCCAGTGGCGGGCAAGATCGGTGACATAGCCCTCGAAACAGCCCGGGTAGCCCTGCAGGCTGGCCAGGCGGCAGGCGACGCCCCAGTCCTCCAGCAGGGGCATGGCGCCGATCACACCGTCCGGCATGCCGGGGATGACGATCTGCGAGGGGCGGGCATCGAAGGGGAAGGGTGCCTCGGAACCGAGGATGGCCAGGGGCTCCCGGTCGGTCCCCAAGAGGGATTCCGCGATACAGATCATCGGCGGCATGCCGACGCCGCCGCCGATCAGCAGCGGGCGTTTTTCCTTTACCTCGAAGGGTGTGCCGATCGGGCCCATCAGGCTGACGCATTCGCCGGTCTCCCTTTGTGCCAGCAGGGTGGTCCCTTCGCCCACGGCCTTGTACAGGAAGTCCACCCAGCCGTCGTCCGGGGACGCGCGCATGATCGAGATCGGACGCCGCATCGGTCGCTGCGGATCCACGGTGATGTGGGCGAACTGGCCGGGTCGGGCGCGCGCCGCGCAGCCCGGCGCCTTTACCCGCATCAGGTACTGCTCGCCAGGGTGGCGTTCATGGGAGAGGATCTCGGCGTCCTCGACCAGGATGGTGTCGCGATGTGGTTTGCTGCTGCTCATGCGTGAAGGGTAAAGATCGCGCAATGACTTGGCAAACCCGACATCGGCGGTTGTCGGGGTATTCGGTTTGCCAAGGGAGTCCGGCTCATGCAAGGTAGGGGCATGAAAGCCATTCTCCTCATGTGCTACAGCCTGTTCTGCTATGTCGCCGGGCTTGGTGTGTTGACCGTGTTCGTGCTCTGGGTGGCGCCCTGGCCGTTGCTGCCCTGGCATATCGATCAGGGCGGGTCCGTGCCGCTGCTGCAGGGTGTGATGGTCGATACCGGCCTGCTGCTGCTGTTCGGCGTGCAGCACTCGGTGATGGCCCGGCCCGTCTTCAAGCGACTGCTGACCCGCTGGATTCCCGCCCCCGTGGAGCGCAGCAGCTATGTGCTGTGGTCGGCACTCGCGATCGGCCTGATCTGCGCCTTCTGGCAGCCGCTGGACGGCATGACCTGGGAGGTGCAGGCGCCGGTACTGCGCTGGCTGTTGATCGGCGGCTATGTGGCGGGCTGGGGAATGGCGGTCTGGGCGACCTTCACCATCGACCACTTCGAACTGTTCGGGCTGCACCAGGCGTGGCGCCATGTGCGCGGGCAGCCGGAGCCGGCGCCTGTTTTTTTCAAGGTCTCCCTCTACCGCTACGTGCGGCACCCGATGCAGCTGGGCGTGTTGATCGGGTTGTGGTCCACGCCGGCCATGAGCATGGCGCACCTGGCGCTGGCGATCGGAATGGGTGTGTATGTCTTGGTCGGCCTGTACTTCGAGGAGCGGGACCTGGTGCGGGAGCTGGGGCCGGCCTATGCCGATTACCGGCAGCGGGTCCGGCAGCTCATTCCGTCGCTGACGCGCCCGCAAAAACGATCATAGGGCCTCTTTGTCGATACCCAGTTTCTTCATCTTGTCCCACAGGGTCTTGCGGCTGATGCCCAGCGCATCGGCGGTTTTCTGTATATGCCCCTGGTGCAGCCTGAGGGCTTTCGTGATGCCTTCGCGCTCGGCCTCGTTACGGGTCGATTTCAGTCCCGTTGCCGGAGAGGCCGGGGTGATGCCCAGTAATTCCGGGCTCAGCGCCTCGCCCTCGCAGAAGATGCAGGCGCGGTCGATCAGGTTTTTCAGCTCCCGCACATTACCCGGCCAGTCATAGGCCAGCATGGCCTCGCGGGCCCGCTTGTCGATGGATGGCGGGTTCTCGCGACCGACACGGCTGGCGTTGGCCTTGATGAACTGCTCCGCCAGCCACAGGATGTCGGCCGGGCGCTCGCGTAGCGGGGGGATCTCGAACTGCACCACGTTCAGGCGGTAGTACAGGTCTTCCCGGAACGCGCCATCCCTGACCATCTGCTGCAGATCCCGGTGGGTGGCGCAGGCCATGCGTCCCTCGAAGCGCAGATCACGTTCTCCGCCGAGGCGCTGGTAGGAACGTTCCTGGATGACCCGCAGCAACTGGGCTTGCAGGTCCAGCGGCATGTCGCCGATCTCGTCGAGAAACAGCACGCCGCCGCCCGCGCGCTCGAAGGCGCCGGCATGTCTGTGCGCGGCGCCAGTAAATGCGCCCTTCACGTGCCCGAACAGTTCGCTGGCTGCGAGATGGTCTGGGAGCGCCGCGCAATTGATGGCCACGAAGGGGGCGTCGGGTGTCAGGGCATCGTGTATATGCCGTGCCAGTACCTCCTTGCCGGCACCGGACTCGCCCTGGATCAGCACTACGATGTCCTGGTGCGGGGCCAGTCTGGGGATCTGCTGGAAGAGGGGGCGCATGCCGGGTGCGACATCCCTGTCAGCGTCACGCCGGGGTGCGTTCTGCGCCAGCAGCTCACGTATCCGGGTGAGCAAAGTGGGCAGATCGAGCGGCTTGGTGAGGTAGTCGGCGGCGCCGTTGCGCAGCAGGCGCACGGCCTGTTCGATATTGCCAAAGCCGGTGATGAAGACCACCGGGGGGAGGTCGGGGAGTCGTTGCTGCAGGGCCGCATAGAGTTCTTCGCCGCTCATGTCCGGCATGCGGATATCGCTGAGGATCAGTCGGTAGGCCTTTTTGTCCAGGCCCAGCAGCGCGGCTTCGGCATCGGAAAACCAGTCGCAGTCATAGCCCTCGAGTTGCAGGCGCTCCTGCAGGGACTCCCCGACGATGGGGTCGTCCTCGATCAGGGCGATCAGGGCGATCAGGGCGGCGGGCGGCTGTGGCATATTGCTCATGTGGACGGATCGGTCTCGGGTGAGGGGAAGGGAAGGGTGATGCGGAACAGGGTCTGGTCGTCATCCGACATGGCGATGATCTCCCCCTGCAGCTGTTCGACGATCTGGTAGGTGATCCACAGCCCCAGCCCGGTTCCGCCGGTTCGGCCGGTCAGGAAGGGCTCGAAGATCCGCTCCAGGTCCGCCTGGGGTATCGGCACCCCGTTGTTGCGGATCTCCATGCCGAGTTGCTGTCCGTTACTGAAGATGCGGGCCTCGGCCCGGCCGTTGTCGGACTCGCCGGCGGCCTGGATGGCGTTCAGGGTCAGGTTGAGCAGTATCTGCCGTATCGCGGTGGCGGGCAGGGGCAGGTCTTCCCGGATATCGCTGTTCCAGTGCACCTCGACGCGGCGCGTCCCCTTATCGGTCAGGATGAGTCGGTGGATGTCCTCTATATCATCGGGTGTGCAGCGGCGTTGCTCGACCCGGCATTCCACCAGCAGGGCCGACACCGTGTCCTTGATCTGATCAAGACCGCGTTCGACCAGGGTCAGTGTCTTGGCCGGGTCCTGCTGTTCCGGCGGTTTCTGCTTGTGGGTGTCGATGGCGACCAGCATCCCGGCAAGCGGATTATTGATCTCGTGCGCGACGCCGCCGGCAATGCGCCCGATGGCCGCGAGCCGGTCCTGTGCCACCATCTGGCGTTCCAGGGCCTGTTTCTCGCGCAGTTCGCCCAGCATGGTCTGAAAGCCGCGGGTCAGCTGTCCGATCTCGTCCTGTCCGGCGTAGATCGGGCAATGCAGCGCCTCGACGGGAGCCTTGCCGACCCGGCGCATGCATTCGGACAGCTTGACCAGTGGTTTTACCATGCGGCTGCCCCACAGCCAGCCGATGGGGGTGATGATCAGGAGCAGTCCGAACATCACCGCCAGGCCGCCTCCGAGTATCCCCAGCAGTTTCTGCTTGACGGCGCCACGGGGGCCGGCGATGAACAGCGAACCAACCGGCGCGTCCTCGCTCAACAGCGGGGTATAGATGATCAGGCGGCCGCCCAGGTCGAGGAAGCGTGGCGAGGAGGGTGCTGTCCCGGGCAGTGCGCGGATGATGTCTTTGCCCTCGTCGCTGGATTCCAGTCGTAGCCCGAGCGGAAACCGTTGCGGGCGGTCGCTGACGAACACCTTTCCGTCTTCGTCGATGACCAGGTGGAAGGGCGCATCCCGGTCCGCCGGGCGCTGGGTGCCGGTCGGGCCATGCAGCACCGTGTAGGCGGTCCATACATCGTCATGCAGCAGGGCTTCGGTGAGAATGGGCGCCAGGGCGAAGGCCTGCGCTGTCAGGGAGCGTTTCTGGTCGGCCTGCAGGTTGAGGCTGGTGAGCAGGCCAATGGCGACGGACACGAACAGGAAGGTCGAAAGCGTGACCAGCACCAGGCTGAGCGGGACCCTGATCTGCAGGCTTTCCAGGTTGCGCATTACCGCTCCGGGGCCTGATCGTCACCCACGCTGCTTGCCATGAGCGCGATACCGGCGTACAGCTTGGGGGTCCTGAAGGTGAATCGGTCCAACCCCGGCGAGGCAAGCAAGCGGCGTCCCTCCGGGACCTCGTGCATGCGCCTCAGTACCTCGGCCAGGGCCTTGTGGCGTTGAGGGTCCAGGCCTTTGCCGGTGACCAGTGGCGGAAAGCCGAACTCGGGCGATTTCTCGATGACCCGGGTCTGGGAGGCTAGTTCCGGATGCAGCCGGTTCAGCTGCTCCCACACGTAGCCGTCCACCGCGCCGGCATCGGCGAGCCCGGTGGCGACCGCCTCGATCACGTGACGATGCCCCCAGGTGAAAAAGGTTCGGCGGAACAGGTGGCGTTGCGGTTGTGCCAGCTTGGGGAACATCTGGTGCAGGCGGTACACCGGATAGAGGTAACCGGAATTGGACAGCGGGTCGGAAAAGGCGAAGACCCTGTTTTTCAGGTCCTCGAATGTCGCTATGTCGCTGTTTTGCCTGCGGGTGATGATGTAGGAGCGATACAACGGCTTGCCGTGGTAGACCGGGACGGCGAGTAGTTGCACCGTATCCAGGTAGCGTACATAGGGGTAACCGCAGATCCAGGCGGCATCCAGCTGATTGCGCTCGAGCAGGTCCATGATGTCCTGGTACTTCGCGCGCTGAACGAATCGTACCGGATGCTGCAGTTCGCCCTCCAGCCAGCGTTCCCAGTCGCGGAGGAAGCCGATCCGGTCGTCCAGGATCACCGGGGTCAGGCCGATCCGTATCGCCTGACTGTCGTCCGGGCCGGCCCAGGCGCTCGCGGCCAGGCAGCCGAGCATGCCGATAAAAGTGCGTCGATGCATGCGCACAGGATAGCGGGGACGTGCGGTCCTGTCATGGGGCTTTGGCGGTAACAACGGTCGTGCAGGTGGATCCCGTGATGACTGCTGTGGTACAAGTCCGGCCGACCTGGGCAGTGCGGTCTTTGGCTGCAGCGGCCCGGTTTTTCCACCGTGGATGATCGCAGCGAGGAGAGCCCGTGTCGGAACAGGGAGAGGACATCACGCCAGGCACTGCCGGCAATGCGACCCTGCTGCAGCGTGCCACCTACGCCTCGGTGGCAACGGCCGGGATTCTGATTGCAGCCAAGCTGGCGGCCTGGGCGATGACGGGATCGGTGAGTATTCTCGCCTCGCTGGTCGATTCGGCCATGGATGCGCTGGCCTCCTTCATCAATCTTCTGGCGGTGCGCTACTCCCTGCAGCCAGCGGATTCGGAACACCGTTTCGGTCATGGCAAGGCGGAGCCGCTGGCCGGGCTCGCGCAGGCCGCCTTTATCAGCGGTTCGGCCGTGTTCCTGGTGCTGCATGCGCTGGACCGCCTGCGCTATCCGCATGTGCTCGAGGATATCGGTGTGGGTGTGGGGATCATGCTGTTCGCCATCCTGATGACCCTCGGCCTGCTGGCTATACAGCACCGCGTCGTGCGGGCCGCCGGCTCAACCGCTATCCGGGCCGATGCGCTGCACTACGCCACCGACCTCTTGACCAACCTGAGTATCATCCTGGCGCTCTTTCTGGCATCACTGGGTTGGACCTGGGTGGATCCGCTGTTCGCCATCGGAGTGGCGCTCTATATCTTCTACAGTGCTGCGCGAATTGGTTACGACGCCTTCCAGTTGCTGATGGACAGGGAGCTGCCGCTCGAGGTGCAGGAGGAGATCGCAGCCATGGCGCTGGCCGAACCTGGCGTGCGAGGCATGCATGACCTGCGCACCCGGCAATCGGGGTAGACCCGTTTCGTGCAGTTGCACCTCGAACTGGATGACGGGATGCCCCTGATCGAGGCGCATGCCATTGCTGACCGGGTGGAGCAGGCGATCCGCGTGGCGCTGCCCGGAACCGAGGTGATCGTGCACGAGGACCCGGTCAGCCTTTCGGTCAGGCCGGGCAGGAAGTTGTGGCAATAGTACTCGCCGCACGAAGCTTGAACCACTGCCTGTTACATAAACGTAACACGGACCTCTCCGACGTTACGCTTTTGTAACGTGATTGCCGGGTTGCAACCGCCCAACGCCCGCCAAACGCGGGTTTTCACATCTGGCCCACTCCTTGCTTTTGGATATTGGCGACCGGGGCTTAACGAGACCCCGGATACAAGAACTGAACGACTTCCATCCATAGTGAGGAGAGAACCACGATGAGTAAACTCAGTCGGCGTGGCTTTTTGAAGCTCGGCGGCGCGGGCGTTGCTGCCGGCGCGGCATCCATGACGCCAGCCAATGCACTTGCCAAGTCTGAATCGCAGAATCCGGGAGCCACCACGCTTCCCTACCCGAACAAGGCCATTGCCAAGGCCAAGTCCCTGCCCAAAAACAAGGCGGTCCATTTCAACTACCCCGATGAGCTGTCCCCCTGCGCGGTCATCCGCATGGGCAAGCCGGTGCCTGGCGGCGTCGGTCCAAACAAGGACATCGTGGCCTATAGCACCCTGTGCACCCACATGGGCTGCCCGGTGAGCTATGACCCGTCCTCGCGTGACTTCAAGTGCCCCTGTCATTTCAGCGTGTTCGACAGCGAGAAGAAGGGCCAGATGGTGACCGGCCAGGCCACCGAGAACCTGCCCAGGATTCGCCTCGAATATGATGCCAAGACCGATTCGGTCACCGCGGTCGGCGTCAACGGCCTGATCTTTGGCCGCCAAGCCAACGTCCTGTAAGCGGAGGAGAAAGCATCATGTCAGAGAAAGAACGTATTGCACTGCCGCCGGTCGACGCGCAAAAGACCAACCTGACCTGCCACCATTGCATCGTCGGTTGCGGCTACCATGTGTACAAGTGGCCGGTGGGCACCGAGGGCGGTCGTGCGCCCAACGAGAATGCGCTGGGCCGCGATTTCCGTACCCAGCAGCCACCCCTGTCCGGCGCCATGACGCCAGCCATGGTCAACGTGGTGGAAGAGGGTGGAAAGAAGTACAACATCATGATCCAGCCCGACAAGGAGTGCGTGGTCAACCAGGGATTGACCTCCACCCGTGGGGGCCAGATGGCGTCTGTGATGTACAACCCCGACAGCCCGACCCGGGACCGTCTGAAGCATCCGCGCATGTTTACCGGCGACGACTGGGTGGACGTGAACTGGGAAGAGGCCATGAAGCTGTATGCCGGGGTGACCAAGCGTCTGCTGGACACCTTTGGTCCTGACTCGATCATGTTCAACGTGTTCGACCACGGTGGCGCCGGTGGTGGCTTCGAGAACACCTGGGGCAGCGGCAAGCTGATGTTCTCCGCACTCAAGACCCAGATGGTGCGTATCCACAACCGTCCGGCATACAACTCCGAGTGTCACGCCACCCGCGACATGGGCATCGGCGAGCTGAACAACAGCTACGAGGACAGCGAGCTGTCCGATTGCATCATGTATATCGGCGCCAATGCCTACGAGACCCAGACCAACTACTTCCTGGCCCACGCCCTGCCGAACCTCACCGGCGCGACCGTGGACAAGAAGAAGAAATGGTTCAAGGGTGAGAGCGTCGACAAGGGACGCTTCATCCTGGTTGATCCGCGTCGCTCCCTGACCACCGCCATCTGCGAGATGAACGGCAAGGACCGGGTGCTGCACCTGCAGATCAATCCGGGTACCGATACGGCCCTGTTCAACGGCCTGATGACCTACGTGGTGGACAAGGGCTGGCACGACAAGGATTTCATTGCCAAGCACACCACCGGTTTCGACAAGGCGCTCAAGGCCAACCGCATGAGCCTGTCGGAATGTTCGAAGATCACCGGTATTTCGGTGGCCGATCTCAAGAAGGCGGCCGACTGGGCCTACAAGCCGAAGAAGTCCGGTCATCGCCCGCGCACCGCGCATCTGTACGAGAAGGGCATTATCTGGGGTAACGACAACTACCGCATCCAGTCGGCCCTGGCGGACCTGGTGCTGGCCACCCACAACGTGGGGCGTCGCGGTACCGGTGTATGCCGTCTCGGCGGCCACCAGGAGGGCTATGCCCGCCCGCCCTATCCCGGCAAGCGGCCGATCTACATCGACCAGGAGATCATCAAGGGCAACGGCAAGATGCTCACGGTGTGGGCCTGTAACGCCTTCCAGTCCACCCTCAACGCCCAGGAGTACCGCCAGACCCTGTACCGTCGCGCCAACATCGTGCGTGACGCCCTGGCCCAGGTGCGAGGCGGCAACATTGATGAGATGGTGGACGCGGTGTTCGATGCGGTGACCAACCGCGGCGGCCTGTTCGTTGCGACCATCGATCTGTACCCGACCAAGTTTGCCCAGGCCTCGCACATGATGCTGCCGGCGGTGCACCCGGGCGAGATGAACCTGACCTCCATGAACGGCGAGCGCCGCATGCGCCTCTCCGAGCGCTTCATGGATCCTCCCGGAGAGGCCCTGCCCGACTGCCTGATCGCGGCAAAGATCGCCAACACCATGAAGGCGATGTACGAGAAAGAGGGCAACAAGGCCATGGCCAAGCAGTTCTCGGGCTTCGACTGGAAGACCGAGGAGGACGCCTTCAACGACGGCTTCCGCAAGCCCAAGGGCATCGACAGCCAGGGCGGTGGTACCGGCAATCTGGTTACCTACGAGCGTCTGCGCAAGCACGGCAACAACGGGGTGCAGCTCCCGGTCAAGGAGTACAAGCACGGCAAGCTGATCGGGACCGAGATGGTCTATACCGACTACAAGTTCAGTACCGATGACGGCAAGGCACACTTCCTGCCCGCTACCTGGACCGGTCTGCCGGCCATGGTCGAATCCCAGCGCAAGAAGTATAAGTTCTGGATCAACAATGGTCGTACCAACCACATCTGGCAGACGGCCTATCATGATCAGCGTATGGACTTCCGTACCGAGCGTTATCCCATGGCCCCGATCGAGATCAATCCCAAGGACGCCAAGGCCCTGGGTATCGAGTCGGGTGATGTGGTCGAGGTCTACAACGACTTCGGTTCCACCTTCGCCATGGCCTACCTGGTGGACGACATGAAACCGGGCTACACCTTCATGCTGTTCGGTTATTTCAACGGCAATGTGGGTGATGTTGTGACCAGCTGGACCGACCGCAACTACATCCCTTACTACAAGGGAACCTGGGCGGATATCCGCAAGGTCAGCTCGATGGCCGAGTACAAGGAAAGCGTTTCCTTCAAACCCAGGCGCTTTGTCTGACCTCCAAGGTAGGGCGGTTGTTTGAACCGTCATGGTTGGCCGGCCCTGCAAAGGGCCGGCCTTTTTGCGCGGATTTTGTGTATCCTGCAGATGGGTTGAATCATGAACAGAAACATCCTGAAGGATCCCTACGGCCGTCATATCGACTACCTGCGCCTGTCGGTAACGGACCGGTGCGATCTGCGTTGCAGTTACTGCATGCCCAAAGGCTTCAAGGATTACCGTGAGCCGTGGGAATGGCTGCGTTTTGACGAGGTGGCGCGCGTGGTGGCCGCCTTTGTGGATCTCGGTGTCAGCCGCGTGCGCCTGACCGGTGGCGAGCCCCTGGTGCGCAGGCATCTTCCGGATCTCGCTGGCCGCCTGTCGGCGATACGGGGTCTGGACGATCTGTCGCTTTCGAGCAATTGCACGCGCATGGCCGCCATGGCCGATGATCTGAAGCAGGCCGGCGTGCAGCGCCTCAATGTCAGCCTGGACACCCTGGACCCGGATGTGTTCGCGGAGATCACCGGCGGGCGCCTGCACAAGGTGTTGGATGGCATCGAGGCGGCGCGGCAGGCCGGTCTGGATCCGATACGGATCAACACCGTGGTCACGAAGGGCGTCAACGATCAGGCTATCGACCGTCTGTTGGACTATTGTGCAGCGCGCGGATTCGCCCTGCGCCTGATCGAGACCATGCCGATGGGCGAGACGGGACGTGATGCGCTCGATCGTTTTGTCGATCTGCAGGCGGTCAAGCGGCAACTGGAACAGCACTACGAACTCGTTCCGGATGTCCTGCCGGGTGGTGGTCCGGCACGCTATTATCGGTTGGCCGGCACGGATACCCGTATCGGTTTTATCACGCCGCTGTCGCAGCATTTCTGCGAGACCTGCAACCGGGTGCGCCTGACCGTCGACGGCACCCTGCACATGTGTCTGGGGCATGAACACGCTTATCCGCTGCGTGAAAGGCTCAGGCAGGGTATCAGCGACGATGCGTTGCGCAACTGCCTGAGGGAGGCGTTGGCGCTCAAGCCCGAGCGACATGAATTCCGCGAAAACCCTGAAAAGGTTGTTCGCTTCATGTCGATGACAGGTGGTTGAGTCGGCCGCTTACAGGGGCGATTCCTCGTGCATCCCGGGGTCGTCCGGCTGTTCTTTTGTCGGGGGCCTCGCTGCCTTACTGACAGAGCGGGTGGCCCTGCTGCCGCTGTAGGCCGACACGCAGAACGGTATGAGGAAATTGCAACTCAGCCCGAGCAGGCTGATACCGTTGCCGTTTACGAATGACGAGCCATAGTTGATGGCATTCAGCCCCAGCCCTACCAGCAGGCTGGTCTTGATGGCGTCCATGAGGATATAGCTGGGCATGGGGCGTTCAACTCGGGCGGTCCTGAATAAGTGAGACCCCGCAAGTGCCCGTTTTCTTTCCTCTCGCCTGCCTTGTCTCTTGCGTCGGTGGTCGAGGGATGGTATCGATAAGCATGCGCCGGGACAGTGGTCTGGCCGCACACTGAAACAGAAGGAAACGATGAAATCAGAAGTACAGAAACGCCCGGTTCGCCTGGCGATCATGACCATATCCGACAGTCGCACCCTGGAGAACGATACCTCCGGGGATGCACTGGTGAAGATGGCGACCGGCGACGGCCACGAGGTGGTCGAGCGCATCCTGGTGCCGGATGATATCTACCGCATCCGTTACGAGGTGTCGCGCTGGATCATCGATCCCGGGGTCGAAGCGGTGATCACCACCGGCGGCACCGGCCTGACCGGCCGCGACGGCACCCCGGAGGCGGTGGCGCCGCTGCTGGATCGCACCATCGAGGGCTTTGGCGAGCTGTTCCGCTATGTCTCCTACAAGACCGTGCGCACCTCCACCATCGCCTCGCGCGCCATCGGCGGGGTCGCCAACGGCACCTTCATCTTCTGCCTGCCGGGCTCCACCGGCGCCTGCAAGGACGCCTGGAAGGGGGTGTTGAGCGATCAGCTGGATATCAATCACCGTCCCTGCAACCTGGTCGAGCTGATGCCGAGGTTGACCGAATCATGAGTACTGGACATTCCGATTGCGGCTGCTTCAATAATCCCGCCGAGCAGATGCTCAGTGCCGACGAGGCGCGCCGCACCCTGATCGAGATGGCCCACCCGCTGGGCGACGCCGAGGCCGTGGCGCTCTCTGACTGCCTGGGGCGGGTGCTGGCGGCGGACGTGGTCTCGCCGCTGGATGTGCCGGGGCACGATAACAGCGCCATGGACGGCTATGCGCTGCGCTCGGCGGATGTTGGCGAGGGCGGCGCGCGCCTGCCCGTCAGCCAGCGTATCGCGGCCGGCCACCCCGGCGATCCGCTGGCGGCCGGGACCTGCGCCCGCATCTTCACCGGGGCGCCCATGCCCGGGGGGGCGGATGCGGTGGTGATGCAGGAGGAGGTCGAGCTGGACGGCGAGGTGGCGGTGATCGGGCGTGCAGTGCGCGCCGGCGAGAACGTGCGTCCGCGCGCCAACGACATCGCCCGGGGGGCGGTGGTGCTGCAGGCCGGCACCCGTATCCGGCCGCAGATGGTGGGCCTGCTGGCCTCGCTGGGCATCCCCGAGGTGATGGTGGTGCGGCGACTGCGCGTGGCCTTGCTCAACACCGGGGACGAGATTGTCGAGCCAGGCGAGCCGCTCGCGCCCGGACAGATCTACAACTCCAACCGCTACACCCTGACCGCCACCCTGCAGCAGGCCAGCTGCGAGGTGGTCGATCTCGGCCAGGTCGAGGATACCTTCGAGGCGACCCGCGAGGCCCTGCTGGAGGCGGCGCGGTCGGCCGACCTGATCGTGACCAGCGGCGGTGTCTCGGTCGGGGAGGAGGACCACATCAAGGCCGCAGTGCAGGCCGAAGGCGAACTCAGCCTGTGGCGGGTGCGCATGAAACCAGGCAAGCCGCTGGCCTATGGCAAGGTGCGCGAGACGCCCTTCATCGGCCTGCCGGGCAACCCGGTGTCCGCCTTCATCACCCTGTGCCTGTTCGGCATGCCCTATATCCGCGTCGCGCAGGGCCGCTCCGAGGCCTTTCCCCTGCCGCAGCGGGCGCGCTGGCCCAAGGCCGTGGAGAGGCCGCTCAAGCGGCGCGAGTTCGTGCGCGTGCGCCTCGATCACGCCGCTGACGATCTGCCGCTGGCCGAGCCCTTCCCGCGCCAGGGATCGGACGTGCTGACCAGCACGGTGTGGGCCGATGGCGTGCTTGAGATACCCGAGGGCATGGCGCTGCCCGGGAACAGCATCCTCAACTACTGGTCCTTCGGAGAACTGCTGGCATGATCCAGGTACTCTATTTTGCGCGCCTGCGCGACCGACTGGGAACCGCCGGTGAGGAGATCGCCGATCCGCCGGCCACCCTGGGTGAACTGGCCGATAGCCTGGCCGCGCGCGGTGACGACTGGGCCGAGGCCTTCGGCGGCAAGGTGCTGATGGCGGTCAACCAGGAGATGGCCGACCGCGGAACCCCGCTCAGCGATGGCGATGAGGTCGGTTTCTTTCCGCCGGTGACCGGCGGATGAAGGTCCGCATCAGCGTCCAGACCGCTCCCTTCGATCTGGCGGAGGAGATGTCGCGTCTGACCGGTGGCGATGTGGGTATCGGGGGCGTGGCCAGTTTCGTCGGGTTGGTGCGTGCGCGCAACCGGGTGGGGGAACGGGAGGCCGAGATCAGCACCCTGACCCTGGAGCACTATCCCGGCATGACCGAGAAGGCGCTCGGCCGGATCGTGGACACCGCCCGCGAACGCTGGCCGCTGCAGGGCGTGACCGTGATCCACCGTGTGGGCGAGCTGCAGCTGGGCGATCCCATCGTGCTGGTGCTCACTGCGAGTGCGCACCGGCGGGCGGCGTTCGAGTCGTGTGAGTTCATCATGGACATCCTCAAGACCGAGGCGCCCTTCTGGAAGAAGGAGCGCCTGCCCGATGGCAGCGAGCGCTGGGTGGACGCGCGTGAGTCTGACGGGGCGGCCGCGGCCCGCTGGTTGACCTCCCCGTGAGCGCCTCCCCCGCCTGAATGGCAGGGGAGGGGCTGCTTACCAGGCGCCCTGCCGCCAGCGCTGGAACAGGGTGTCGGGATCGACGAAGGGGCCGCCGAAGCCATTCATGGGCGGCCAGTGTGGCTGCATGCCGAGCGCATTCAGCAGCTGCTGACGCGCCGGTGGCGGCAGATCCCTGGTTTGCCGGATCTGCTGCTGTATCTCGGCGCGGCTGCCTTGGTACTTGTAGCTGCGCTTTTTGCCATCCGGGCCGAGGTATTCGATGGCGGCGCGGTAACGGCCGTTGTCTAGTTTCTCCACGCTCAGTGATTCAAAGGTCTCGCTCGAAATCTCCGGCAGCGGCTGTCGCTCCGGCATCTGCGGCCTCATGGGGTGAGGCATTACCGGATGGGGCATCGGGTAGGGGGCGGCCTGCCACGGCATGGGCTGTTGTGCCGCGCCCTGTCCGAGTTCCACCTGGACATCGCCAACCTTGCCGGCATGCACCACCTGCAGTCTCACCTTGCGGCCCGGCTGATCGTTTGCAACCAGCGCCGAGAGCTGGTCGGCGGAGAACAGTTTCTGATCGTCATAGCTGAGCAGGATGTCGAAGTTGTGCAGTCCTGCCTGTGCCGCTGGTGAGCCAGGCTGCACCTGGGCCACCATCACCCCTTGTCCGCGTGGCACCTCGGGCGGCAGCTGGGCGGCGAGGGAGGGGGGATATTTCTCACCAGCACGCCCAGGTGGGCGCTGGCCGGCGCTGCCTGCGCCGTGGGTGATTGATCGGACTGGGTAGGCTGGTCGGCCAGTGCGCCGGCGGCCGGCAGGGCCAATGAAAGCGCGATCACAATCTTCCTGATGCGATTCATGGTTGTCTCCTGAATAACGTGCTTGATACATCGTCCCGCCGTTGCGGCGGGTTATTCAAAGAGATTTCCGTGGCCCGGAAAAGTTCCGGCGATTATACCTGTCCCTCCCCGCTCCCCCTCCGGTGGGGGGAGCGGCGGTGGAGGCAGGCCTATTGCAGCGGCTTGAGTTTGAGCTCCGAGTCGTTGGCCTTCAGAAAACCGTATTTCGCGTAGATGGCCTGTGCCTCGGGTGTGCCGAGGTAGGCAAGGTAACGCGCCGCATTATACGGATTGCGCCCGGTGGACAGGGCGCCGATGGCGTAACCGACCTTGTGTTGCATGTTGTATGGCGCGGGGATGGAGACGTCCTCCACCGGGCGGTTCTGCGATTTTGCGTACTGTACTTCGGTGGTCCACACGATGCCGACATCCGCCTCGCCATGCTCGATGCGATAGGGCGTCTCGCGGTGATGGCGGGATGTGAACCAGGTCTTGCCGGGGATCGCCCAGCAGCTCTTGCACTTCTTGTTGCCGGTCACCTTTTCGTACAACCCCAGATCCTTGAGCATCTTCGAGCCGTAGAACTTGAAGATGCCCTCGGTCAGCGGGTTGGGGTGGGACTGCACCAGGTCGTCGCGCCCCAGGTCCTCTGGCCCCTTGATCCCCTTGGGGTTGCCCCTGGCCACCATCAGCTCCAGCTTGTTGTGGGTATAGATCATGTAGTCGTGCATCAGGTTCTTCTTGCGCAGCTTTTTCAGGTGGCCGAGGTTAATGCTGGCGAAGATATCGGGATTCTGGGCCGTCTTCTGGCCGTTGATCTCCCCCTGTTTGAGGATCTGCCCCTTGAAGATCTGGCCGGGTGGAATGGTCTCCACATAGATCTTCTTGATGTCCGGGTTCTTCTTCTGGAAGTCCTGGATCAGCTCCTCCATCACCATGAACTGGTTGCCGGCCAGGTACATCACCAGGTCGGCCGTGTAGGAATGTCCGATTTTTCCGTACTCGATTTTCCCTCCGGTGATGAAGGGCCGGTAGTCGTGGCCGAGGCCGGCGTCGGCCTTTTCCCGGATGCCATCAGGGCGGGGGAGCCGAATGCAAGGGCCGCGCCGGCCACCAGCGCGAGTGCCGAGGTGCGAATCGTCATGGGTGAATCCTCCTTTGTCGGAATCGATGCTTGTCGTTTTTGCCTGTTCATCCTGGTTCGCGGATGTTGCTGCGGCAATATGAGTGATTACGGGTTGGGCCTTGGTGGAAACCCTGGGTTTCGTTTCAACCGTTTGAATCGAATAGGAAATTCGGAAGGTCTGTCGCTGCACCTGAGCCCGGTGGCATGCCGGAATCAGGCCTCCGGCTCCATCAGCCCGGCCTGCATGGCGAGGCGGGTCAATTCCGCGGCACTTGCGATTTCCAGCTTGCGCATCAGGTTGGAGCGGTGCAGTTCCACGGTCTTGATGCTGATGCCCAGGTGTCGCGCAATCAGCTTGTTGGGGGCGCCCCGCCACCTCCAGCAGCACTTCGCGCTCCCGTGGCGTCAGGCCGGACAGGCGTTGCGCGGCCTGCTCCCGGACTGCCTCGCGGGCCTGTGCATCGTTCTCATGGGCCAGCCAGTGGGCGACCAGCTGCAATATGCGCATGCCAAGCGTGTTGGCGCTGTCCAGGCGGGTCACCTGGCCTTCCCGAATGGCATCGATCAACTCGATCACGCAGGCGACCTGTCCCTGGCGCACCACCGGGCAGGCGAGGTAGTGCTGAGGCCTGCCATCCGGGGCGTGGCGCAGCTGTTCCACCGGTTTGCCGGTATCGATGGCCTGCAGCGCCAGTACCGGGTCCAGCGGGGCAAGCGCAGGGATCAGCGGCGGGCTGGCGATGCAATGTACGGGGGCGCCATTTTCGACCCGGCTCAGGAGGGCCTGGCTGGCGCCGAAATATTGCTGCAGCAGGTCAAGGATGGACTGCAGGCGCTGGGTCCGCGTCAGGTCGTCGCGCACGATCAGGGCGTGGATGCCCTGCAGGCATTCACAGCCGCCGTGCAGCGCCTCCTCGTACTGGATGCGGGATTCGATATCCCGCTTGAGTTCCTCATTGGTCGAAATCAGTTCCCGGGCGCGCTGTTCCACCAGTTGTTCGAGCTGATCACGGTGCCGGGTCAGGTCCCGTTGAGAGGTCTGTAGTTTTCTGTTGATGCGCAGGATGTAGGCGATGGCGACACCGGCCAGCAGGATGGCGGCGGACAGCAGGCCCAGGCCACCGGCATGGTCCCGCCACAGCTCCGCGAGGGTCAGGGGACGGGGCAGATAGGGTTCGATCTGGAATGCCCGCAGGATGGCGTGCACGCCGCTGTAGCCCAGCGGTATGGTCCAGCCGGCTCCTCCGGTGGCCATTGCCACGGCGGATTCACGTGGAATCTGCAACAGCGTAAGCGTGACCTGGCGGGCCAGGTCCTCGTCGGTATGCGGAAGGCGGGCAAAGGCCCACTTGGGGTAGAGACGGGTACTGAGGAGCAGTGGAAAGCCGGGTGCCCTGCGGCGGCCGAGCACCCGGATCAGTCCGGGCTGAAGGCGACCGTCCCCGATCATTTCCTCGAGTACGCCGGTGCGCACGGTGCCGGCATCGGCGTGTCCCTCGAGTACCGCCTGCACGATCTCGCTCTGGGGGAAGCCCAGCCACATGAGGCGCAGCTCCGACAGCGCGTCGATCCCGGCGTCGAGCAGGCGCTTGCGCGCCAGCAGAAAGCCGCCAAAGGCCTCGTCGTTGACCGCGGCGAGACGTCGCCCCTTCAGCTTCGCAAGTCGCCGGATCGGGCTGTCGACGCGGGTGAAAATGACAGAGCCGAAGCGTGTCAGCGGGCGGTCCCGGTAGCGGTTCCGGTAGGTCGCGATGCGAGTGGCCCCGAAGTCGACCTCGAGGCGGACGTAATGAGCCGGGTTGGTGAGAATGAAATCCAGCTTCCCCTTGCGAATCCGGTTGCGGAAGCCTTCATGGGTCAGTGGGACGATACCGAAGCGGTACCCTGGTATCGCGGCATCGAGGTGCCTGGCCAGCGGCTCCCAGCGCGCCTTTGTCCGTGCCTCTCCGTTGAAGGCGAGTACGCCGATGCTGACCTGCGGGACAGCTGGGGCGGCCGTCGCCGGCCTTGGTATCAGGTACAGGCACAGCAGCATCGCAAACAGGGGCTTTATGCGGGCCGGGTAATCCATAGAATGTATGATGGATCGGGAGAGTGGATATTCCTTTTGGAGGACCGATGTCGGGAGCGGTAACGGGACTGGTGCTGGCGGGTGGCCTGAGCCGCCGCTTCGATGGCGAGGACAAGGGTTGGCGGCCGTATCGTGGTCGCCCCCTGATAGCGCATGCGCTCGAACTGCTGGCCGGCCTGGAACAGGTGGTGATCAGCGCCAACCGGAACGGGGGGCGCTACGCCGCGCTGGGACACCCCGTCGTCGCGGACCGGCGGGCGGGATACATGGGGCCGCTGAGCGGGATCGAGACTGCGTTTCTGGAGACCGGGGCCGATGCCCTGGTGGTGGTTCCCTGCGACGTGGTCGGGGCCCCGTCCGACTGGGCGCAACGCCTGGCCGAACACGCCGCGGCACTCGACAGCCCGTGGGTGGGGACAGTCTCCGGCGATCGCCTGCAGCCCCTGCTGGGCTACTGGTCACGTGCGTTGCTGCCGGCCATCAGCCGGGCCCTGGATGAGGAGAACCTGCGGGTGATGCGCCTGATCGAGCCATGGTCGGCAAATGCGTTGCGGCTGCCAGAGGGCATGAGGCTGCTCAACCTGAATACCCCGGAGGCGCTGGCCGAGGCCCAGTGAGCGGGCCGGGCTCACTGGGCGCCTGATTCACAGGCGCCTGGCTACGCGGCAGCGCACAAACCCAAGTGCGTGACAAAGGGGTCGAAATCCCGATCCGAATACAGCAACGGTATTGCGTGTTCGATGCAATAGCTCGCAATGATCACGTCGATGCTCTTGCACACAGTGACGCCACGTTTTCGCAAGGCCCGATAGTTCTCGGCGCTACGCAGCGCCATCTCTCTGCCCAGCAGTTCGCACTGGGGCAGACTTCCAAGCAGTTTGCGCGCCTCCCGGTAGTCCCGCTCGCGCCTGAAGCCCTGCAGTACCTCGACCAGCATCAAGTCGCCGACCGCAACCAGGTCGATCCCAAGGCGCTGGTCCAGGGCGTCAGTCTGTGCAGACCCGACACCGTTGAAATAATCGATCCAGACGCTCGAATCGACCAGGATCACCGGTCTGTCCGCATGTCGTCGAGGTCGCCATCCCAGCGCAATTTGCCTCGAAATCCACGGATCGCCTCCTGTCGCTTGAGCTGGATCAGCGCCTTCAGACCCAGCTCGACAGCCTCTCGCTTGGTTTTGGCTCGACTGAGCGTTATGGCTTCGTCCATCAAGGCGTCATCGATAACGATGTTGGTTCTCATGTCGTGCTTCAATGTGTATTTGTATAAGATAGTATACACATAGCCGCTTGCCGTGCTTTCCCAGGCGGGATCAATCCTTTCCGAACAACCCCTGCAGGGCATCCTTTTCCTCGGCCGAGACCCCGGTCTCGGTCTCTATGTCGGAAAAATCGCGGTGCACCACGCGATTGCGGCCGCCTTCTTTCGCTTGGTACAGCATCTTGTCCGCGCTGTCGAGGAAAGCGTCGGGGCTGCGCTCGTCCAGCGGCATGTACACGTCCACGCCCATACTGGCGCTCATGTGGAACTCGCCCTCTTCGTGGCGAACCGGCGTCTCCTCGATGGTGCGGCGGATGCGCTCGGCGATCTGCACCGCCTGGCGCAGGCCGGTGTCCGGGAGGATGATGACGAATTCCTCGCCGCCGTAGCGGCACACGATATCCACGATTCGCACCTGGCTGCGCAGGATCCGGGCGGTCTGCTTGAGCGCGATATTGCCGACCTCGTGCCCCCAGGTGTCATTGACACGCTTGAAGTGATCGAGATCGACCATCATCAGGCAGGCGGGTTTGTGGTTGCGCCGGGTCCGTTCCAGCACCACCGGCAGGGTTTCCTGCAGGTGGCGCATGTTGTACAGGCCGGTCAGGGGATCGCGGGAGACCAGTTCCTCCAGTTGGCTGACGCGCCCATGCAGGGCCTGCAGTTCGTCGAGCCAGGGGCATTCGGGCTCGCCGACTGGGCACTTCGGGGGCTGTTGGGAATCCGTTTTCATCTTTTCATCCAAAAGCTAACGCTACTTTGTCATATTGGCGATTTCAGATGCAGGGTGGCGTGGTTTTATGTATCCGTCGGCCGCAGGGACGCGGCCGTCGAGCCTGCAGGGATGGATTCACGGCGTGATACATAAAGCCACGCCACCCAGCCATATTCGGGCAAATGTGACAAAGTAGAACTAACCTGCCTGTTCACAGGCCAGCCGGATGAGGGTTTTCAGGTCGTCCAGGTTCCTGCAGTCGTGCAGGGAGCGGCTGTTGACGCACAGGTTGATGCGGGGCCCCTGTTGCAGAAAGACCGCAGGCAGCGGGACATCGACCTGCGGGAACTCGCGCCGGAACTCGTCCCGGTGCAGGAAGCGGGACGGCATCGGCAACTGTTCGACGAAGGTGCGCCATTCTCCGCGTTCACTCAGGTAGCCGTGTGTCAGCATGCACAGGTCGCACTTGTAGGTGTCGGGGGAGAACAGTTTGTGGCCGATGTCCGCGAGCGTGTTGAATAGCCCGCTGTCGGCGTTGTACACAAAGATCAGCTCGGACATGCGATGATGGTTTCATATCGGCTTATGTCAGGCAATGACTCTTGAAAACCGTGTTAGTCCAAAGCAGTAATGTCCCCTTTGTCCAATTCTAAAATGTCCCCTTTTGATTTCGGGAGGGGTGGTGACAGAGGAGACCATTGCGATGACACAGAAGACGGTGGACCGGCTGGGGGTGGTTCAGCGGGTTGTCGACCGGCAGTTGCGGCAGAAAGAGGCGGCACGGCAGTTGGACTTGAGCGTGCGGCAGATCAAGCGCCTGGTGGTCCGATACCGGGCCGAGGGAGCGGCTGGACTGGTTTCCCGCCACCGGGGCAGGCGCCCCAACAACCAGATCGCCGATGCGCTCCGGCAGGAGATCCTCGACCTGGTTCGGTCCCGCTATGCCGATTTCGGCCCCACGCTGGCCTGCGAGAAGCTGGCCAAACTTCATGACCACAAGATCTCCGTCGAGACGTTGCGCCAATGGATGATCGCCGATGACCTTTGGAAACCCAAGG
>JAKRWE010000160.1 GCA_024712425.1 Chromatiales bacterium
AACTGGCCGCCGACTTGACCGATCGTGACCGGCCGGAGTAGAAAACCCACTCCAGTGAGGGACCGGTGAGCGAGTCGGTCACGTTCCCCGGAATCGGCGGTCACGTTCGCCGAAATAGGCACCCTCGTCCGATTCACACCAGTCGTCGCCCGGTGAACACCCCATCTGGAATGTGCCCGCCGGCACCAGCACTCCGGCGCAGGCAGGACCCGCCAGTGCCAGGAAAGCCACCAGAATCGATCGGCCGTTGCATTTCATCCACGTTTCCTCCAGAGGTTTCAGTTGCGCAGCTTAATGACAATCATTACCATCTCATAATCAGACCATCACGATATGCTTATGCGCCTCACTCAAGCAACCAGCCCCATGACACTCGCCGACCTGCCGACCGGTCAAACCGGTACCATCGCCTCTCTTGCCGGCGACCCCGAGATCCGCACCCGAATCCAGTCGCTGGGACTGCGGATCGGGCGCGATGTGGCGGTCATCCGGCGTTCCCGTTTCGGCGGCCCGATTCAGGTCCGCATCGGCACCACCGACCTGCTGATCCGCCCGCAGCAGGCCGCACAGGTAATACTGGCATGAAACGCGTCGCCCTGCTCGGCATGCCGAATACCGGCAAATCCACCTTCTTCAACCGCCTGACCGGTGCATCCGCGAAGGTGGGCAACTGGCCGGGCATCACGGTCGACCTGCTCTCCGCCAATGTCCTGCTCGGTTCCGGGATGGTCGAGATCGTCGACCTTCCGGGCATATACAACCTGCACGGCTTTGCCGAGGACGAACGGGTCGCACGCACCTTCCTTGAGGAAAACCCGGTCGATCTGCTACTGGTGGTCACTAACGCCACCCAGCTCGACCGGCAGCTGGCGCTCGCCCTGCAATTGCAGGAACTCGGTCAGCCGATGCTGCTAATACTCAACATGATCGACGAGGCCCGGCGCCTCGGCATAAAGATCGATGAACAGGCACTGGTCGACGACCTCGGCGTCCCGGTGGTCAGCGTCAGCGCCAAGCACGGCTTCGGCATGGACAACGCGCAGTCGGCCATCATCGAGGCCCTGGGCAAGGCCCACCCGGCACGCAAGGCCCAGCTGGAAAAGGTGTTCCATGAAGACGATGCACTGGCATCACGCCTGGAACAGGTCTTTCACGATGCCGTACAGGTCCCGCTGACCGCCACCGACCGCCTGACCGACCGGATCGACCGGGTGCTGTTGCATCCCTGGCTCGGCCTGCCCCTGTTCTTCCTCGCCATGCTGCTGATGTTCGAGGCCGTCTACACCCTCGGCGCACCCTTGCAGGACGGTGTGGCCTGGGTGCTCGAGGCGATCAAGACGGATGCCGTGGAACCGGCCATCAGCGGTTGGAATCCGGTATTGCAGAGCTTCATTCTGGACGGCGTGTTCGACGGCATCGGCACGGTGTTGTCGTTCCTGCCGATCATCATCCTGTTCTTTCTGTTCATCGCCATCGTCGAGGACAGCGGCTACATGTCACGCGCCGCCTTCCTGATGGACGCCTTCATGTCGCGCCTGGGGCTGGATGGACGCGCCTTCGTCATGCAGCTGATGGGCTTCGGCTGCAACGTGCCGGCCTTGATGGGTACCCGGGTGATGCGCTCGCGGGGGCTGCGCCTGCTGACCATGATGATCATCCCCTTCTCGCTGTGTTCGGCGCGTCTGCAGGTGTTCGTGTTCTTCACCACTGCAATATTCTCGGCCTGGGCCGCGCCGCTGGTGTTGTTCAGCCTCTACCTGGCCAGCTTCCTGGCCGCCTTCCTGACCGCGCTGATCTACCGCAAGCGACTGCCGAACGCCGAGCCGCTGTTGCTGGAACTGCCACCGTACCGCTTCCCTACGATCAAGCAGATGTGGTTGCGCGGCTGGCGCGAGGTCGCCCATTTCGTGCGCGAGGCGACCGGCTTCATCCTGCTCGGGGTGATCCTGGTCTGGGCCCTGACCCATTCGCCCTTCGACGTGCCGCCGGCCAGCCCGGATACCCTGGCCGGCCAACTGGCCAGCCTGTTCGCCCCGGTGTTCGCTCCCCTGGGCATCGATCACCTGATGACCATCGCGCTGTTGTTCGGCTTCGTGGCGAAAGAGGTGGTGCTGGGCGCGATGGCCGTGATCTACGGCGCCGGCGATACCGACCTGGCCGGCATCGTCAGCGGCCGGACCGACTGGGTGCAGGCCTACAGCTTCATGCTGTTCGTGCTGATCTACACGCCCTGCCTGTCCACCGTGGCCGTGCTCAAGCAGGAATCGAAGAGCTGGCGCTTCACCGGCCTTGCCGTGGGCTGGCCCCTGCTGCTCGCATGGATGGTCAGTTTCACCTTCTACCAAGGCGCCCGCTGGCTGGGGTTTTAACCGTGCCCTACCCCGGATTCCGGCCTGCGGCCTTCATCCAGGCCACCTAACTATCACTCATGCGTCAGATCAACCACGAAGAGCACAAAGAACACGAAGAGGATCGATGTGTCCTTCATGTTCTTTGTGGTTGAATGTTTTCCAAATTAACGGCTGCGGTCTCCAGCAAAAGGTCGAACACTCCCGGCGCCGAACCCAGGTAGGAAGCAACGCGGATGGCGACCTGCGGATGCTCCTGCTGCTTGAGCCGCACCTGGGCGGGGATATCCTCGGACACATGCCGGCCGGCGGACAGGAAATACGGCAGCAGCAGCACCTCGTCGGCCCCTGCGTCTATGCAATGCTGTATGCCGTCCGGTATCGACGGCCCGGCCAGCTCGAGAAAGGCACAGGAAACCAGGCCGAAGCGCTCGCCGGCCATGCCAGCAACCCGTTCGGTCAACTCACGCACTTCCTCGTTCGACGCCTCGCGCCGACTGCCATGCGCCACCAGCAACAAGGCCTTCATTTCCCCTCCAGACTGCGCGCCGCCACTTCATAGACATCCTTCGAGGCCCCGTTGTCGAGCACGCGTTGCAGGGCTCCGCGCATCCCTTCCTGGCGCTGTGCATCGTAACGACGCCAGCGCGACATGACACGCAACAGGCGCGCCGCGATCTGCGGGTTGATCGGGTCCAGTGTCAGTACCTGCTCGGCAAGGAATGCGTAACCACTGCCATCGGCCGCATGAAAATGCAGCGGGTTGCCATTGACGAAGGCTCCCACCAGCGCACGCACCTTGTTCGGGTTGGTGATGGAAAAGGCCGGATGCTGCATCAACCGGCGCACCTCTGCGAGCACCTGCGGCCAGTTGGCCATGGCCTGAACGCCGAACCACTTGTCCATGACCAGGGCATCGCGCTGCCAGCGCTGTTCGAAGTCCGCGAGCACCTCGGCACGCGCCGGGTGATCACTGTCGGCCAGCAATGCCAGGGCGACCATGACATCGGTCATGTTGTGCTGTGCACCGTACTGGTTCAACACCAGCTGATCGGTCACCTCGTCCTGCAGACTGGCGAGATAGGCGAGCACCGTGTTCTTCAGGCGACGCCGACCCATGTCGGAAGGATCCGACTCATAAGGCGCATCGTCTCTCAGTTGTTCGAAACGCATCAGCAGGTCTTCGCGCAGGACCCCGGCCAGCTCCCGGCGCAGGTGTTCACGCGCGGCATGCAGAGCCTCGACATCGACCACCGGCATGAAGTCACCGAGGTAGGCAATGCCGGGCAGCGTCAGCAGCTCCGCGATCAGGGCGTGTTCCGATCCGTCGTCCAGAAGGCTGTGACGGAAGGCAGCGATCAACGCATCCGGCACCGCCAGTGGCTCGCCCGCCCGGTACTGCGCGGCCATGCGCAGGATCACCCGCTGAACCAGTGTCTGGCCTGCATCCCAGCGGTTGAAACCGTCGCTGTCATGGGCCATCAGGTGCAGTAACTGCTCATCGCTCCAGTCGTACTCGACCTTGACCGGCGCACTGAAGCCCCGCAACAGCGAAGGGACCGGTCTCTCCCGCACACCCTCGAAAACGAAACGCTGCTCCCGCTGCTGCAACTCCAGCATCAGCGTGTTCTCGTGCTGCAACACGTCCGGCTGGCTCACTGCCATGTCACGGCCCTCGCCATCCAGCAGACCAAGCGCAAAGGGAATATGGAATGGCGGCTTGTCAGTCTGGCCGGGGGTGTCGGGCACCTGCTGCCGCAGCCTGATCTCATAACGCCCGGTGCCCGCGTCGTAGTCATCACTGACCGTGATGACGGGCGTGCCGGCATACCGGTACCAGGCCTTGAACTGGCTCAGGTCGCGTCCCGATGCGTCCTCCATGCAGGCCACAAAGTCCTCGGTGGTCACCGCCTCGCCGTCATGGCGCTCGAAGTACAGGTCCATCGCCTTGCGGAATCGCTCCGGCCCCAGCAGGTTCGCCTGCATGCGCACCACTTCCGCGCCCTTTTCATACACCGTGACCGTGTAGAAATTGTTGATCTCGATGTAGGCGTCCGGCCGTACCGGATGCGCCATGGGGCTGGCATCCTCTGCGAACTGGTGCGCGCGCAGCAGCCGCACATCATCGATGCGCTTGACCCCGCGTGAGCCCATGTCAGCGGAGAACTCCTGATCGCGATAGACCGTCAGCCCCTCTTTCAGCGAGAGTTGGAACCAGTCCCTGCAGGTGATGCGGTTGCCTGTCCAGTTGTGGAAATACTCATGCGCCACCACTCCCTCGATGCCCTGGAAGTCGTGATCGGTGGCAGTCTCTGAGCTGGCGAGGATGTACTTGCTGTTGAAGATATTGAGCCCCTTGTTTTCCATGGCACCCATGTTGAAGTCGTTGACCGCAACGATGTTGAACACGTCGAGATCGTACTCCCGGCCGTATTTCTGTTCGTCCCAGCGCATGGCATTGACCAGGGAACGCATGGCATGGTCGTACTTCCCGATGTTCTCCGGCTCGACATAGATGCGCAGGCGAACAGGTCGGCCGGAAGCGGTTTCATAGTCCTCCTCCACGTAACGAAGATCACCTGCCACCAAGGCAAACAGATAGGCCGGCTTGGGAAACGGGTCGTGCCACTCGGCATAGTGCCGCCCATCGGGCAACTCGCCCGCCTCACCCGGGTTGCCGTTGGACAGCAGCACCGGGTAACGCGCCCGGTCCGCCTCGATGCGCACCTCGAAAGGCGCCATCACGTCCGGCCGATCCGGGTACCAGGTGATCTTGCGGAAACCCTCCGCTTCGCATTGGGTGCAAAACATCCCGCCGGAGCGATACAGGCCGTCCAGCGAAGTATTTTCTTCGGGCGCGATCACCACTTCACTGCTGAACTCGAAGTGATCCGGCACGCCCGGCAGGCGCAATCCCTCGTCTTCGACACGGTATTCCGACTCGCCCAGGCGACGCCCGTCGATCGCCAGCCACTGCAGATCCAGACCCTCGCCATGCAGAAACAGTTCGCCCGCCTCGCCCGGGTATGCCGGATTGCGCCGGACCCGCAGGCGACTGACAACCCTCGTCCCGGTTTTCCTCAGGTCGAATGCCAGGCGCACGCCCTCGACCAGGTAAGCGGGCGGCGTGTAGTCGGAAAGACGTATGGTTCGGGGTGCTGAATTTTTCATGGTGCCTCGTTACTCCTGCGGTTACTCCTGCGGTCGGCTCATCATACGATCCCGGCCGGGTGGGAATAAACCGGAATCCACTGCCTGAATTCCGGATTTAACGCGCGTCAATAGGGGGTTTTCCCGGTGGCAGCAGGAATCGGGATTGGTAGAATCAAGCGACCACCGGAGGATAGAACACCATGCCAAGAATCGAGATGTACACCACCGCCATGTGCCCCTACTGCGTGCGCGCCAAGATGCTATTACAGAACAAGGGCATGCAATGGGAGGAGATCCGCGTCGATATGGACCGGGATCGGCTGGCCGAGATGATGCAGCGCAGCTCCCGTCGCACGGTGCCGCAGATCTTCATCGATGATTTCCACGTTGGCGGCTTCGACGACATAGCCGCCATGGACGCCCGCGGGGAACTGGACCCGCTGCTGCATATCCCCACGCACGAGGCACCCGTGCATACGCTGGACCATTCGGAAGACGCACCCACCTGACGATGACCGAAGCCCCTGACCGCATGCGCCTGGACAAATGGCTCTGGGCGGCCCGCTTTTTCAAGACACGTAAACTTGCGGCAGAGGCGGTTCAGGGCGGCAAGGTGCATCTCAACGGCCTGCGCACCAAGCCCGGGAAAGAGGTACATATCGGATCACAGCTGACCATCAGCAAGGGCCCATTCGAATGGGATATCGAGGTTGCCGTTCTGCCAAAACAGCGGCGACCCGCCAGCGAGGCGCGTGATTTCTACATCGAATCCGAACAAAGCCATGCACGACGCCAGCAGCTGACCGAACAGATACGGGCCGAAAAATCGGCGCAGCCGCAGGCCACCCACCGCCCCAACAAGCGCGAACGACGCCTGATTCACCGGTTCAAACAATCGAGTCAGTAACGCAATGGACCAGGATACCTTCCGCAAGACCTATCGAGAGGTCAACGAACGGTTTTGCGCCTTCGAGAAGAGCATACTCACCAACCGGTGCGACTGCTCCAGGGCAGAGCGTTTCTGCATCGCGGAACGCGAGGGGGTGCATTGCACAGCTGAAGAGGGTCAGCAACGCTGCCTGCTAGCGCTGAAACTGTTGCGCGAACAGGCCCATTTCGCCCTGCGCACACATGAGGACAAGGCCACACTTCCGCACGGCAAGGCCATGCGCATCCAGGTGGGCGGCATGCGCGGCATACAAGCGCTCATCGAGCCAGATGCCACTGACCCCGATGCGGTGCCCGATGTGTACACACTGCTATCACTGGCAGAGCGGCGCTACGGGGATCTGCATGCCCTGCCCTATTCAACGATCATGCCGCATATCGCATCCTACCGCGGTCGTCCCCGCCGTTCACGCAGGGACCGACCGCAGGCATAGCCCAGGATCTACTGATCGACCACCAGGTTCCCGTCATCCAGCAGCTGTTGCAGGATGGCGGCCTGATCCGTCTGGGCGCCCACAAGGTCCACGCCCTGCACAACAACCATCAGTGTCTGTCCGGCACTGCCGGCGCCATCGGTATCGACAGTGATGGTCGTATCCGTCCCATCCGACGACACACTCAGGTAATCCGTCAGGTTGGTGGCATTCTCGCCGGTCAGCAGTTCATGGGAGTCGAGTACGTCGCCTCCTGGCCCGGCGGTGAAATCGGTAATGGTATCGTTGCCACCTGCATCACCGGCACGCCAGTAGAAGGCATCCTCACCAGAGCCACCGGTAAGGCTGTCATCACCCTGGCCACCGATCAGTAGATCGTTGCCGGCACCGCCATCCAGGGTATCGTTGCCGGAACCACCGACCAGGGAGTCATCCCCGGCATTGCCCATCAGGATATTCCCGCTGTCGTCCGCAATCAGGATTTCATCCTTGTCACTGCCGGTCAGTGTGTGGCCTGTCACGCCCGCCACATCGACCGTGGTGGTGTCGGCCACCGAGCCATCGCTCAGGGTATAGTCGAACTGCCCTTCCAGGGTGGGACCATAACTGGCGGAGCTGGCGTCGTAGACCGTAAGATCGGTATCAGCCCAGGCATTGTCCACATCGATCCACCCCTTTTCCCCGGCTGCCAGGTTCAGGCTGAACCGGTCCTGTTCGCCTGCCTGCAGATTGCCGTTGATACCGGCATGATGGGTGTATCCCCGTCCATGCTGGTAATCGACATTGCTGGTACTGACCGTTCCAACCGTAAACGGCGCCCGACTGATGGCCTGGGCCGTGGCCAGGGTATCGCTGGGTTCCGAATCGGTCAGAAGGGCGAACTGCACCACCACGTCGGTATTGCTGCTGACGCTGACCGGGTTCCCGTCCTTGTCCACCAGCTGCACCGTGTATGCGGTCGTCGTTGCCCCTTCGGTCACGTCCGTCGGACCGCTCAGGACGGCGTAGACGGTATCCTCCGNGCCCGGCGGGTTGCTCGGCGGCGTGCCGCTCTCGTCGTGGATGGTGGTGGTCACCACCCCGCTCGACTCGCTCACCTGCTCGAACCCGCTCACTGTGTTCCCGTTCAGGCCCACCGTGAACTGCTCACCGTCGTCCGCCAGGTAGTCGTCCGCCAGCGAGGCATCGAACACCTGCCCGATGTTCACCGTCGTCGCACTCGGCGTATAGTCTGCATTGCTGGTGCTGCCCAGGTTGCTGAACACTACCGTCGCGGTACCGCTCACACTGATCTCGTTACCCGACGGGTCCAGCGCGATCACCTTGTAGTGGGTCTGACCTCCTTCCGGCCCGCTGTTCGCGGTCGGATCGCTCAGCGGCGTGTCCGTGGCGTCCACTGCCACCACCTGCAGGGTGACGGTATCCTCCGGTCCTGGCACCTCGGTCGGGGGTGTACTCCCCGCATCCGTGATCGTCCCCAGGCCCGACAGGTCGCTGCCGCCCAGGTCCACGTTCGCGCTCACGCCGCTCAGATCCACCGTGTAGGTCTCGTTCCCTTCCTCGATGAAGTCATCGCTGATCGGCACCGTGATCGTGGTCGTCGTCGACCCCGCGCCGATGCTCCCGCTACCACTGGTCGCGGTATAGTCCGCTCCGGCGGTCGCCGTGCCGTCGTTGGTCGTGTAGTTGAACGTCACCGGCGCGGTGGTCGCGTGCGACAGGCTCACCGTGAAGGTCGCCGTGCCCGCATCCTCGTCCACCGTCACATCGTCGATACGGATCGTCGGTGCGGTATCGTTGTCATGGATGGTCGTGGTCTGGCTCGGACTCAGGCCGGCCGCACCGCTGGTGGTGTCGATCGCCTTGAACTCGCCCGTGTCCGCCACGCTCTTGATGCTCGCCGTGAACGTCTCGTCGTCGAAGTCCGCGTCCTCGTTGGTCTGTACCGTGAACATCGCGCTGCTCGCGCCAGCACTGATCGTCACCCTCTGATCACCGGAGACGTAGTCACCCGCCTCCGCGGTGCCGTTGGCGAACTGCACCACCACGTCGGTATTGCTGCTGACGCTGACCGGGTTCCCGTCCTTGTCCACCAGCTGCACCGTGTATGCGGTCGTCGTTGCCCCTTCGGTCACGTCCGTCGGACCGCTCAGGACGGCGTAGACGGTATCCTCCGCGCCCGGCGGGTTGCTCGGCGGCGTGCCGCTCTCGTCGTGGATGGTGGTGGTCACCACCCCGCTCGACTCGCTCACCTGCTCGAACCCGCTCACTGTGTTCCCGTTCAGGCCCACCGTGAACTGCTCACCGTCGTCCGCCAGGTAGTCGTCCGCCAGCGAGGCATCGAACACCTGCCCGATGTTCACCGTCGTCGCACTCGGCGTATAGTCTGCATTGCTGGTGCTGCCCAGGTTGCTGAACACTACCGTCGCGGTACCGCTCACACTGATCTCGTTACCCGACGGGTCCAGCGCGATCACCTTGTAGTGGGTCTGACCTCCTTCCGGCCCGCTGTTCGCGGTCGGATCGCTCAGCGGCGTGTCCGTGGCGTCCACTGCCACCACCTGCAGGGTGACGGTATCCTCCGGTCCTGGCACCTCGGTCGGGGGTGTACTCCCCGCATCCGTGATCGTCCCCAGGCCCGACAGGTCGCTGCCGCCCAGGTCCACGTTCGCGCTCACGCCGCTCAGATCCACCGTGTAGGTCTCGTTCCCTTCCTCGATGAAGTCATCGCTGATCGGCACCGTGATCGTGGTCGTCGTCGACCCCGCGCCGATGCTCCCGCTACCACTGGTCGCGGTATAGTCCGCTCCGGCGGTCGCCGTGCCGTCGTTGGTCGTGTAGTTGAACGTCACCGGCGCGGTGGTCGCGTGCGACAGGCTCACCGTGAAGGTCGCCGTGCCCGCATCCTCGTCCACCGTCACATCGTCGATACGGATCGTCGGTGCGGTATCGTTGTCATGGATGGTCGTGGTCTGGCTCGGACTCAGGCCGGCCGCACCGCTGGTGGTGTCGATCGCCTTGAACTCGCCCGTGTCCGCCACGCTCTTGATGCTCGCCGTGAACGTCTCGTCGTCGAAGTCCGCGTCCTCGTTGGTCTGTACCGTGAACATCGCGCTGCTCGCGCCAGCACTGATCGTCACCCTCTGATCACCGGAGACGTAGTCACCCGCCTCCGCGGTGCCGTTGGCGAACTGCACCACCACGTCGGTATTGCTGCTGACGCTGACCGGGTTCCCGTCCTTGTCCACCAGCTGCACCGTGTATGCGGTCGTCGTTGCCCCTTCGGTCACGTCCGTCGGACCGCTCAGGACGGCGTAGACGGTATCCTCCGCGCCCGGCGGGTTGCTCGGCGGCGTGCCGCTCTCGTCGTGGATGGTGGTGGTCACCACCCCGCTCGACTCGCTCACCTGCTCGAACCCGCTCACTGTGTTCCCGTTCAGGCCCACCGTGAACTGCTCACCGTCGTCCGCCAGGTAGTCGTCCGCCAGCGAGGCATCGAACACCTGCCCGATGTTCACCGTCGTCGCACTCGGCGTATAGTCTGCATTGCTGGTGCTGCCCAGGTTGCTGAACACTACCGTCGCGGTACCGCTCACACTGATCTCGTTACCCGACGGGTCCAGCGCGATCACCTTGTAGTGGGTCTGACCTCCTTCCGGCCCGCTGTTCGCGGTCGGATCGCTCAGCGGCGTGTCCGTGGCGTCCACTGCCACCACCTGCAGGGTGACGGTATCCTCCGGTCCTGGCACCTCGGTCGGGGGTGTACTCCCCGCATCCGTGATCGTCCCCAGGCCCGACAGGTCGCTGCCGCCCAGGTCCACGTTCGCGCTCACGCCGCTCAGATCCACCGTGTAGGTCTCGTTCCCTTCCTCGATGAAGTCATCGCTGATCGGCACCGTGATCGTGGTCGTCGTCGACCCCGCGCCGATGCTCCCGCTACCACTGGTCGCGGTATAGTCCGCTCCGGCGGTCGCCGTGCCGTCGTTGGTCGTGTAGTTGAACGTCACCGGCGCGGTGGTCGCGTGCGACAGGCTCACCGTGAAGGTCGCCGTGCCCGCATCCTCGTCCACCGTCACATCGTCGATACGGATCGTCGGTGCGGTATCGTTGTCATGGATGGTCGTGGTCTGGCTCGGACTCAGGCCGGCCGCACCGCTGGTGGTGTCGATCGCCTTGAACTCGCCCGTGTCCGCCACGCTCTTGATGCTCGCCGTGAACGTCTCGTCGTCGAAGTCCGCGTCCTCGTTGGTCTGTACCGTGAACATCGCGCTGCTCGCGCCAGCACTGATCGTCACCCTCTGATCACCGGAGACGTAGTCACCCGCCTCCGCGGTGCCGTTGGCGAACTGCACCACCACGTCGGTATTGCTGCTGACGCTGACCGGGTTCCCGTCCTTGTCCACCAGCTGCACCGTGTATGCGGTCGTCGTTGCCCCTTCGGTCACGTCCGTCGGACCGCTCAGGACGGCGTAGACGGTATCCTCCGCGCCCGGCGGGTTGCTCGGCGGCGTGCCGCTCTCGTCGTGGATGGTGGTGGTCACCACCCCGCTCGACTCGCTCACCTGCTCGAACCCGCTCACTGTGTTCCCGTTCAGGCCCACCGTGAACTGCTCACCGTCGTCCGCCAGGTAGTCGTCCGCCAGCGAGGCATCGAACACCTGCCCGATGTTCACCGTCGTCGCACTCGGCGTATAGTCTGCATTGCTGGTGCTGCCCAGGTTGCTGAACACTACCGTCGCGGTACCGCTCACACTGATCTCGTTACCCGACGGGTCCAGCGCGATCACCTTGTAGTGGGTCTGACCTCCTTCCGGCCCGCTGTTCGCGGTCGGATCGCTCAGCGGCGTGTCCGTGGCGTCCACTGCCACCACCTGCAGGGTGACGGTATCCTCCGGTCCTGGCACCTCGGTCGGGGGTGTACTCCCCGCATCCGTGATCGTCCCCAGGCCCGACAGGTCGCTGCCGCCCAGGTCCACGTTCGCGCTCACGCCGCTCAGATCCACCGTGTAGGTCTCGTTCCCTTCCTCGATGAAGTCATCGCTGATCGGCACCGTGATCGTGGTCGTCGTCGACCCCGCGCCGATGCTCCCGCTACCACTGGTCGCGGTATAGTCCGCTCCGGCGGTCGCCGTGCCGTCGTTGGTCGTGTAGTTGAACGTCACCGGCGCGGTGGTCGCGTGCGACAGGCTCACCGTGAAGGTCGCCGTGCCCGCATCCTCGTCCACCGTCACATCGTCGATACGGATCGTCGGTGCGGTATCGTTGTCATGGATGGTCGTGGTCTGGCTCGGACTCAGGCCGGCCGCACCGCTGGTGGTGTCGATCGCCTTGAACTCGCCCGTGTCCGCCACGCTCTTGATGCTCGCCGTGAACGTCTCGTCGTCGAAGTCCGCGTCCTCGTTGGTCTGTACCGTGAACATCGCGCTGCTCGCGCCAGCACTGATCGTCACCCTCTGATCACCGGAGACGTAGTCACCCGCCTCCGCGGTGCCGTTGGCGAACTGCACCACCACGTCGGTATTGCTGCTGACGCTGACCGGGTTCCCGTCCTTGTCCACCAGCTGCACCGTGTATGCGGTCGTCGTTGCCCCTTCGGTCACGTCCGTCGGACCGCTCAGGACGGCGTAGACGGTATCCTCCGCGCCCGGCGGGTTGCTCGGCGGCGTGCCGCTCTCGTCGTGGATGGTGGTGGTCACCACCCCGCTCGACTCGCTCACCTGCTCGAACCCGCTCACTGTGTTCCCGTTCAGGCCCACCGTGAACTGCTCACCGTCGTCCGCCAGGTAGTCGTCCGCCAGCGAGGCATCGAACACCTGCCCGATGTTCACCGTCGTCGCACTCGGCGTATAGTCTGCATTGCTGGTGCTGCCCAGGTTGCTGAACACTACCGTCGCGGTACCGCTCACACTGATCTCGTTACCCGACGGGTCCAGCGCGATCACCTTGTAGTGGGTCTGACCTCCTTCCGGCCCGCTGTTCGCGGTCGGATCGCTCAGCGGCGTGTCCGTGGCGTCCACTGCCACCACCTGCAGGGTGACGGTATCCTCCGGTCCTGGCACCTCGGTCGGGGGTGTACTCCCCGCATCCGTGATCGTCCCCAGGCCCGACAGGTCGCTGCCGCCCAGGTCCACGTTCGCGCTCACGCCGCTCAGATCCACCGTGTAGGTCTCGTTCCCTTCCTCGATGAAGTCATCGCTGATCGGCACCGTGATCGTGGTCGTCGTCGACCCCGCGCCGATGCTCCCGCTACCACTGGTCGCGGTATAGTCCGCTCCGGCGGTCGCCGTGCCGTCGTTGGTCGTGTAGTTGAACGTCACCGGCGCGGTGGTCGCGTGCGACAGGCTCACCGTGAAGGTCGCCGTGCCCGCATCCTCGTCCACCGTCACATCGTCGATACGGATCGTCGGTGCGGTATCGTTGTCATGGATGGTCGTGGTCTGGCTCGGACTCAGGCCGGCCGCACCGCTGGTGGTGTCGATCGCCTTGAACTCGCCCGTGTCCGCCACGCTCTTGATGCTCGCCGTGAACGTCTCGTCGTCGAAGTCCGCGTCCTCGTTGGTCTGTACCGTGAACATCGCGCTGCTCGCGCCAGCACTGATCGTCACCCTCTGATCACCGGAGACGTAGTCACCCGCCTCCGCGGTGCCGTTGGCGAACTGCACCACCACGTCGGTATTGCTGCTGACGCTGACCGGGTTCCCGTCCTTGTCCACCAGCTGCACCGTGTATGCGGTCGTCGTTGCCCCTTCGGTCACGTCCGTCGGACCGCTC
>JAKRWE010000161.1 GCA_024712425.1 Chromatiales bacterium
CTGCACCGGACCATCCCTGGAGATGAGGCGCCCCCTCGTCCCCTCATGACCCCGGACTCACCAAGGGGACATTTCAGCTTGGGAGAAAAGGGGACATTTTAGAATTGGGTTGACACCCCGCCTGATCACGGTTTGACCGCGATTGAATAATTCTACTTTGTCATATTCCCCTACACATGGAGGGGTGGCGTGGCTCCATGTGTCACGCCGTGAATCCATCCCTGGAGGCTCGACGGCCGCATCCCTGCGGCCGACGGACACATAAAGCCACGCCACCCCACCCTGCAACTGAAATCGTCAGTATGACAAAGCAGAAATAAATCCCGCCATAAAATTCTGTGACTTGGCAAATCCCGTATCGGCACTCTAGAGTAGCGCAAAGGCCGTCAAGAGCCATTGAAACAATCCTGGAGGCCTCGCATGAGCAACTACCACACCCTGGACACCCACACCCTTTCCGGCGAAACGGCACTGGATCGCCCCCGGCAGGAAGTCACCGAATCGGTCAGCCTCGCCGACCCGGCCATCAAGGTGGTTACCGACCTGTCCAGGGTCGCCGCCATGACCATCAACCCCTGCGCCAGCATGGACAATGCCAGCGAACGTATGATCGCGGCCAATGTCCGCCTGCTGTTCGTCACCGACCAGTACTACAACGTAATGGGCCTGATCACGGCTCGGGACATCACCGGCGAACGCGCCATCCAGTACATCCAGGAGCATGGTGGCAAGCGGGAGGACATCATGGTGCGCGACATCATGACACCGCGTCACCGGATCGAGGCCTTGAAGTACGATGACATCCTGCAGGCCCGGGTCGGCGACGTGGTCGAGACCCTGCGCCGCCTGGGCCGCCAGCACGCCCTGGTGATGAAGCGCGGCGAAGGCGACAATATGGATCGCATTGCCGGCATCATCTCCACCACCCAGGTGGCCAAGCAGACCGGCGAGGAGATCAGCGTGATGGGGCTACCCACCAGCATCGCGGATCTCGCCGCCCAGCGCTGACGCCGACCCCGCCCCCACCCACGCGAAACGCCTCTTCGGAGGCGTTTTTTCATGCCGACGCCCGAACAATACTGCCAGACCTGACACCCCCTAAAGATTTATGTCGCGCTGCCGCCATAAGTGGCATCCGCCTGTCTGCGGGACAGGTACAAAAACCCAATAAACGCGAGCGTGGAGCAGACCATGAATCTATTGGCACGTTTTACCATCGGGCAAAAGCTCATCGGCAGTTTCATCATCATTCTGATGATCCTGGGCCTGTTGAGCTACCTGTCGACCAACAGCCTGTCGCGCATGAACGCCGACATGACCACCATCGTCGAGGTCAACCAGCCGGCCTCGGTCGAGGCCCTGGCGCTCAACACCGCACTGCAGGAGGTCAGCCGCACCCTGGGCTTCTACCTGATCACCCAGGACGCGAAGAACCGGCAGACCTACCAGCAATCGATGCAAAAGCTGTCCGGGAAATTGGACGCCCTGGCTAGCCAGCCGGCGATCGCCGGCAACCAGGGGCTGCAGGCGCGCCTCACCGACATTCGCCACGATATCGATGGCGTGAGCACCATTCAGCAACGCCTGATCCGTACCGCCAGCGACCCCAACACCAACATGCCCGCGATGAAATACGCGGCCGAGCACATCAACGCCGAATATCGGAAGCGCTTGCAACTGCTCACCTCGATGCTGGATTCCGAGCAGGAGGAAGACGCCAGCCAGGAACGCAAGGCCCTGTACGCCACCATCGTAAAACTCCGTTACTACTGGGTCACCATCAACAACGAGTTGCGCCCGTTCCTCGCCTTCCGGACCGAGGCCGCGGTCGACAACGCCCGCAGCTACCGGGACGCAGCGAAGTCTGCGCTGACCGACCTGGAAAAACTGTCCGAACTGTTCACCTTCGAACAGGAAGAGGCACTGAGCGAATTCAAGGAGGGACTGGATAGGTTCTGGAACGACCTGGACAAGGTCTTCGAGATGCACAGGGCGGACAATTGGCGCAGTGATGCCTATCTCCTGCGGACCCAGGCGGAGCCAGCGCTGCGCAAAGTTGGCCACAAGATCACCGAACTGGTCGACATCCTGGATGAGAACAGCCACCAGGCCGCCGCCGCACAGACCCTGTACCAGGCACAACAGACCCGGACCCTGGTATCGGTCCTCGCCGCCTTCGTGGTACTCAGCCTGATCGCCTGGCTGCTGTCACGCAATATCACGCGCCCGATCCGTGAGGCGGTAGGTATCGCCAAGGAGATCGCCCGCGGCCGCCTCGACAACGCCATCAGCAGCGACAGCCGCGATGAGACCGGCGAACTATTGCGCACCCTCGACACCATGCAGAGCGACCTGCGCCGGCGCATCGAGGCCGACGCCAGGACCGCGGCGGAGAACCTGCGCATCCGCCAGGCGCTGGACAGCGTATCGGTATCGGATAAGGCAGAGACCTATGACACGGCAATCGGCGAACACCGTCTGCAACTCATCGCGAGCCCGGTCTACGACGACCACGATACCTACCAGGGGCGCGTTACCCAGTGGACCGACCGCACCGACGAGCTGCGTGCCGCGGAAGAGGAACACGCACGCATCCAGGCAGAGCGCGAGGTGGCTGCCGAGAATGCCCGTATCCGCAGCGCCCTGGACAATGTCAGCTCCAATGTCATGCTGGCCGATGCGGAACGCAGGATCATTTACATGAACCGCAATGCCCAGCGCCTGTTCCGCGACTCTGCAGACGAGCTGCGCAAGGACCTGCCCGGCTTCGATCCCGATCAACTGATCGGCAACAGTATCGACAGCTTCCATGCCAATCCGTCGCACCAGGCGCGCCTGCTGGAAGATCTGCGCGATACATGGGAATCGGAGATCGGTATCGGCGACATGACCCTGCGCATCATTGCCAACCCGGTTCTGGGCGAAGACGGCCAGCGGCTCGGCACCGCGGTGGAATGGACCGACCGTACCTCCGAGGTCGCGATAGAGAACGAAATCGACCGCCTGGTCGATGCCGCAGGCAGCGGCGACCTGACCCGGCGCATCACCCTGGAGGGCAAGACCGGTTTCTTCCGTAACCTCGGCCAGGGATTCAACCAGCTGCTGGACCAGCTCTCCAGCGTGTTCGACGATATCGGCCGCGTCATGGGCTATCTGGCCGACGGGCGCCTGGACCAGAAGATCGAGAAGGAATATGCCGGCACCTTCGGCAGGGTGAAGGACGACATCAACCGCACCATAGACAATCTCTCACGCGTCATCACCGAGCTGCGCGAGGCTGCCGCCAGCGTCGCAGCCAATTCGGGCGAGATCGCCAGTGGTAACAACAACCTGTCGGGACGCACCGAACAGCAGGCGTCCAGCCTGGAAGAGACCGCTTCCAGCATGGAGGAGCTGACTTCGACGGTGAAGAACAACGCGGACAATGCACAGCAGGCCAACCAGCTAGCCGCCTCCGCCCGTCAGTCAGCGGAAAAGGGCGGCGCGGTGGTTTCGGATGCGGTCGCCGCGTTCGGATGCGGTCGCCGCGATGGACGAAATCAGCGAGGCCTCCGGCCAGATCGACGAAATCGCCTTCCAGACCAACCTGCTGGCGCTGAATGCCTCGGTGGAGGCTGCCCGCGCAGGCGAACAGGGACGTGACTTTGCCGTGGTCGCCACCGAGGTACGCAATCTCGCCTCGCGCTCGGCAGATGCCGCCCGGGAGATAAAGGAGCTGATCAACGACAGTGTCGACAAGGTCGCGGCAGGCACCGAACTGGTCAACGCCTCCGGTCAGACGCTGGAGGAAATCGTGCAGGGAGTCAAGAAGGTCGGCGATATCGTTGCCGAGATCGCTGCTGCCAGCAGCGAGCAATCGGCCGGCATCGCCCAGGTCAACCAGGCCGTCACCTCGATGGACGAGCTGACCCAGCAGAATGCGGCCCTGGCCGAGCAGACCTCGGCCGCCTCCGCGGCCATGACCGAAAGGGCTGCCGAGATGCAACGCCTGGTCAGCTTCTTCGACACCGGGGACAAACAGCCGGGCACGCGTGCGCCCGTCGCACAAGTCGCGGTTTCGCCAACCACCGCCGCGCCCGCGCCGGACCCAGCGCCGAAGCCGGCAGCGGCTGTCGCGCCGCCCAAACCGGCCACGCCGGTACAAAAGGCCGTCCCGCCCCCGGCGCCCGCAGCCGATGAAGACGATGAATGGGAAGAATTCTGAAACCCCACTCGCCTGGGTAGCCCGGATGAAGGCCGCCGGCCGTAATCCGGGAGCATGCGCCCAATCCCGGAATGCACGCGCGGCGATCACGCCGGGTCGGGCATCAGGACCTTAGAACAGCGAGGACGACAGCTCGTTGACCGCCACCAGCATATCCGGCTCATCGGTCAGGGCCTGGGATATGCTGGCGCGGCAGGCGACCACCGGCTCCACGCCACTGACGATCAGCTTGGCAGCGTGCACCAGCAGTCGGGTCGACGCCCCCTCGTCCAGCCCCTGCCCCTTGAGATTGCGGGTCATGTGCGCAAACTTGACCAGGCGCCCGGCCAGTTCCGGATCGACACCGGACTCCTTCCCGATGATGCGCGCCTCCAGATCACTCCCCGGGTAGTCGAATTCGAGCGCCACGAAGCGCTGCCGCGTGGACTGCTTCAGATCCTTCAGGACCGACTGGTAACCGGGATTGTAGGACATCGCCAGGCAGAAGTCGTCCGGCGCCTCGATCAGCTCACCCAGCTTCTCTATCGGCAGCACCCGCCGGTCATCTGCCAGGGGATGGATCACGACCGTGGTGTCCTTGCGCGCCTCGACCACCTCGTCCAGGTAGCAGATCGCGCCCGCCCGCACGCTGGCCGCCAGCGGACCATCGACCCACACCGTCTCGCCACCGCGTACCAGGAACCGCCCCACCAGATCGGAGGCCGTCAGATCGTCGTGGCAGGACACCGTGATCAACGGCCGCTGCAGACGCCAGGCCATGTGCTCCATGAAACGGGTCTTGCCACAACCGGTCGGCCCCTTGAGCAAGACCGACAGACCGTTCCTGTAGGCTGCCTCGAAGACCTGTATCTCATCACCGATCGGCTCGTAATACGGCTCCTCGCTGACCAGATATTCCTCTGGCTTGAGTACCTTTGCGCGTTCGTTCACGCCCACCCCCAGCTGTCCAAAACGGGCACCAGCATCGCCAAAGCCGGCCCGATGCGCAACCCCGCGTGATGCAATGATTTGCGGCATACTGACAGGGTCCCGTCATCCAGGTTCGTAACTCACTGAAAAGTGTGGCGGGTGGTCTGCTCGGAAAACTTCGGCGGCATGGATGCCGCCGTAGAGCCTACGACGCACAAGGACGTGCGAGTGCCGCGGGAGGCAGGAAGCCGTAAGCGGCCATGGAGGTATTCACGGCGTTTTTCCGAGCAGACTACCCGCCTCACCCGAGTTAGATGACGTTATTCTGGGCATCCTGTATACAATGGCCCCATGACTTACAGGAGCACGTCATTCAACTTCGTAACCCGTTAAAAGAACGGGAGACAGGGGAATACCGACACATGAGCAACCCGAGCATTGCCTTCATCGGTGCCGGCAACATGGCCGCCGCATTGATCAGCGGCCTGATCGCCGATGGCACCGATCCGCAGCAGATCACGGCCACCGACCC
>JAKRWE010000162.1 GCA_024712425.1 Chromatiales bacterium
TCAGCATTTTCCAGTGCATTGGGCCTCTTGGGTCAACTCAACTCGCAACAATGGCCGTCGATCCCCTCCGTCTGGTGAAAACAGGGCAGAATCGGCACGGTTTTCAACAGCCTGTTAAGGCACTGGAGTTTTTGCATCATGCGAGAGATCAAGCATTTTATCGACGGGGAGTTCGTTACTTCCCGTTCAGGAAAAACCTTTCCAAATATCAATCCGGCGACTGGCGGACAGATTGGAATCGTTCACGAGGCTGGTCGTGATGAAGTAGACGCTGCGGTGGGTGCGGCGCGAGCGGCGCTCAAGGGTGAATGGGGGCGGATGCCGGTTGCTGACCGTATGGCCCTGTTGCACAAGGTGGCGGACGGTATCAACGCCAGGTTCGATGAGTTCCTCGAGGCCGAATGCCTGGATACGGGCAAGCCCGGTGGGTTGGCTCGGCACATCGATATTCCGCGCGGTGCAGCCAATTTCAAGATCTTTGCAGATCTCGTCAAGAACGTACCAACCGAGAGCTTTATGCTGGATACGCCGGATGGCAAGGGTGCGCTTAATTACGCCGTACGCCAACCCAAGGGAGTGATTGCAGTGATCAGCCCCTGGAACCTGCCGTTGTTGTTGATGACATGGAAAGTTGGCCCCGCATTGGCCTGCGGCAACACAGTGGTGGTGAAGCCTTCCGAGGAGACGCCAACGACCACTACGCTTCTCGGCGAGGTGATGAACGATGCGGGTATGCCCAGAGGGGTGTTCAACGTCGTCCATGGCTTTGGACCGAACTCGGCTGGAGAGTTTCTGACCACTAATAAAAAGGTTGATGGCATCACTTTCACGGGCGAAACGCGTACCGGTAGCGCAATCCTTAAGGCAACCGCAGACAACATCACCCATGTTTCTTTTGAGCTTGGCGGAAAGAATCCCGCGCTGGTATTTGCTGACTGCGATATGGAGGCGGCCGTCGACGGCACCTTGCGTTCAGCCTTTGCCAATTGTGGTCAGGTCTGCCTGGGCACGGAACGCGTTTACGTCGAACGTTCAATCTACGAGGAGTTTCTGGCCCGTCTGAAAGCAGGCGCTGAGGGAATGAAACTGGGAGCCTGGGACGATCCCGATACCAATATGGGGCCGCTGATCAGCAAAGAGCATCAGGAAAAAGTGCTCTCGTACTATGAGCTTGCGGTTGAAGAGGGTGCGACGGTGGTGACTGGCGGTGGTGTTCCGGATATGTCAGGGGATCTTGCGGGTGGTTCCTGGGTTCAGCCAACCATATGGACTGGATTGTCTGAAACGGACCGCGTGGTTAAAGAAGAGATTTTCGGCCCCTGTTGTCATGTGCGCCCCTTCGATTCTGAAGAAGAAGGGGTCAATACGGCCAACGATACCGAGTATGGTCTGGCCGCAGCTATCTGGACTCAGGATGCAACCCGGGCGCATCGCGTGGCTGCACAGGTTGATGCGGGCATTGTATGGGTCAATTCCTGGTTCCTGCGCGATTTGCGTACCCCGTTTGGCGGTATGAAAGCCTCAGGTATTGGTCGTGAAGGTGGTGTGCACTCCCTGGAGTTCTACACCGAACTCAAAAACGTCTGTCTGAAACTCTGATCGCTTTCAAACCTACCGGGAGGAATATCCGATGAACGAACAACGTATCCAGGAGCTCGGCGACGATTTGTATGCCGCGTTGCGTGGAAAGCAGATGATCGATCCGCTGACCGAGCGGGAACCCGAGATGACCATCGAAGATGCCTATCATGTCTCCTTGCGTATGGTGCAGCGGCGTGTCGACGATGGTGAAAGAATCATCGGTAAAAAGATCGGGGTCACATCCAAGGCGGTGCAGAACATGCTTAATGTGCACCAGCCTGATTTTGGTTACCTGACTGATCGTATGGTGTATGGCGACGGCGAGGAGATGCCGATTAGTGAGCAATTGATTCAGCCCCGTGCCGAAGGTGAGATTGCTTTCATTCTGAAGGACGACCTGGAAGGCCCAGGCGTCACTAATGCAGACGTGCTGGCTGCTACAGAGGCGGTCATGCCCTGTTTTGAGATAGTGGACTCGCGTATCCGTGACTGGAAAATCAAGATTCAGGATACCGTTGCGGATAATGCTTCCTGTGGCTTGTTCGTGTTGGGTAGCCAGGCTGTTTCCCCTCGAGACGTCGATCTTTCGACAGTGGGCATGGTGGTGGAAAAGAATGGCGAAATTATTTCTACCGGGGCTGGTGCTGCGGCGCTTGGATCGCCGGTCAATTGCGTGGCCTGGCTGGCCAATACGCTGGGACGTTTTGGTATCCCCCTGAAGGCTGGAGAGGTCATTCTTTCGGGGTCACTGGTGCCGCTTGAGCCCATTAAGGCTGGCGACTTCATGCGCGTTGGGATCGGTGGCATAGGCAGTGCTTCTGTCCGCTTCGTTTGATCCCAGAACAATTTCAGAAACAGGAGACTTGACATGAACAAAGTCAATGTGGCGCTCATCGGGTCTGGCAACATCGGCACAGATCTTCTATACAAGGCGCTGCGAAGTGATGTGATCAACCCGGTTTGGATGGTGGGGATTGATCCGGATTCAGAAGGTTTGGCTCGTGCGCGAAAGCTTGGATTGAAGACCACTCATGAAGGCGTGGACGGTCTTGTTCCGCACATGAGAGAAGACAACATCCAGATTTGTTTCGATGCCACTTCTGCGTATGTTCACGCGGAAAATAACCGTAAGGTGCAGGAGCAGGGGTCGATGATGATCGACCTGACACCGGCGGCAATAGGGCCTTACTGCGTTCCGCCTGTCAATTTGAAGGATCATGTTGGCAAGAAGGAGATGAATGTCAACATGGTTACCTGTGGCGGACAGGCAACCATACCTATAGTAGCGGCGGTCAGTCGCGTTCAGCCTGTCGAGTATGGCGAGATCGTTGCTACCGTGGCGTCTAAATCGGCTGGGCCGGGTACCCGCAAGAACATCGACGAGTTCACCCAGACCACTTCCGGTGCGGTGGAGCGGATTGGCGGGGCTAAAAAGGGCAAGGCCATCATCATCCTCAACCCGGCTGAGCCGCCGTTGATCATGCGTGACACCGTACATTGCATCACAGAGGGGGAGCCGGACCAGCAGGCGATTACCGATTCCATTATGGGAATGATCAAGGAAGTCCAGAAATATGTACCTGGGTATACCTTGAAAAATGGCCCGGTTTTTGACGGAAGAAGAGTCTCTGTTTTCATGGAGGTTGAAGGGCTCGGTGACTTCCTGCCGAAATTTGCCGGCAACCTCGACATCATGACCGCGGCTGGTCTGCGTACTGCGGAAATGTTCGCGGAAGAGATACTTAATGGCACTTTGGTGCTCGAACCGACCAAGGCGTGAGGAGTAAGTCATCATGAGTTTGAAAGGTAAAAAGGTCACCCTGCATGACATGTCGTTGCGTGATGGCATGCACCCGAAGCGCCACCAGATATCCATCGAAGAGATGATCAAGGTCGCCAGTGCGCTGGATGAGGCCGGTGTGCCCATGATAGAGGTCACCCATGGCGATGGATTGGGAGGGGCTTCCGTAAATTACGGGTTCCCCGCGCACACGGATGAGGAGTACCTGCGTGCCGTGCGTCCGGTGGTCAAGCGGGCCAAGCTATCGGCATTGTTGCTTCCCGGTATCGGCACAGTCCCGGAGCTGGAAATGGCGGCAGATTGCGGTGTTGATACCATCCGTGTCGCAACCCATTGCACTGAAGCTGATGTCAGTGAACAGCATATTAAAAAGTCAGTGGAGCTGGGTCTGGATACCGTGGGTTTCCTGATGATGTCCCACAAGCTGGATGCCCAGGGCCTGGTTGAGCAGGCCAGGAAAATGGAAGGTTACGGCGCCAACTGTATCTATATAACCGATTCGGCTGGCTACATGTTGCCTGAGGATGTCAAAGAGCGGTTGAGTGCAGTTCGCGAGGCGCTGGATGACAGCGTTGAACTTGGATTCCATGGCCACCACAATCTGGCGATGGGCGTGGCCAATTCGGTTACGGCTGTCGAGGTTGGTGCAAACCGTATAGACGGGTCGGTGGCAGGTGCTGGTGCTGGTGCTGGTAATACTCCGTTGGAGGTATTCGCGGCAGTATGTGATCGCATGGGAATTGAAACCGGTGTGGATTTGTACAAGGTGATGGATGTCGCAGAGGATATTGTCTACCCGATGCAGGACAACCCGCCACGTATCGATCGCGATGCACTCACTCTAGGCTATGCGGGTGTTTACTCTTCGTTCCTGTTGTTCGCGAAACGTGCAGAAGCCAAGTACAACGTTTCTGCGCGGGCGATTCTCGTCGAGCTTGGCCAGCGCGGCATGATCGGTGGTCAGGAGGACATGATCGAGGATGTGGCGCTGGAGATGTCACGTGCTGCGAGTGAGGCGGAAGCGCAGGTCGAGCCGGGAGACATGGCATGAGTACGTTGACACAGGATCAGGTTGCTGAATTAGCCGAATATCTCGAGACTTGCGAGCTCGAGGCCAAAGATGCACAAAAGGTCACCGACCGCTATCCGGACATGGACTTCGAGGATGCCTATGCTGTGCAGTATGCCATCCGCCAGCGCAAGCTGGATCGAGGAACCCGAATGGCTGGTTTGAAAGTCGGTCTGACTTCACGTGCGAAAATGAAACAAATGGGTGTTGAAACGCCGATCTACGGATTTCTGGCAGATTATTTTGATCGCCCCGATGGTGGAGACATCGAAACAGATCAATTGATTCACCCTAAAGTCGAGGCCGAAATCGCTTTCGTCACCAAGGCGCCATTGAAGGGGCCTGGAGTGCAGGTGGGTAGTGTACTGGCAGCTACCGACTTTGTGCTGCCTGCGGTGGAGATTATCGACTCTCGCTACGAGAATTTCCGCTTCGACCTGGTCAGCGTTATCGCAGATAACGCGTCTTCCTCACGCTATGTCTTGGGCACGCAGGTAGCTCGCCCGCAGGATATCGACATGCGCCATCTGGGGGTTGTCATGGAGCGGAATGGAGAAATTGTGGAACTGGGCGCCGGTGCAGCGGTACTGGGCCACCCGGCAGCCAGCGTCGCTTTGCTGGCCAATATGTTGGGGCAACGGGGAGAGGAGATTCCAGCAGGGACCTTGATTCTAACCGGTGGCGTAACAGCGGCTGTAACGGTAAACCAGGGAGATAATGTCAATGTGCGTATCCAGGACCTTGGAAGCGTGGGCATGCGTTTTGTTTGACCAGTGGATGATACCTGCGGAGATTTTAATTTAGGCTCTTCCCCTGATCGAGTGGGTAGTTTAGCGCAGGGGAGCATGAGAGACGTTGATCTATACACCCAGATACTGGGTATCCAGGCACCTTGGCAGGTCACCGATGTGGAGGTGGATATGC
>JAKRWE010000163.1 GCA_024712425.1 Chromatiales bacterium
GGTCAGCATTTTCCAGTGCATTGGGCCTCTTGGGTCAACTCAACTCGCAACAATGGCCGTCGATCCCCTCCGTCTGGTGAAAACAGGGCAGAATCGGCACGGTTTTCAACAGCCTGTTAAGTGGCGGATATACACAGAAAGAAATAGGCAACTATTTTGGTATTCACTACTCACGAGTGAGCAAGATCATCCGCCAGCGTGAAGCTGACAAGAAGGCAAAAGGAAAGACCTGACCCCATGTCTTGTGTTGCATGTCTTGTGCATGTCTTGACCGGGATTTACCCATCAACCTCTGCCTGACGCCCTACCCAGGCCTTCCAATCCTCGAGCAGATCAAGCAGGGCCGCGTCCGGCAGACAATAGTAAATAAAGGATCCACAGCGTTCCGGCCGCACCAGTCCGGCCTCTCGCAGCACACGCAAGTGGAAGGAGACATTGGTCTGTGACAGACCGGTCTGCGCAACGATGTCCGAAACCGGACGACATTCCAGCCCCAGCCCACAAAGAATCTTCAGCCGACTTGGCTCGGCCAGCAGCTTGAACAACTGGCTGAGTTGCTTGACGTCCTCGCACTTATATGCGCTACTACTCATATGCGTCATTATTCATATGAGTATCGTCGGCGATATTCACCGAAGCGTCAAACGGGGAGAAAGACATGCCGGATGAACGCCTGTTTCCTGCCACCCTGATGCCGAACAACGATTGGTGGCATGTGCTGTGGCCTGATCCGCAGAGTGTCCTCCGCGCCGTGGGGATGAAACCGGGCATGCGGGTCATCGACCTGTGTTGTGGCAATGGCCACTTCACCCGTCCCATGTGCGAACTGGTCTCTCCAGGAGAGGCCTGGGCGTTGGATCTGGACCAGGACCTGCTCGGGCAGGCCAGGGCCGCCTGTAGCGAACATCCCCATTTCCACGCTATCCACGGCGATGCACGGGAGCTGCCCGCCCGCATCGATCGACCGGTAGATTTCGTCTTTATCGCCAACACCTTCCACGGGGTGCCCGACAAGGCGGGCCTCGCCCGGGCGGTGCATGATGTACTGGAACCGGGTGGTCTGTTCGCCATTATCAATTGGTACCCTTACCCGCGAGAGGAAACGACGGCGCTGGGACAGCCGCGGGGACCGGATACGGAACTGCGCATGCGTCCGGAAGACGTACGCCAGGTGGTCGAGCCCGCCGGGTTCGAACTGAAGGATATCGTCGAGGTCGGGCCTTACCACTACGGTACCGTGTTCAGAAAATCACGGTAGAACGGATCGGAAAACCATACAATCGTCGACCCGGCCACTTCATCCCGCGGAATAAACACCGTCCCCCGGCGGTCTTCCTGGAAACAACCACACCGACACCAGAGAAAGGGCTGTCCATCATGTTGCGCAAGTTTCGCCTGCCACTCGTGGCATTCCTGTTGTTCCACGCCATCATGGCCGCGGCCGCTCCGCTGCCCAAATCCCGGCAGGTGGCCAACGCCCTGCTGGAGGACATCGATCAGGCCACCTGGGTGACGCAGGGCAGCGGCAAGCACGTGCTGTATATCTTTTTCGACCCAACTGCCCCTATTGCCACAAGCTGTACCAGATGCTCACACCCCTGATCGGCCCAGAAGACCTCCAGTTGCGCTGGATTCCGGTGGCCCTGTTGTCCGAATCCAGCCTGCCCAAGGCGGCCGCCATCCTGCAGGCCGGGGACTCGTTGGCCGCATTCGAAGACAACGAGCAGAACTACGGCATGCGCGACGATGGGCCGGGCGGCGGGATCACACCAGCGAAACAGGTGCTCGACCAAACCCTGCTGGACCTCGCAGCGAACCTTGGTCTGCTACAGGAACAGAATATCAGCGTGGTGCCGGTCACCGTACTGCGCGCCACGGACGGCAAGGGCCTCATGTTCCAGGGCGTGCCACCAGGGAAGACACTGCAACGGATCCTCGCTATCGTGCAGTAAGGCTGGCGGAAAGTATTGTTCGAGCCGCATTGCCTCCACTCCAGGCGGCCGCTGGCAATAGGATGTGCTGTATGGCCCCCTGCCGTACAATACCGCCTCCAGCAGTATGGGGAGGAGTTACAGTCCGTGGAGCAATCCATCCGCATGACCGAGTACAGCCATGGCTCCGGCTGTGGTTGCAAGATCTCGCCTGCCGTACTGGAGTCATCCTGCAGAGTTCCCTGCCGGCGGAGGCCCATGACGCTCTGCTGGTCGGCAACAAATCCCGCGACGACGCTGCGGTTTACGACCTGGGCAATGGCACAGCCATTATCAGCACCACCGATTTCTTCATGCCGATCGTGGACGCCCCGTTCACCTTCGGGCGAATCGCTACCACCAACGCCATCAGCGACATCTACGCCATGGGCGGCCAGCCAATCATGGCAATCGCCATCTTTGGCTGGCCGTTGGACAAATTGCCGCCCGAAGCCGGCCGCGAGGTCGTGGAAGGCGGGCGCAGGGCCTGCCGGGATGCCGGCATCCCGCTCGCCGGGGGACACAGCATCGATGCACCCGAACCGATCTTCGGCCTGGCAGTGACCGGCACGGTCGCAACCGGTGACCTGAAGAGGAACGATAGCGCCCGCCCCGGTGATAGACTCTATCTGACCAAACCGCTGGGCATCGGTATCCTAAGCACAGCCCAGAAACGCAGGCTGCTAAAGCGCGAACACAGCCACATCGCCATCGAGAGCATGTGCCGCCTGAACGCCGTGGGCACACGATTCGCCGGCCTGGACAGCGTCAGGGCAATGACCGATGTCACGGGCTTCGGACTGGCGGGGCATCTGCGCGAGATGTGCGAGGGTAGCGGCCTCCAGGCTCGGCTCAATTTCGAGCGCATCCCCGTTCTGCCCCATGTACATGAATATCTGGAACAGGACTGTTCCCCGGGTGGGGCAAAACGCAATTTCGAGAGTTACGGCCACATGCTGGGTGACATGACGGTGCAACAGCGACAGATCCTGTGCGACCCACAAACCAGTGGCGGCCTGCTGGTGGCCGTCGACCCGCAGGGGGAGGTAGATTTTCTGGCAATCTGCACAGAAACCGGACTGCATTTGCAAAGCATAGGCCATCTGCACGAACCGCAACATAACACGGCGCTTATCAGCCTGGAGTAACCCAATGAATGCGCAAGATATCGTACAACGCATACAGACCGCCTATCCCGACGCCGAAGTCCGGACCGATGGCGCCGACTGCAATTTCTCGGTAACCGTCATCAGTACCGCATTCGAGGGACAGAGCCCCATACAGCGCCAGCGCCCGATCATGGCACTGTTCAACGACGAGATCAGCAGCGGCGCCCTGCACGCCCTGTCCATCACGGCCAGCACGCCCTCTGAGGCTGGCTGAGGGCCCGCAACACCCATGAAACAGCCCTGGAAGCGCATCACCGCTTACGGGGCTTTTGCTACCTTCCGGGCCTGGCCGCGAACTCGCCCGCTTCGATGTCGTCAGCCGCATGCCGGCCGAGCGCTGTCTTTTGCTCCTGCGCCGGTCCCGGCCCCTTGGGCGGTGCCAGCTGCAGGGTCTGCAGCAACCGTCCCATGCCAGCCAGGATCCGGTACTGGGCAAGCAGGTTGTCGTAACGGGCATCGACCAGCTGGCGGCGGGCATCGAACAGCTCGTTCTCCACGTTCAGCAGATCCACCAGGGTGCGTTTGCCGATATTGAACTGCTTGCCGTACGCCTTGCGCGTGGCAACGGTGGCATCCACGTAATCGTTCAACACGTCCAGCTGGGAACGGGTCGCCTGGTAAGCCGACCACGACAGACGCAGGCTTTCCACCACTTGGCGGAAGGTCTGGTTGCGCACCGCGCGCGACTCGTTTACCAGGTGTGCGGTCTGCGATTTGCGTGCGCTGTCGCGGCCACCGGAATAGAGGTTGTAGCGCATCCGCAGCATGGCGCTCAAGTCCCGGTTGGTCCCCTTCAGACCATTCTGGTCATCACCCCAGTTACTGCCGATCTCGAGGTCGAACTTCGGATAATCGTTCTGGCGGGCGGCCTTGTGCTGGGCAAGCGCGGCCTGGATGTCGGCATCGGCGGAGAGCAGGGTCGGGTGTTCGGCCAGGGCGATATCCATGGCCGCTGCCAGCGATGAGGGAAGGGCCTTGACCGCCTGCACGGCCTCCAGCGAGTCTGGTGCGACCTGACCCACCGTACGCAGGTACTTGGTCTCGGCATCCTTGAGATTGACCAGGTCCGACAGGCGACTGGCATCTGCCGAGGCGCGGCGGCCGGTCACCTGTTTCAGATCCACCCGGCTGCCGACGCCTGCCTCCAGGCGCAGCCGTATCTGGCTGAGGGTGCGTTCGTGCGATTTGAGATTCTGCTCCGAAAGCGTCAGCAGCTCCCGTTGCCGAAGAACATCCACATAGGCCTTGATCGCGTCCAGGGCCACGTTCTGGCTGACGCCTTCGAGACGTCGGCGCACCGACTCATAGCGCGCCTGCTGGCGCTCCACCTCGCTGTGAGTGGCATGTCCGTCGAACAGCATCTGGGTCAGCAGGATCCCCGCGTCCTTGCGCAACAGGCCACGCCCGTCATCATAGCCCGCGCCGCGGGTGCTGGCGTTGTCGTTCCACTCCCAGCCGAATGCCGCGGTCGCGTCCACACGCGGCTTGTAACCCGCCCGCGCCTGTTTGATCTCCTGCGCACGCGCCTCCAGCTCGGTGGTCTGGACGCGCACATCGGGATGGCTCTGCAGGGCAGCGCGGACTGCGTCGTGCAGTGACAGCGCCGCCGCCTGCACAGATCCGAACCAACCCAGAACCAGTGCCATTCCGGCAACTGGCAACACCGACAGCTTCATCAATGGTTGCTCCCTTTGTCAGGAAATTATTCTTGGTCTGAACCGATCGCACCAACGACTGACCACGATTCGATCCGCTTCACCCGGACTTATCGGCCTGACCGAAAAAAACTGTAGGAAAAATAAACACATCCGTGGAGACGCCAGGCCCCGTCGTCCAAGTTCGTAACTTACTGTAAAGTGAGGCGGGTAGTCTGCTCGGAAAACTTCGGCGGCAGGGATGCCGCCGTAGAGCCTACATGGATGTATTCGCGGCGTTTTTCCGAGCAGACTACCCGCGTCACCCGAATTAGATGACGTTACCCTGGTGGGGATGCCAGGATCCATCGCCTGCCCGCCAGCAAAAACGCCATAATCCGTGAATTTTAACGTCTTTGGGAAAATAAAGCATGTGGGGCGCCGAAAATGTTAGTCCAAAGCAGTAATGTCCCCTTTTGATTTCGGGAGGGGTGGTGACAGAGGAGACCATTGCGATGACACAGAAGACGGTGGACCGGCTGGGGGTGGTTCAGCAGGTTGTCGACCG
>JAKRWE010000164.1 GCA_024712425.1 Chromatiales bacterium
GCCATGGTTTCCGCAACAAGGAGCGCTTTGCCAATGCCATCTACTTCCACCTTGGTGGACTCGATCTATACCCGGAGGGTATCTGCCGGTGAATGTTACCCACCTGATTTGGTGAAGAGCCCAGATTGTTAGTTTTGAATGCCTGTTTGCTTGTGGAACTCAGCGGCCGAACACCTGTTTCAGCAACTCGGTACTGCGCGCCACGGGATTGGTGCGGATCGCCTTTTCCTCTGCCGCCAGCTTGAGGAACAGGCCGTCCAGTGTCTTGCCGGTGATATAGTCATCCAGGTCCAGGTTGGGCTGGTCTGCGCCCAGCAGACCGCCCAGGCCACCGAGTCTGCCCTGGGTGCTCTTCACCAGGTTCTTGTAAGCGGCGGTAGCACCTGCCCGGTCCGTGGCCCGGGATACGATGGGACGGATCGCGGCGCGCAGCGAGTCGCCCGCCTTTTCCCTCAGGTAACGGGTTGCCGCATCGTCACCGCCGCTGAGGATGCCACGCACGTCCTGCAGCGTCATGTTACTGACGGTCTTCTTCACGATAGCCAGGGTTTCCGGGACCGCCTCCTCGGCTGCGCGGTTCACCGTCTGCTCGAACGCGTCCACGTAGCGCCCCTGACCCAGGGTACGCGCCGTCTTTGCGGCCTTGCCCAGCACGCCCGGCAACGGAATATGCACAGAAGGATCATCGAGGAAGCCACCGGACCTGCCCAGCAGGGCCACCGCCCGCTCGGCACCGACCGACAAGGCCACCTTGAGGCCGGCATCGATCTGACCGTCGGTCAGTGCGCCGCGTGCACTGCCGCCCGGTCCTGGCATGCCGCCGGCATTGTTCAGCATGTCCCCGGCGGATTTCATCAGATCCTGAAAACCGGCGGATACGGGGAGGGAAAAGGAAAGCGCTGTAGCAAGCGCCAAAGAAAAGGGAAGGCGCCTCATGGCATTCTCCTGGTCTGCGGTCCGGTGCGAAGGACGCAGTATCTATCAGAACAGGAGGAAAGAAAACCGGCGGGATAAGTTGGCTGTCGTAGAGGGGTGCTCAGGCGCTGTCGCGCAGGCCGTGCAGACGTACCAGCAGGCCGGCTTCGCTCTCGCTCAGGCCCAGCTCCTCCATCAGGCGGCGGGTGGTGGCGCCCTGCTGAACCAGGCGGATGGCATGACTGTAGGGCTGCTCGGCCGCCTGCTGGTTCTCGATGGTTTCCTGGCGGTCGGTGATCATCTTTTCAGTAGCCTCCGCACGGCGCAAGCGGCGATCCATGCCGACGGCGCCGGCCGTGAGGCCGCTGATGCTCTGCTGCTGCAACGACAGCTGCTGTTCCAGCTCGGCCAGCTGTCCGCTCAGGCGGGCCTGTGCCCTGACTGCCCGACGCGCCACCAGGATGGCGGCCAGGGCCAGGGCTGATGCCAACATCGGTTCAGGCATATTTATCCACCTTGTGATCTCCATCGGGCCTGGGGTGCTTGGTCTGTTCCCTGTCCGACGAACGGGCCGGCGTCCGCGGTGCCTTGCGACGTTTCCCGGGCGCACGACTCGGCAGCGTCGGCGTGACCACGCCCACATCGGATGTCTTGCCCAGGTCAGCCACGATGCACCCCGGTGTCCACTCAGAACATGGACATCTCTGACCATTCCTCCTCGGTCAGCAGCTTGTTCAGGTCGACCACGATCAACAGATCGGACTCGCGGTTGGCCACACCCTGGATATAACGGGAGCTCTCGTCGTTTCCGACATTCGGTGCCGAATCGATCTCTGACATATGCAGTTCGACGACCTCGGCAACACCGTCGACCAGGATGCCAACCACCTGCCCCTCGGTCTCGATGATGACGATGCGGCTCGAATCGTCGGTTTCCGTGCCCGGCAGGCCGAAACGTGAACGGGTGTCGATCACCGTCACCACGTTGCCTCGCAGGTTGATGATGCCCAGTACATACGAAGGAGCACCGGGTACGGGGGCGATCTCGCTGATGCGCAGCACCTCCTGCACATGCATCACGTTGATGCCATAGGTCTCATCAGCTAGTCTGAATGTCACCAGTTGAACTACCGGATCGGTTACCGCCTCTGCTGCCGGGTTTGCCATGTCCTGTCTCCTGTGGATCGTCAATGCCGTCGAAAATCCGACGCACATACACTGTTAGCAATTCTCAAGCACTAATCGTGCCCACTTTGTATTCAAACGGTGCGTAATGGCATCCAGGTCCAGCAGGATGCACATCTGCTCCGGCAGCACCCCCAGCGTCCACTCCCGGCCCTCGCCCTGCTGCCGCCAGCGGATCCCGCGCTGTCCAGGGTCAGTGGCTCTTCCATGGCATCGACTTCCAGCCCGTAGCGGCCATCATCGATTACCAGCAGATAAGCGCTTTCCTGCCGCTCCGTTGCCAGCCCCAACAGGGCCACCGGATCCACGCGCACCAGCTGTTGCTCACGCACCGTCATCACACCGCGGTGCCAGGCAGGCTGTGCCGGCAGGTGCAGCACATCCTCACCCGTGCCCGCCGGTGAGATACTGCTCAGTCGCACCAGGGGAACCGCGACCCGCAGCTCACCGACGCGCACCACCAGGACCTTGAGATCACCTTCGGCCCAGGCCGGTCGCACGCTGACGGGTGCCGGTTCAGGCTCCGCTATCTCCTGTATCGGCAGCGGCTCGGAAACATTGAGGTCCGCGACCGGCTGGGCAGGCGCCGGCGCCTCCTGGTATTCCGGCACCTCCGAAAGCAGGGTTTCCAGCAGGCTCTCGAGCGCCGCGCCGGCCTGGCTCAGTTCCTGGACCCCGGTCCGCTGTTCGCTCATTCCGCACCTTCCCTGCGCAGATACTCCAGCAGCTCCGTATAGGCCTGCACCGAGCGGGCGCGTGGATCGAACACGGCCGGCGGCAGGCCGGCGCGGCTTGCCTCGCGCAGGCGGGTATCGATGGGGATGGTGCCCGGCCACAGGTGCTCGCCATGGTTACGCTCCAGAATGGCCAGGCTGTCGCGGGACGCACGGGTGCGCTTGTCGAAAAAAGTCGGCACCACCGTGTAGCCCAGTGGCGTGGGACGCGATTTTGCGATCATGGCCAGGGTATGCTGCATGCGTTCCAGCCCCTTGATCGCCAGGAAATCGGTCTGTACCGGGATCACCAGGTGGTCGCAGGCGGCCAGGGCGTTTATCAGCAACACCCCCAGCACCGGGGGGGCAGTCGATCAACACCTGCTCGTATTCGTCCTTCAGGATCTCGACCGTGCGCTGCAGCACCAGCCCCATCCCGGCAAGGCGCCCCGACTGGCGATCCAGGGTAGCCAGCGCTACCGATGCCGGGATCAGGTCCAGGCCTTCGGTGCCGGTCTGGTAGATCAGCGAGAGCGGGTCCGGTGGCTGTTTTTCCGCAACCGCCTTGAACAGGTTGTAACTGCTCTCGGACAGAGCGTCCGGGTCGTAGCGGAAGTAACTGGTCAGCGACCCATGCGGATCGACATCGATCATGCAGGTGCGCACGCCCCAGGCCGCCAGCAGTCCCCCCAGGGCGACAGTGGTGGTGGTCTTGCCGACCCCTCCCTTCTGATTGGCGATAGTCCAGACCTTCATTGCGCTTCCAGGGCCGGACCCTCGGCCCAGGGCACGAGTTCCTCGGGTTCGAACACCTTTTGCTGCGATCCAAGGATCATCAGGGTAACGCGGCGGTTGGCCGCCCGTCCCTCCGCGGTACTGTTATCGGCGATGGGCTGGTATTCACCGCGCCCGACCGCGGCCAGGCGCTCCGGCGGAACACCCTGGGTACTGAGGAACTGCACCACGCTGGCCGCACGGGCGGCGGACAGTTCCCAGTTGGAATGATAGACGCGGTTGGAGATCGGGACATTGTCGGTGAAGCCCTCCACCTGGATCGGATTGGGGATGCCGACCAGGCTCTTCGCCACCTGCTGCAACGCCTCCATGGCACCGGACGACAGTCGCGCATCACCCGAAGAAAACAACAGGCGTGCCTTCATGTCCACCTCGATGCGGTCACCGTTCATGCGCACATCGACCAGGTCACGCTTGATCCAGTCGTCCAGTGAAATGGCCAGCTCATCGTAGACCCGCTGCTGCGATGCCGCGGTCTGCAGCGCGCGCAGGGCCTGCTCGCGCAGCTTTTTCTGCATGGAGTCCTCGGCGGCCTGCCCGGTCGATACAGGACGCTGCGCCTCCTGTACGAGCACTTCCTCCGGTGTCCGCGGTGGCGGTGTCGGAGCCGCACGTCCCGGGGCCACCTCGCCAAAGACCCTGTTCAGGGTCTCGGACAGGACGCGGTACTTCCCTTCACTGACCGAAGAGACCGAGTACATCACCACGAAGAAGGCGAACAGCAGGGTGATGAAATCCGCATAGGAGACCAGCCAGCGGTCATGGTTCTCTTCCTCGAGATGGCGTCTGCGTCTTCTGCTGTGGCGTTCCGTAACGGCCATGACGCACCTCAATGCAGAAAGCCGCGCAGGCGGATCTCGATCATACGCGGATTCTCGCCCTCGGAGATGGCCGCCAGCCCTTCGATCACCATCTCCCGGTACTGGGATTCCTCCAGCACATAGGACTTGATCTTGTTGGCCGCCGGCAGCAGCAACAGGTTGGCCAGCCCCACCCCGTAGATCGTGGATACGAAGGCGGTTGCGATGCCACTGCCCAGCAGTGCCGGGTCGGCCAGGTTCTGCATGACATGGATCAGGCCCATGACCGCACCGATGATACCGATCGTGGGCGAATAGCCGCCCATGGATTCGAACACACGCGCCGCCTGCAGGCGGCGGTGCTCGTTGCTGTCGAGCTCCAGTTCCAGGGTAGGCCGTATATCATCCGGCTCGTTGCCGTCCACCACCAGTTGCAGCCCTTTCCTGATAAAGGCGTCCCGTTCCTTGCCCAGTATCTTCTCCAGGCCCAGCAATCCCTCATGGCGCGCCAGCTGGGCCCAGTCAACGGTGCGCTTGATCCGGTCACCCAGGGGAAAGCGCGGCGGCATGAACACGTGACGCAGCGAGGACATGGCCAACAGGAATATCCGCAGGGGCGTCTGCAGCATCACCGCGCCGATAGTGCCGCCGAACACGATCACCAGCGCCGGCGCGTTGAGCAGCAGGTCGAGCTGACCGCCTTCCAGCCAGTTGCCGCCCAGCAGGGCCAGTATGCCGACAGTGATGCCCAGCAGGCTGAGACTGTCCACCTAGCAGGCTGTTGAAAACCGTGCCGATTCTGCCCTGTTTTCACCAGACGGAGGGGATCGACGGCCATTGTTGCGAGTTGAGTTGACCCAAGAGGCCCAATGCACTGGAAAATGCTGACC
>JAKRWE010000165.1 GCA_024712425.1 Chromatiales bacterium
TCCAGGCCGCGCGCGCAAGAGCCAGGGGCTACCGCAATACCGAGACCTTCATGACCATGATCTACCTGATCGCCAGCCCGGCGGGGAAGATTCTGGAATCCACATGAAACGTCGAAGAACCCTAAAACAAGCCCTGCGGAATTGGAAGCCAAGGCCTTCCAACCCACTCTATACGATATTACGACCGAAATGGGAATTTCTGTAGTATCAGGGCGAATAAATATCGGGATCACTATAGAGCCAACGCGCAAAAAACGGGCAAGCCACTCAACTCGCCCGCTTATCAACAACTCAGCTGGTACGAATATACAGTGCTACGCCCAGAAAAGCGCTCCAATAACTACCATCCCGACCACCAGCGCCTGGACGATGACCTCGGCTTCCATGAGGGGAATGGCGTGGGCGCGGTCATAGCGACCACCACGTGCCATGGAGATGCCGCCCGCGATGAATACACCAAGAGAGGCCAAACCGGCCAATACGATAAAGAAAGCGATGCCTGACATGATGGATACCTCCTCAGACCAGGGCGGCCAGGGCCGCAAATCGGGAACTGCCAGCAGCCTGTCGGACTCGACCGTTCGAAGCGAAAATCTGCGGACAGCGTCGAGTGCGACAGGCTGCTGTGTTTACCTATAGTAAGACCCAGCAATTCTGTCAATTTTTTCGCTGCCTCTTCACGGCCATGGCCATTTCTACATGGCCAGCTTTACCACCACCTCGTTCCTGGCATGCTCCGCCGCTTCGCTAAAGTCCGGCATCTTGTCGAATTCCAGATACTTGTAGATCTCCGGCGCCATGCTGTCGATCTTGGTGGCGTATTGCATATACTCCTCGACCGTGGGCAGGCGCCCGAGCACGGCGGCTACCGCCGCCAGTTCAGCCGAGGACAGGTATACATTGGCGCCCTGCCCCAGGCGGTTGGGGAAGTTGCGGGTGGAGGTCGAGACCACGGTGGAGTTGGGGGCGACCCGTGCCTGGTTGCCCATGCACAGCGAGCAGCCGGGCATCTCGGTCCGTGCACCCGCCGAGGCGAAGATGTTGTAGTACCCCTCCTCCATCAGCTGATGCTCGTCCATCTTGGTCGGCGGCGCGATCCACAGCCGCGTCGGGATCACGCCCCCGGCGGCCTGCAGCAGCTTGCCGGCGGCGCGGAAGTGGCCGATGTTGGTCATGCACGAACCGATGAACACCTCGTCGATGTGGGTGTCGGCCACCTCGGACAGGGGCTTCACGTCGTCCGGGTCGTTGGGGCACGCGAGCAGCGGCTCGGTGATCCGGCTCATGTCGATCTCGATCACCTCGGCATACTCGGCATCCGCGTCGGCACGCATCAGCTTCGGGTTCTCCAGCCACTTCTCCATGGCCCGGGCGCGGCGCTCCAGGGTGCGCGCATCCTGGTAGCCGTTGTCGATCATCCAGCGCGGCATCACGATGTTCGAGCGCAGGTATTCGGCCACGGAATCCTCGGACAGGTCAATGGTACAACCGGCCGCGGAGCGCTCGGCGGTCGCGTCCGACAGCTCGAAGGCCTGCTCCACGGTCAGATCCGGCAGGCCCTGGATCTCGATGATGCGGCCATTGTAGACGTTCTTCTTGCCCTTCTTCTCCACGGTCAGCAGGCCACGCTGAATCGCCTCGTAGGGAATGGCGTTGACCAGGTCGCGCAGGGTGATGCCCGGCTGCATCTCGCCGGTAAAGCGCACCAGCACCGACTCGGGCATGTCCAGCGGCATCACGCCCAGGGCGGCCGCGAAGGCCACCAGGCCGGAGCCGGCCGGGAAGGAGACCCCGATCGGGAAGCGGGTGTGCGAGTCGCCGCCGGTACCCACGGTATCGGGCAGCAGCATGCGGTTCAGCCAGGAGTGGATGACCCCGTCACCGGGGCGCAGCGCCACCCCGCCGCGGGTCTCGATGAACTCCGGCAGGGTGTGCTGGGTATCGATGTCCACCGGCTTGGGATAGGCCGCGGTATGGCAGAAGCTCTGCATCACCAGGTCCGCGGAGAAGCCCAGGCAGGCCAGCTCCTTGAGCTCGTCGCGGGTCATGGGGCCGGTGGTGTCCTGGGAGCCGACGGTGGTCATGCGCGGCTCGCAATAGGTGCCGGGGCGCACGCCCTCCACGCCGCAGGCCTTGCCGACCATCTTCTGCGCCAGGGTGAAGCCCTTGCCGGAATCCTCGGGGTCCACCGGGCGGCGGAAGACATCGCTCGGACCCAGGCCCAGGGACTCACGCGCCTTGTCGGTCAGGGAGCGGCCGATGATCAGCGGGATGCGTCCACCGGCGCGCACCTCGTCCGGCAGCACCTCGGTCTTGAGCTGGAACTCCGCCACCAGTTCCCCGTTCTCACGCTCGATGCGGCCGGCGTAGGGCTTGATCACGATCACGTCGCCCATGTTCAGCTCGTCCACTGGCACCTCGATGGGCAGCGCCCCCGAGTCCTCGGCGGTGTTGAAGAAAATGGGCGCGATCTTGGTGCCGAGCACCACGCCGCCCTGGCGCTTGTTGGGCACGAAGGGGATGTCGTTGCCCATGTGCCACAGTACCGAGTTGATCGCCGACTTGCGTGAGGAGCCGGTCCCGACCACGTCGCCGACATAGGCCAGCGGGTGCCCCTTCTCCTTGAGCTCCTCGATCGTGCTGATCGGACCGATCTCGCCGGGCTTGTCCGGGGTGATGCCGTCACGCTCGTTCTTGAGCATGGCCAGGGCATGCAGCGGAATGTCTGGGCGTGACCAGGCATCCTGTGCCGGAGACAGATCATCGGTGTTGGTCTCGCCGGGCACCTTGAACACCGTGACGGTAATCTCCTCGGGGACCTCCGGCCTGGCCAGGAACCACTCGGCATCCGCCCAGGACTGCATCACCGCCTTGGCGTTGGCGCTGCCGGCCTTCGCCTTGTCCTCCACGTCGTGGAAGGCATCGAACATCAGCAGGGTGTGCTTGAGCTGGTCGGCGGCCAGCTTGCCCAGGTCGGCATCGTCGAGCAGGTCGATCAGCGGCTGGATGTTGTAGCCACCCAGCATGGCGCCCAGCAGCTCCACCGCGCGCCGGCGGTCGATCAGCGGGGACTCGGCCTCACCCTTGGCAAGCGCCGCGAGAAAGCCCGCCTTCACGTAGGCCGCATCGTCCACGCCCGGCGGAACCCGGTTGGTGATCAGGTCCAACAGAAAGTCTTCCTCTCCGGCCGGCGGGTTCTTGAGCAGTTCCACCAGTTCGGTGACCTGCTGCGCGTTCAGCGGCAGTGGCGGCACGCCCTGCTTGGCGCGCTCTTCGGCGTGGGTGCGGTACTGTTCGAGAAAGGACATAGGGTTGGTCTCCTCGGTTGAATTACTGATCGGTTTTGCGGTTGCTGACCTGCCCGCGAAGGTTCGCCGCCAGGGCGGCTCCTACATCGAGTGCTCGCCTTTCAATGGCGATACCCCCTCCCGTAGGAGCGAGCTTGCCCGCGAAAGAACTCATGACAGCGAGATGGTAGCCACACCAGAAACATTCGTAAAACAGATACTTTTCATATTATCCATGCTATTTGTGCATGATGGATCTACACCTGACCCGCTCTTTCGTGACAGTGGTCGAGGCAGGCTCCATCAGCCGGGCAGCGGCCCGGCTGGGACTCACCCAGTCTGCCCTGTCCCGCCGCATCCAGCAGTACGAGGAACAGCTCGGCGCCCGACTGCTCACCCGCAGTCGGCATGGCATCGAACTGACAGAAGAGGGACGACTCGCCCTGACCGGCGGCCAGCGTCTGCTCTCGGCCTGGGCCGCCCTGCGCGAGGAGATACGCCTGCACCAGGGGCTGGAAACCGGTCAGGTACGCATTGGGGGCGGCGCTACCACTGTTTCATTCATCCTCCCCACGGCGATTGCCGCTTTCCAGTCGAAACACCCGGAGATACTGTTCCAGCTGAAGGAAGCGGGCAGCAGCGAGATCGCCGAGGACGTGCTGCAGGGGCGCCTGGAACTGGGGGTCGTCACGCTGCCGGTGCGTTCATCCGACCTGTTGGCCCGGATGCTGATGGACGATGACATCGTGCTGGTGGCACGCCGCGACCATGCCCTGACCCGCAACCCGAGGCTGCGCCTGGAGGACCTCGCCGGGCAGGGCTTCGTCGGTTTCGAGGCCGGCACCGCACTGCAACAACTGATAGACCAGGCCGTACGCACAGCCGGCCTCGAGCCGCACGTGGTCATGGAACTGCGCTCCATCCCGTCCATACTGCGTATGGTTGCCACCACAGGCCACCTGGCGTTCGTCAGCCGCCTTGCGCTGCATGACCAGAGAGACGTTGTCGAACTCAAGGTGAGCGGCCTCGATATCCGGCGCCAGCTGGCCGTCATATCACGACGCAACAGCCGCTTGTCGGCAGCCTCCGATGCTTTCGCCCGCCAGTTGCTTGACAAGCGCAATGCGTAGAGAGGGTTCCGTTCCGGTCAGACATTGAAAATTGAAACCGGGGCCCCGCAAACGCTGGTTGCTTGACCTTGAGCCCAGCCTGCGCAACAACAACCAGGGCCAACTCCCACGGGTCCAATATGTTGGGCACACTGTTCGTGGGACCATCAAATCCCAAGACGCACAGCCCCGCCAGCGCTGCTGTATCATTTGTTCGTTGGCCAAATCCAGCAGCGCAATGTTCAGGGTTACCGGGGCATGTGGGTTGGACTATTACCGGGCATGACAGAAGGCCGCCTCCGAAACTGGCGCAGCCAAACTGCCTCAATAAAATCACGTCGCAAGGCGAAGATATGCAAGCAAATCTATACCAGAACTGGTTTGACCATACGCCATTGGCTGCCAGCAGTCGCCATGCAGCCGGCACAAACTGGGGGAAACGATGCTTGAATGGATAGATGCCATCAGGATCTTTGCGACGGATAACGCGAACATCCTGCAAAACATAGGATGGATCCTCGTGGGTGCGGTACTGGAGCCGATGGTGGCATTTATCGGTGGTGGTTTTACCCGCGGCATCAAGAGCGTGTTGAACAAACGTGCCAGGGATCGCATGAGTCGTGAAATGGAGCAGATCCGTGATTTGCACCAGGTAGAAGTGCTGAATACGGATCCGGAGCCCTATTCGCCGGGCTCAATCCAGCTCACCGAGCTGAACAAGAGTTTCGGCTCTTCCCCTGATCGAGTGGGTAGTTTAGCGTAGGGGAGCATGAGAGACGTTGATCTATACACCCAGATACTGGGTATCCAGGCACCTTGGCAGGTCACCGATGTGGAGGTGGAT
>JAKRWE010000166.1 GCA_024712425.1 Chromatiales bacterium
CACCTGCTGTCTCCGGTGAAGGATGCCGGCACCGCCGAGCCGCAACGACCGACCGGCAAGAAGAAAAAGCGACTCAGATAATCCAGGTTGGGGCAATAGCGGTCTGGAATGGACGGTTACCGCGGGCAAGCCCGCTCCTACGCTTCGAGGTGCTTGGATACCGCGCGCTCGGCGGGGGAGCGAACAGCTCAGTAACCCAGGTCAAGCAGCTGTTCCTCCAGGTCTGCGAGATAGCCCGGCCAGTACCCGGGCTCGGCCAGCCAGGGGAAAACAGCGGGAAAGGCCGGGTCGTCCCAGCGCTGTACCAGCCAGCCGGTGTAGTGGATCAGGCGCAGGCTGCGCAGGGGTTCGATCAGGGCCAGTTCGGCCGGGTCGAAGTCGTGGAAGGTGCGGTAGCCCTCGAGCAGGGCGTCCAGCTGCAGTGTCATGTCCTGCCGGTCACCGCTTAGCAGCATCCACAGGTCCTGTATTGCCGGCCCGCTACAGCAGTCGTCCATATCCACGAAGTGCGGGCCATTGTCCGTCCACAGGATGTTGCCCGGATGGCAGTCGCCATGTAGCCGCAGTGTGGCTGCATGAATCCGCGTCATGGCGCCTTCCACTGTTTCGAGCAACTGTGCAGTGAGCCCGGCATAGTGCTCGCGGTGCTCCGGCGGCAGCAGTGGGCTGGCGAGTACGATCTCGCGTGCCCGCCAGCCGTAGTGGGCGGTGCCCAGTGTGACGCGCTCGCGAAAGGGCGCGGCCTGTCCGACCCGGTGGATGCGCCCAAGAAAGCGTCCGATCCACTCCAACTGGTCGAGATCCTCAGGCTCTGGCGCATGACCGCCCTGGCGCGGGAACAGGGCGAAGCGGAAGCCCTGGTGCGCGAGCAGGGTGCGGCCACCAGGCGCCAGCGGGGCGACCACCGGGATTTCCTGTCGCGCCAGTTCCAGCGAGAAGGCATGTTCCTCGAATATGGCCCTGTCGCTCCAGCGCTTGGGACGGTAGAACTTTGCGATGAGTGGTGGCTCGTCCTCGATGCCGATCTGGTAGACCCGGTTTTCATAGCTGTTGAGCGCCAGGACATGCCCGCTGGGCAGCAGGCCGGTGGCCTCGATCGCATCCAGTATGCAGTCGGGGTCCAGGCGGTCGTAAGGGTGGCTCATGAGAGCAGGCGCTGCAGGCGTTTGGGGTCGAAGCCGTCCACCCGTTCGTCGCCGACCAGGGTTATGGGCACGCTGCGTGCCCCGAGACGCTGGAACGCCTTGAAGGCGCGGGCGTTGCGCTCGATATCGAATTCCTGGAAGCGCAGGCCGCGTTGCTGCAGCCATTGCCTGACCTGGCGGCAGTGCGGGCAGCGGTGGGTGCTGTAGAGCGTGATGCGGGGTGCAGCCTGCCTGCTCATGAGCCGGTCAGGCGTTGCTCCGCCTCGCGGTACTTTTCGGCCGTCTTGCGGATAATCTCCTGCGGCAGTTCCGGTCCGGGCGGGGTCTTGTCCCAGTCCAGGGTTTCCAGGTAGTCCCTGACGAACTGCTTGTCGAAACTGGGCGGGCTGATGCCGGGGCGATACTGGTCTGCCGGCCAGAAACGCGACGAATCCGGTGTCAGCACCTCGTCGATCAGGTGCAGGCGGCCCGCTTCGTCCAGGCCGAACTCGAACTTGGTGTCCGCGATGATGATGCCGCGCGAGAGGGCGTATGCCGCGGCATCGCTGTAGATGCGCAGACTCATGTCACGCACCTGGCCGGCCAGCTCCTCACCCAGCAGTTCGCTGGTGGCGGCGAAGTCGATGTTCTGGTCGTGTTCGCCGACTGCCGCCTTGGTCGAGGGGGTGAAGATCGGTTCGGGCAGCCTGTCCGCGAGTTGCAGGCCCTGGGGCAGCCGGATGCCGCAGATGGCGCCGGTCTGCCGGTAGTCCTTCCGGCCGGAGCCGATGATGTAGCCGCGCACGATGGCCTCGACCGGCAGGGGCTTGAGTTTTTTCACCACCATGGCCCGGTCGCCGAGTCGGTCACGTTGTGCCGGATCACCGATCACCTGTTGCAGCGGGATATCGGCCAGGTGGTTGGGGGCCAGCGACTGGGTGCGCCCGAACCAGAAGCGGGCCACGCGGTTGAGTACCTCGCCCTTGCCGGGGATGGGCTGGGGCAGGACCACGTCGAAGGCCGACAGACGGTCGCTGGTCACGATCAGCATGTGCTTGTCGTCGATATCATAGATATCCCGAACCTTCCCCTTGTGCAGGAGTGGAAGTGGGAGATCGGTTTCGTATACGGCGGCCATGGTGCTCTCGCTGGAGTAATAAGGAATGCATTATAGGGGCCTGGAAGGGATCCGTGGGCAGAGCCCTGTCATCTAAGTTCGCAACTCACTGAAAAGTGAGGCGGGTAGTCTGCTCGGAAAACTTCGGCGGCAGGGACGCCGCCGTAGAGCCTACATGGATGTATTCACGGCGTTTTTCCGAGCAGACTACCCGCCTCACCCGAGTTAGATGATGGTACCCTGGATTCGTGGGGGCTGGTAAAGCGGGCTAAACCGAGTAAAATAGTCAATTATTAAACAAGTGGTGCCCGGTATGAGTGAAGAGAAAGCGACCAAGCAGGAGGCCCTGCGCCAGATCACCCAGTCGGTCATGAGCCTGCTGGATGCCTGGCAGCTGACCACCCATGAGATGCAGACGCTCCTGATGCTGCCGAGCAACGTCAGGGCGCGCGCCTTCCAGAAGTTCAGGGATGGCAAGGACGTACTGCCGGACACGCCTGATACACTGCGGCGTGCCGGCTACCTGCTGCGCATCGCCGATGCCCTGCGTACCACCTACCCGCGCAATCCCCGCATGGGCGCGCGCTGGATCAAGCAGCCGCACCGCCGCTTTGGTCGTCGCACCCCGCTGGCAATCATCATGAACGACGGCGAAGGTGGGCTGATCGCGGTCCTGTCCGAGCTCGATTGCACCTTCTCCTGGGATCTGACCGGCTCCAAGGCCTCGCACTGCAACTGAAACCGGAGCCGGAAGTCCGGCTTTCGGCGTTGCCCTGGCGTTCAAGAAAACGTTTCCCCTGCCGCTAATACAGGCCATCAGCTATTTCCAGCCGGAGGGGGAGCGATGAGGAACTTGTTTTCAGGTCTGTCCGTCAGATCACGGCTTTACCTGTCGTTTGGCTTTGCGATAGCGATTCTGCTCATGGTCTCGCTGAGCGGTTTGCGTGGACTGACCACGACCGAGCGGCACGTTCATTCGGTGGTCGACCGGACCTATCCCCTCAACACGGCGGCCAGGAACCTGGCCGAGCAGGTCTATCGCACGACCACGGCCATGGGGGTGTTTCTCAAGACCCGTGAGGATGCAGACCGTGACCTGTACCGCAAGGAAAACCAGCGTCTCGAACCGGCGCTGGCATCCCTGCATACCGCCTTTGGCGAGTTGGATATCCCGGAATTGAGCGCTCTCTATGGACCTATTGCGCAGCAACTGGGTCGTCTGGTGGCGTATGAGGACCGCCTCCTGGAACTGGAGTCTTCACCGGAAAAGAATGTGCCGGCCATGGCGGAGGCCGGACGTGCCCTCAATCCCCAGACGCTGATCATTCAACAGGTCCTGAGCGAGATGTTGATCGCGGAACAGCAGGCACAGGAAGAGGTCCTGGGCGAATTCAAGGGGTTTGTGCCGGAATTCGTGGAGAACGAGGACGGCAACTGGGTGCCACAGTGGAAGAATTCTCCGGTTGCGGAATTGTCGGCCCGTCAGCCCCTGGCGAATGCGCTCTACGAATTACGCAATACCTGGGCGCAGGTGGTCAACAATCTGCGAGGCTTTCTCGCCTACCGGGATCAGAAGTTCATTACCAACCTGCACACCTATCTTGAACAGAACGGCGTGGCGCTGAAACGGGTGCGGTCAGCCGAAGAACTGCTGACCTTCGAGCAGGCCGATGCCCTCGACCGGCTCGAGGAGGCGCGGGACGCCTTTGCAGCGAGCCTTGAAAAGATCGTCGCCCTGCATGGGGGGACAAGGCTTTTCGTGACGTCTACCTGCTGCGCACCGAGATTCGCCCTCTGATCGGCGAGCTGTCGCAAGACCTACAAAGTCTGGTGGTCGAGCTCGACCGGCGTGCAACGGGCGAGAATCAATCGCTGGCGGAGAGTGTGGGTGAGACCCGCGCCCTGCTTTGGGGGTTCCTGGCCGGTGGTGTGCTCACGGCGTTGCTGGTGGCGTGGATGATGGGTCGCTCGATTGGCGGGCAGGCTGGATCGGGTCGTGGACGCGATGCGGGATATCGCTGATGGTGAAGGGGATCTGACCCGTCGCCTGGAGGTGAGCGGCGGTGACGAACTGGCAAAACTGTCGGCGGCCTTCAATCACTTCGTGGACAAGATAGCCTCTACCGTATCCGATGTGTCCGAGGCGGTGTCGCGCTTGTCGGGAGCCGCTGGCAGCATGACTGCGGTGAGCGAGCAGGCGCTGGCCGGTACCGAGCGACAGGAACAGTTGACCGGAGCGGTCGCAAACTCGACGGTGCAGTTGTTGAGCAGCGCTGCCGAGGTGCAGGGCATGGCGGAGCAGAGCAGCGAATCGATGCGTTCCGCACAGCAGGCGGCGGCGAACGGTGAGGGAATGCTGGGGACCACCCGCGAGTCACTTGGCAAGCTGGCCGGCGATGTCGAGCAGGCCACCCAGGTCATCCACGAGTTGGGGCGTGACAGCGAATCGATCGGCGGCGTCCTGGACGTGATCCGCGGCATTGCCGAGCAGACCAACCTGCTGGCCCTGAATGCCGCCATCGAGGCGGCGCGTGCGGGTGAGCAGGGGCGGGGTTTTGCTGTGGTCGCCGACGAAGTGCGTACCCTGGCCAGTCGCACCGAGGAATCGACCGAGGAGATACAGTCGATGATCGAGCGTCTGCAACAGGCGGCCCGCCAGGCGGTATCGGTCATGGGGAAGGGGCGTGAGCAGGCCAGGGATACCGTGGGTCATGCCGACGAGACCCGGGAGGTCCTGCGTCGGATCGTCAGCGAGGTCGAGCGTTTCAGCGATGTCACTGGCGGCATTGCCAGCGCGGCGGTTCAGCAGGCCGAATCGGTACAGGAGATCAATGAGCGGGTGAGCGAGATCGACAAGGTGGCGCATCATACCCGGGAAGGCGCGGCTGAGCTGGAGTCCTCGGTAAGCGCGGTGCGTTCGGTCGTGGAGCGTCTGCAGGGACTGGTCGGGTCGTTCCGCTTCTGAGCGGTTCCCATTCATCGATGACGCCTCCGGAGGCGCCGCCGGAATGGGTCCGGTGGATCGCCCAGGACGCGGATGGCGCCTGGTGGGGCTACTCCGTCGAACCGCTCATGGCGCATGCCCATTGGTACGAGAACGAGGTCGGCGACTGTATCGCCCTGGGCAGGACCGCGCCCAATCCCGACTGGCGTGATTCCCTGCAACGTTGGTTGGATGATCGCTAAAGTGCAGGCGGGAGTGGGTTATGCACAAGTGCGCCGGCACGGTCAATCCCCAATTAGCGCCAAAATCTCGCGTATCGATTTCAAAATCACTCATATCATGTGGATTTGAAAGGATTTATGTTTCTTCTGTCGCGGCCGGTGCCGGGTGCGGTATCGGACGATGAAAAAGCGGTTCATTTTGTCCCCAGAGTTATCCACAGGCTGTTCCCGTATGGTGTCGACATGATGACTGTTAATGCCCATCTATTCTGACCCACCTATGGCCAACAATTTTGACCCACCCATCGGGGCATTCCGGGCCATGTGGCCGTACCCTTTCCGTCGTTTTTTGACACGGGCGACGGGA
>JAKRWE010000167.1 GCA_024712425.1 Chromatiales bacterium
TCCGGGCTGACCGTGCTGAACAGGGCATCTTGTTGAATATCCGGGCCACGCATTGTACTGCTCGTCCTTCTTCCTTCCTTACCGGTATCTTCCACTTCAGGCGGCGAATTTCAACAGCCTGTTAGCGGTGCCAGCACGTCATCGATCTTGTTGTCGGTGGACTCGGCCCGCGCTCGCAGCCAGGCGGCGAAGATATCGACCACGCGATAGGCGGCCCACACCGCCGCCAGGCTGGCCAGCGCCTTGACCGCCACCAGCAGGATCAGCAGCGCCAGTTCCGGCAGCCCGATGGCATTGATGCCGATCCACCACACCGCCGACATCGCCACGATCCCCAGCGGGCGGAGCCGGTTCTCCCCGTCTTCCACCGCGGTGAAATCACCCGCGCTGCGTCGTAGCCAGCGGCGCATGAAACGACGTAACAGAAAACTCAGCAGCCAGTCTGCGATCACCCCCAGGGCGATCACCAGCAGCAGCGCCGCCCAGCGCCAGTTCTCCAGCAGGAACAGCTTGTGGCGCAGCGATTCCGGCATCATGCGTTGCAGGCGGATCTCCCAGGGGAGGTATTCGTCATTCGAATCCAGGCCCTTGACCCGCGCCTTGCTGGTCACCTCCTCGTAGATCGCCGGCACCTGGCGCAGGCTGGACGCGCCGAACAGCCAGCGTCCGTCATCCTGCCGCTGCAGGCGGATGATGCCGTTGCGGTACTTGGCAAAGACCCATTCCGCGCCGCCAGGCCGGACAGGCACCCGTTTCAGGTCGATCACCCGGGTGCGGTCCATGATCTCGAGCAGCTTCCAGGCCAGGCTCTCACCGCGCTCCTTGCGCACCAGCGGGTTGATCGCGGACAGGTCCAGGGTGGACAGGGCATCGGCCAGGCGCTGCGGATCGCCGCGCTTGATATCGTTCATCGCGCCCAGGAAGGTCTGCAGGGTCGCGCGGGCGAGGCGAGACTCGCCGGCACCGGTTCGGATTTCGGCTTGGCGCCTGCGGCGGCCGGCTGCTGCGCGGCTCCGGCAGCGATAGCTGGCGCAAGCGGCATCATCCATGACAGGATGCCCAGGAGAACGAGGCGGGACAGCACACGCATCATTGATTCATTCCTCACCCGAAGACCCCACGGAAATCTCGATGTTATCAATCAGGCGTGCGGCGCCCAACCAGGCCGCCGCCAGGATCACGATGTGCCGGCTGTCGGGCGCAGGCGGAAGGAGGGTCCTGGAATCGACGATCTCGACATAATCCGGACGAAAACCGGCCTGCGCGAGTTTGCTGCATACCGCAGCGGCCAGCGCCTCGTAATCGCGCTCGCCCTCGCTGATGCGCGCGGCGGTTTCGCGCAGGGTCTGGTACAACAGCGGCGCCTGCTCCCGCTCCTGTGGCAACAGGTACTGGTTGCGCGAACTCATGGCCAGGCCATCCGCCTCGCGCACCGTGTCCAGGCCAAGCACCTGCACCGGCATGGCCAGGTCCCGCACCATGCGCCGGATCACCATCAGCTGCTGGAAATCCTTTTTGCCGAACACCGCCAGGTCCGGCTGCACCATGTTGAACAGCTTGCACACCACGGTCGCGACACCGGCAAAATGTCCCGGACGCGAAGCCCCGCAGTACAGCCCGCTGATGCCGGGCACCTCCACCCGGGTCTGCTGTGCCAGCGGGACCGGGTACATCACCTCGACGGTGGGCGCAAACAACAGGGCCACCCCCTCTGCCTCCAGCGCCTGCTGATCCTCGCGCAGGGTACGCGGATAGCTGTCCAGGTCCTCGTTGGCGCCGAACTGCAGGGGATTGACGAAGATGCTCACCACCACACTGTCGGCATGCCGGCGCGCCTCGCGCACCAAGGCCAGATGCCCGTCGTGCAGATTGCCCATGGTGGGAACGAACGCGATAGGCCCCTCCCGACGCAACCCCGCCAGGGCCGCGCGCAGGGACTCCACCTGCTGCACGGTGTTCATGAAAAACCGTGCTCCGCGGCCGGGAAACATCCCTCGCGCACCGCTGACACATAGGCGGCCAGGGCCGCCGGTACGCTGCCCGTATCCGCCAGGAAATCATGTGCGAAGCCCGGGATGCGGTTCACGCTGATCCCCAGCATGTCGTACAGCACCAGCACCTGCCCGTCGGTATCCGGCCCGGCACCGATACCGATCACAGGGATATCCAGCTTGCCGGTGACCTCGGCCGCCAGAGTCGAGGGGATACATTCCAGTACCAGCAGCTGTGCACCGGCCTGTTGCAAGGCCAGCGCATCCTCGATCAGCCGGGTCGCGGCCTGCGCATCCCTTCCCTGCACCCGGTACCCACCGAGCTGGCGAATGGACTGCGGGGTCAGGCCCAGGTGGGCGCATACCGGCACCGCGCGCTCGGTCAGGTGGCGCACCGTCTCGACCTGCGGCGCACCGCCCTCGATCTTGACCATGTGCGCCCCGCCCTCCTTCATCAGGCGGCCGGCGGTATCCAGCGCCTGCTGCGGGGTGCCGTGGCTCATGAAGGGCATGTCCGCCAGGATCATCGCGCGCTCGCATACCCGCGCCACGTTGGCGGTGTGATAGACCATGTCGCCGACCGTCACCGGCAGGGTGCTCTCCTGGCCTTGCACCACCATGCCCAGGGAGTCGCCGACCAGCAGCACGTCCACGCCGGCCTGCTCGGCCAGGCGCGCGAAGCTGGCATCATAGGCGGTCAGGGTGACGATCTTCTCGCCCCGCTGCTTCATCCCGTTCAGGGTGGTGATGGTGGTCTTGGACATCGCTGGCCGCACTCCGGATTCAAAGGGTCTATTGTGAAGATCCCGCTGTACGGGATCAATCGTTCAGAACGACGCAGTGCGGGCCGGGACAGTCCGCGAGCAGGGATGCGGCCGCGTCCCGTCCCGGGATCCCGATGCCGGGCGCGATCTCCAGCAGGGGCCGCAACACGAAATCACGCCGATGCATCTCAGAATGCGGCACCCGCAGGCGATCCAGGTCGATAACATCCTCGCCGTACAGCAACAGATCCAGGTCCAGGGTGCGCGGCCCCCAGTGCTGTTCGCGGACCCGGTGGTGCGCCTGCTCGACCGCCTGCAGGGCATCTAGCAGTTGCAGCGGCTGCAGGGCGGTCCGAACAGCGGCCACCGCATTGACGTAGTCGGGCTGATCGGCCGGCCCCAGCGGCCGAGATCCGTACAGCATGGAGTGTTGCAGCAATTGCGTGTGCGGCAACTCCGCCAGCTCGCCGAAGGCACGCTGGAGTTGTGCCCGGGGACCATCCAGGTTGCTGCCCAGGCCGATATAGGCGACCACACCCGGCGGATTCACTCGGTCCCGCCGCCTTTCGGCTTGCGCCGCCGGCGACGACGCCGGCGCTTGCGCGGCGCCTCCTCCGATCGCTCGCTCTGAACCGGCGCCTGCCCACTGTCCTGGAAATCGGTCCACCACTGCGCCAGCCCGGGATCCGCCTCACCGGCGGAGGCGCGCAACAACAGGAAGTCGTAGGCGGCGCGGAAACGGGGGTGGGCGGCAAGGCGCTGGGGTCGCTTGCCTTTGGTATGGGAGAAACGCGATTGCAGGCCCCAGATCTCGCGCATCGGGGTGCTGAAACGGCGCGGTATGGATACCCGCGCCAGCTGACGCTCGAGGATATCGCCGGTCGCGGCCTGCAGCGCGGCATAGGGCGCAAGCCCGTCTGCCTGCAGGGCCAGCCAACGCAGCCTGACCGGCTCCCACAGCAGCACCGCGAACAGGAATGCCGGAGTGACCGGCTTGCCCGCGGCTATGCGTGCATCGGCGTTCTCCAGTCCCTTGAGCACCAGGGTGTGCGGGAATTCGTGCTCCTGGGTGGCCAGCGCTTGTTCGGTGTCCGGAAACAACTGGCCGAACAGCCCGTGCTGGCGCAGGCTTTCGAAGGAACCGACCGCATGTCCCGCCATGAACAGCTTCAGCACCTCCTCGAACAGGCGCGCCGCCGGCACATCGCCCAGCAGGCCCGCCAGCTCGCCGATGGGCGCCTCGGTCGCCGGTTCGATACGGAAGCCGAGCTTGGCGGCAAAGCGCGCCGCGCGCAGCATGCGCACCGGATCCTCGCGGTAACGGGTCTCCGGGTCGCCCATCAGACGCAGCAAGCCGGCCTGCAAGTCCTGCATGCCCCCCGCGTAGTCGACGACCGAAAAGTCGCGCACATTGTAGTAGAGCGCGTTGACCGTGAAGTCACGCCGAAGCGCGTCCTCCTCGATGGTGCCATAGACATTGTCGCGCAGGATCATGCCGTTGTCGGTCTGGTGATCCAGGTGGGTAACCGGCTGGCCCGAGCGGAAGGTCGCCACCTCGATGATCTCGCGCCCGAAACGCACATGCGCCAGGCGGAAGCGCCGGCCGATCAGGCGTGAGTTGCGAAACACCGCCTTGACCTGCTCCGGCGTGGCATCGGTGGCGACATCGAAGTCCTTGGGCTCGCGGCCCAGCAGCAGATCGCGCACGCCGCCACCCACCAGGTGCGCCTGGTAGCCGGCATCCTTCAAACGATAGAGCACCTTGAGTGCTGCCTGGGAGATGTTGGCCCGGGATATACAGTGTTCATCCCGGGGGATGATGACGGGGGTTACGATGACCTGCTTCCTTCGTTATTGAGCGTTTGTGATTCGGATTGACGCGCAATGATACAACGATTCAGATGCGTATATGGTTCACCGCACAAGCTCCGCGACTGTGCTGGCTACCGCCACCGAATTACTGATCATCATTTCAGCACATTCCAATTCCATGATTTTCTAGCAAAAACCTCAAGCTTTTCACCTACCTGCCGAAACACATCCCGAGAAGAAACCTCGTTTGGATTTCGCATATGAAAATAAATATTCTCAACCGGCTTTCGTTTGCCCAAAAGATATGGAGTGGCACGCTCATCTTCTGCATGCTTCTCGGCGTGGTGGCAGCACTCATGCTGAACAGCCAACACACAGTCAGTTCGTCGATACGGGAACTGCTGTCACATGACATGGAGGTACTGGCCACTTCCATGAAGCTGCGGGGCAATATACAGGCCCATTCGGCGGATCTAGCAGGCTGTTGAAATTCGCCGCCTGAAGTGGAAGATACCGGTAAGGAAGGAAGAAGGACGAGCAGTACGATGCGTGGCCCGGATATTCAACAAGATGCCCTGTTCAGCACGGTCAG
>JAKRWE010000168.1 GCA_024712425.1 Chromatiales bacterium
AAAGCTTTCTTGGGTACATTTTGTCACGGGCAAAACCTTGTTCGGATCCAGTGTAACCAACTGAATTTTAACGAACTACACGGGTTTTGCCCTTTTTATTTGTGAAATATTCGGGCTAGCTTCTGGCTGTCCTTTGTTGCCGTTGCCGCCATCCTTGCGATGCTGCCGCATGTGCGGGGACGGCTCTGGTGGTGGACCTTGCCGGGCATCCAGCTTGCCGTCACACTGGCCCTGTATCCGGTGCTGTTCGCCTTCGATATGTCGTCCGCACCGCTGGGACTGGTTGCCAACCTGCTGCTGGTGCCGCTGTTCAGCCTGCTCCTGATTCCTGCCGCCATGCTGTCGGCGTTGTTGCTGCTGGTGCCTGGGGGATCGGCGTTGCCCGCAGAGTGGGTCGTGCAGGTGCTGGCGACAGTCTGGCGCGGAGTCGACTGGCTGGCGCAGTGGGGGCCGCATTGGGCGAGGCCGGGATGGTCCCTGGCGGTACTGATGCAACTGGTGTTGGGTGTCGGGCTGCTGCTGGCCCCACGAGGCATGCCCGCACGGGGTGCCGGTCTGGTGCTGTTGTTCACGGCCCATCTGCCGGTTGTTTCCGGAATGCCACAGGGCGCCTTTCAGCTGGATGTGCTGGATGTCGGGCAGGGGCTGGCGGCCGTAATCCGTACCCGGCATCATGTGATGCTCTTTGATACCGGGGCGGCCTATCCCAGCGGATTCAACCTGGGGAATGCCGTGATCGTGCCCTGGCTCAGGCACCAGGGTCTGGACCACCTGGATCTGCTGGTTCTGAGTCATGGGGACAAGGACCATGCGGGTGCGGCGCCCTATCTGCTGAGGCAGATCGCCGCCGACACGGTATTGAGTGGCGAGCCGGGCCGGGTGGCGGTGCCTGCGGACCTATGTCTGAGCAACTATTTCTGGCGCTGGGACGGTGTACGCTTCGGCTTCATTCAACCAGCGCAGGCGAAACACTTTCGAGGCAACAATGCATCCTGTGTGCTGTTCATCGAAGGTAAGGGCGGGCGAGCACTGCTCACCGGTGATGCGGAGGCACGTATCGAACGGGCGATGATCCCGATGCTCGAAGCCCATGCCCCGTTGGATGTGGTGGTGGCCGGGCACCATGGGAGTGCGACCTCTTCGGGGCAGGGCTTTGTCTCGGCGACGGGCGCCCGGCACGTGATCTACTCGGTGGGCTATCGCAACCGTTACCATTTCCCGAATCCCGGAGTGGATCGGCGCTGGTCGGCTGCCGGCGCCCGGCGCTGGCGGACCGATGGTTGTGGTCGTGTGCGTTTCGACTTTCGCCCGGGGCGCCGCCGCCCGCACGTATCCGCCTGGGCGCAGGAGCATCCCCGCTACTGGGTATCTGCTGATCGGCCTTGCGAGATGACCGGCTCACCGGCATCCAGTATGATCGGTGCTTCGCTGGATCGATGATTTCTGATTGACGGGAGGGGCTGAGTGTTTGAGCTGATCAAGGCGGGTGGTCTGGTAATGTGGCCTATCATTGCCTGCTCCGTGATCGCAATGGCGATCGTATTGGAGCGGCTGTGGGCCTATCGCACGCGGCGGGTCATCCCGGGCAACCTGGTGGCCCAGATCTGGCAGCTCTATCAGAAAGGGCAGATCACGGCAGCACATATCGCCACGGTCCGCGACAGCTCGCCATTGGGCCGTATCCTGGCCGCCGGCCTGGTCAACCGCGACCACCCGAGAGAGGTGATGAAGGAATCCATAGAGGAGGAAGGGCGGCAGGTCGTGCACGAGCTGGACCGCTACCTCAACACCCTGGGCACCATCGCCGCAATATCGCCTCTGCTGGGCCTGCTGGGCACCGTCATCGGCATGATCAAGGTGTTTGCCGCGATCACCACGGCGGGGGTGGGCAACCCGGCGGTGCTGGCGGGTGGCATCTCCGAGGCCCTGATCACCACGGCGGCCGGCCTGACGGTCGCCATCCCGGCCCTGATCTTCCACCGCTATCTCAGTGGGCGGGTGGACAAGCTGGTGATCTCCATGGAGGCCGAGGCGTTGAAGATGGTCGAGGTGATGCATGGCGAGCGGGAGCGCTGAGCCATGAACCTGCGTCCGCGCCGTCCCGAGCCGCCACGCGTCGATATCACGCCGCTGATCGACGTGGTCTTCCTCATGCTCATCTTCTTCATGGTCTCGACCACCTTCGACAAGCAGACACAGCTGAAGGTGGATCTGCCATCGGCGAGCACGGTGGAAAAGAAGGAGCAGCAGGAGGACCGGATCGAGATCACCATCGACCCCCGCGGGCATTTCTATGTCAATGACAGGGAGCTGGTCTCACACGATGCGCAAACCCTGCAGCGCACCATCCAGAAGATCGCCGACGGGCGCACCGACCTGCCGGTGGTCGTTTCAGGTGACCGCAAGGCGCCCTTGCAGTCCATGGTGACGGTGATGGACGTGACCGGTCGCCTGGGATTGGCGCGTCTCAGCATAAAGGCCGCTCAGAGCCAGCCACAAGGGCAGTGACGCGCCTGGATCCAAACCGCCATTGGCAGCGGCTTGGGCCGCTGGCAATAGTGCTCTTTCCGCTGTCGCTGATATTCAGGGCGGTGGTGGCCATGCGGCGTGCAGCCTACCGCCTTGGCCTGGCCGGGCAGCGGCGTGCCGGCTGTCCGGTGATTGTGGTCGGCAATATCACCGTCGGCGGCAGTGGCAAGACCCCCCTGGTGATCTGGTTGAGCGAATGGCTGAGAGACCAGGGCTTGCATCCGGGGATCGTGTCGCGCGGATATGGCGGGCGGGCACGCCACTGGCCACAACAGGTCCGCGCGGACAGCGATCCGCGCACGGTGGGTGACGAGGCGGTTCTGCTGGCGCAGCGCAGGGGCTGCCCGGTCTGCGTGGGGCCGGACCGTCCCGCCGCCATCGAGGCCTTGCTCGAGCATACCGACTGCAATATCGTGATCTCCGACGACGGTCTGCAGCATTTTGCCATGGCGCGCGATATCGAGATTGCGGTGGTGGATGGCGAGCGTCGTTTCGGCAACGGCCTGATGCTGCCCGCCGGGCCGCTGCGGGAGCCGGTTTCGCGCCTGAATTCGGTCGATTTCGTGATCACTAACGGCAAGGCGGCGCGCGGCGAACATGCCATGCGCCTGCGCAGGCCCGTCCTGGTGCCGTTTTCCGGCGAGGGCGAGGTGCGGGATATCGAACAATTCCAGGGTGTGCGGGTGAGGGCGATCGCCGGCATCGGCAATCCGGAGCGTTTTTTCGGTATGCTGCGGCGCTTCGGCTTGGAGGTCGATGCGCGGCCATTCCCGGATCACCACGATTTCAAGGCGGTTGAGCTGCATTTCGACGATGCACTGCCGCTACTGATGACCGAGAAGGATGCCGTAAAATGCCGTCGCATCGTCACCGGTGACGTGTGGGTGGTGCGCGTGGAGGCGCAGCCCGATGCGCCCTTTGTTCACCGCCTCAGCAAGACGATCGAGGCACTCACACAGGATGGGAAACAGGATGGATAAAAAGCTGCTGGAGATACTGGTCTGCCCCGTGTGCAAGGGCAAGCTCGTGTACCGGAAAGAGGCCGGCGAATTGATCTGCAAGGTCGATCGCCTGGCATTCCCTGTGCGCGACGACATCCCAGTCATGCTGGTCGAGGAGGCGCGCGAGCTGCCAGCCGATGAAGAGGTCGACGACTGAGAATGCGCTACCACGTCGTCATACCTGCCCGACACGCCTCGTCACGCCTGCCGGGCAAGCCCCTGCTGGATATCGCCGGCCGACCGATGGTCTGGCACGTATGTCAGCGGGCGCTGGAGAGTGCGGCGCACTCGGTGGTGGTGGCGACCGATGATCAGCGCATTGCAGATGCCGTGTGCGACTTCGAGGGCGAGGTCTGCATGACCGGCGCCCACCATCAGAGCGGCACCGATCGTATCGCCGAGGTGGCTGGAACCATGGGATGGGGCGACGACGAGGTGGTGGTCAATCTGCAGGGGGATGAGCCCCTGATGCCGCCCGAACTGCTCGACCGGGTGGCGCGGGCGCTGCACGACCACCCCGGGGCATCGGTGGCAACCCTCGGCGTGCCCTTGCAGGCCGAAGAGGTATTCAACAGAAATGCGGTCAAGGTGGTCACGGATCGCCACGGCATGGCACTGTACTTCAGCCGTGCGCCCATCCCGTGGAAACGTGGTGAGTTCGAAGCGGGCCACAAGCGTCCGGAAGGCATGTATCGGCACCTGGGTCTGTATGCCTACCGGGTTGGCTTTCTGCGGCGTTATGTCGATTGGGCGCCGGCGCCCATAGAGCAACAGGAGTCGCTGGAGCAGTTGCGGGTGTTGTGGCAGGGTGAACGCATCGCAGTTGCCATCGCCGACAGTGCACCACCGGCCGGGGTCGACACCGAGGAGGACTATCGCCGGGTGATCGAATGCATGGGGAGCGCTTCAGCGCCGCCCCTGGAATAGCAGCATCAGTTCATCCGAGTAGGTGTCGGGATCACCTTCGGCCGAGATCCGCAGGGTCAGGGTTTCCGGGACGTGCCGCCGCGCATGACCGTACTGGTCGGCCTGGAGCCGGGGCGCTGCGTCCATGCCTGCCCGTTGCAGGACAATGCTGTCCTCGTCGGCAAGGATCTCGATCAGCACCCATTCGTCGGAGAGATACCGGAAATGCTGGCCGACCAACTTGCGCAGGTTCTGGTGGAGCTGGCTGGGCATGACGGAATTGGTTTGTTAACGGAGTATCGGTAATGGTAAAGGTTCTTTTTGTCTGCATGGGGATTATTGCGATATACCTTAACAATCAAAGGGATAACGCTTAATGTGTTGACCAATGTGTGCGCCTTCGTTTTCGTTGGCGTCATGTTCAGAATTTTCCTACAGCCACCAGGTCAGCAATCCGAAGCAGATCCCGGTGAGAATATCTCCAGCGTCGATGCACGGATGCAACAGACAACGGAAGTCAGACGCACAGCGCCCCAGCCAACTGGCTGGGGCGTCGATTTTGGGGATAGGGGTTGCCTCTGGATCTAACCCGAATATTTCATCCGCTTCTCGCTTTTCCGGGCGGTCAGTGGATGGAAGATGTGGTGCCTCGAACGGGACGTGGAAAGGCTCGTGAAGGGCTATTTTCTAGGCTGCAGGCACAC
>JAKRWE010000169.1 GCA_024712425.1 Chromatiales bacterium
TCACTGTTGGCGAATGTCTTCGTGAGGTACTTCCAAACGGAACCCCCGGTACCTACACCGCCTCCGCCACCAAGGAAGTGAAAGGTCATCGCTTGAAGCTCGCCAAAATCTGAACCGTTGCCGCCCCGCTCTTCGAACGCAGATACAGCGGATACGAATTAGATCCGGCCATTCCCTTGCCCGAACCGAATTCCATCCCATCGCCCGTCGCCGTGGCGCTGATGATCACCGTACCTTTGGCCACCCGAACGGACCAGTCGGACACAACAGCACCCGATGGCAACAACGAGATCAGATTGGTCGCCGTCGTCGTCAGATCAACCGAATCGCCATACAGTTCAACAGCCGCTGCCGAATCCGTTGCGACCGAACCTGATAGATTGGTCTTAGACGTTTTCACCTCGTCAAGTCCAACATACGCCGCCAGGGTATTGGAGGCCTGCGAATTGTTCCGCAAACGCATCGTCACGAACGGCTCGCCCAAATTCGCTGATTTGTAGCTGGTCCCTGTCTCCAGATTGTCTAGCGTGGCCAGCAGTGTGCCGCTCTCGCTATAGAGCTGCACGTCCAGCGATCCGCCCGAAGACAGCTTGTCCAGATAGAAGAAAGTAGACGGCGGGACGTCCTGATTGACGCTAGACGACGCGGGGATGGTAATGTTGAGCAATCTCATTTGCGCATAAACTCCACGGCGACCAGTGCCGCACCCAGTCCGAAGAGGACTTCCTTCGATATGTCCCCGATCTGCTGGCGTTTGAGGGCATCACCGACCTGCTCCGTACCTTTCGCGCTGGACTTGCCAAGCGCCGTAGACAGCGAATAAATCGCCTCCGACACGCCTGGGTCGGTCTGCGTGAACGTGATCCGGGACCCGCCCTCGGCCGTTAGCTCGAGATCGTAATCTCGGTTTGTCAGATCACCGCCGATGGTGGAATGATCACCCAAATGGCTGACATCACCTTCGGCTTTCACGGTGGACAGATCGGCGCCTTTGAACGCCGTATCAGTCCCTACCGTCTGCGCATTGTGATCACCGGATACAGTCCCCTGCCCGGTGCCTTCTAGGGTCTGAGTGATTTCCGACGAGCTTGACTGCGTCTTGCTCGTATTGCTGCTGCTGGATTTGCTACCCATCGTACTGCCCTTTCACCGTTACTGGTGAAAACCCTTCGATCCGCCTAAACGCCTGCCTATACAACCGATCATGCGCCGGTGTCATCGCCTCGGCAACCGCACCATCGAAACCGAGCCGTTGTGCCATCACCACGGTGGCCCGAACGGCGATATCAACGAACCCGGGCGTCCCGATCATCCCTAGAATGGCGACCAGATTCAGGCCATTGTTCGTTATCAAGGTCAATGCCATCTTCCCTCGGGAAACACCATCTAGGGACACCTCTATATACACCGGAATATCAGGCGAGACATCCGGATGCAGGGTATCGAGCAATGCCTGATCCGGGTCGGTGATGACCTGCATGTCAAAGACGCACGGTTCCCCGTTACCGGGAACTATCGGGTACTGACTAGCCATACGATCGCTCCAATCACGGCCAGTAGCGCCACGTCCAACCCGCTGACACCGCTATTGATTCTGCCAGCCAGCCGATCCCGAATGGCCTGCTGGACGCGCTGATGCGCGCCCGATCCGGCCGCACTGTTGACACCAAGTGAATCAATGGCTGGGATCCCGGGCATCATCCCATCCGCTTGTAGACGACGTATGCCAGCACGCCGAGCGCTCCGGCCAGCAGCCATACGTTCGCCCCGGGGGCGATACCGCTATTGATATCGCCCGCCGCCTCGGCGCGTATATCCTGCTGCGCCGACTGCCCGGCGCCGCTTTGGGCGGCACTGGCCAATTTCAGATCGGGAAGTTTCGTAGGGTCTGCGCTCATTTCTTCCACGCCAATATTAGAAAACCAACAGAACCGATCAACAAGGCAGGACTCAGGTTCTTCGCCGCTCGGCCGGCGCTGTACGCCGTATGATCAATCAGCGCAAGACCAGCAAGACCGGCAGCGACCAGGAAATACGGCATCAGCGGCGTGCGATCAGAACGACGGCCACCAGCACGGCGGCGCCGACCAGGTAGATTCCGGGAACGTTCCAGAACTGCATGCCTTGCGGTCCTTGCGTCTCCGGACCACGGCCAGATACCTGGCCATGGGCCGGTGCCTCCGGACCGTACGGCGCGTAGTACGCCTGGTCGCTGCCGGGGTAGTCGTTGCGGCCGAGGAATTTTTCATGCACGTAATCACCGGCACTGCGTATGACCCCGCTGACTGTATCGGTGATCGCACCCCAAATGCCGTCGATTCCCTCGTCACCGACCGGACCATTGACGCTAGAGTATGACACGTCAGTTACCCAAGGTGCTGAGATACTCAACGATCACGTCGATATCGGCCGCGCCGTTCATGTAGAGCTTGACGCGGAAATCGCTCACGCCGGACACGTTCCACGCATCGTTGCCGTTGCCTTGTTCGGTGGTATCAATCGCGAAGAAGCGGTTCTGGATCGTCCGATGGTCATACGACTTGATGATGGTCTCGTTCACGAAACGCGTACGGTTCCAGAGTTCAACCGAGTCGGCCGAGACTACGACCTTGTCGATTTTGTCAGGTTTGCTGAACAGGATACGGCTAACGGCACCGGTGCGCGGCAAATCGGCAATATCATATTCGCCCGAACCGGTCGGAGAGTAGATGAATTTGCGTTCCAGTTTGAGGATTGCCGGTTTACCACCCAGATCGGGACGGGCCGATACGGTAGCGTAACCCTCAAGACCGGAACCGGCCGGAGCAGTGCTATCAATATCCACCTCGATCAGCAGGGTGCGGATCGGCAACGGATCGTTGACGGCGCCAAACGCGATAGCGGTAGCTTCTTGAGCGGCCCGCGTTTTCAGATTGTTCCGGGTCGCAGTCACTGCGATGTAATGATGGTCGGTTCCGGACCAGTCAAACGGAGGCAGCCCATCGAACTTGTTGGCGGCATCGAGATCGAGACCCGACCACCGCTGGATCACGATACCGTTGGCAATGAGTCGCATCTCGGTGATATGCGAGACATCCCAACCGGTGGTACCCGGAGTCATATCCAGATAGAACCCATGATACGCAAAGCCGCTCGGGATGCGGCAACTCGCAGTCTGACCCGGTGCTACACCGGTGAAAGACGGTAGCTTTTTAGTCAAGATAGGCATTTGTATTAGCCCTCAATCCAGCTTTTGTATCCAGCGCGGTAAATGACGGCGAGCGCGATCAGTGTCAGCGCCACGGTTTCCAAGCGAGCACGGCCCAGCATGTTGAATCTCCAAGAAATAGTTAGGACCTAGCGAACATAGACCATTTGTGGACGGAGGTCAAGCTTCGGAGGATGTTTCACGTGGAACATCATCGGTCTTCTCGGTCTTATCCTCAGGTGCTGCTTCAGGGGCCGGCGTAGGGGACGGCTCAGGGGCTGGATCAGGGGATGGCTTAGGCGCGGGCGTAGGCTTCGGCTTCGGCTTCGGCTTCGGCTTCGGCTTTTGCTCCGCCTTCGGCTTTGTCCCCGCTGATGGGGGCTTAGTCACTACCTTTGGTGCGACCTTGGTCTTTGTCCCCTTAGGGCGACCGGGTCCCCGCTTTGGGGTATCCACGGGACCCTCATCACGGAATCCACTATATATAAGGTATACGGCCCCGGCGATCAGGCCAGGAAGGATGGGTAGTGGCATCAGTCTCTCCTCATTCGTGAAGCGCGGATGTAACGCCCGCGCGGTAGATTGGTGCACTCCTCGAGGGGCGGTGCATTGAACTCCTCGGCCAGCAGTTTTCCAGTGCTCGAGGGGCTAGCGAACAGAATCAGCTCTTGACAATTGTCCCGGATCACCGGGGCCAACTGGCTGGGACGGTGCGTGATAAACACACTCGTAGCACCTAGGTGACGGGCCCGGGTGGCCAACCAGAACAATTCGTAGTTACTGCGCCCGATAACCTCGCCCGCCTCGTCGATGATCAGCATCGCGCCGCGTGATCTATGGGCCGCTTGTGAGAATTCGTGCTCGTCGTCGAAGACCCGGGCGCCCGGGGGCCAGTCGCTATCTATCACGTCATAGACCAGCACGGGGCGCCTGTTGGCCAATGCGCGCTCGGCGAGCATTCGGGCAAAATACGTCTTCCCGCTGCCAGATGTGCCTACGATCAGGATGTGCACGGCTCACTTTTTCCCCATCTTGCGTAAGCTCTTGAAAACCTTGGAAATTCCTCTAGCCACCTTAGAGCCGATCTTCCTGAACCGGTCCCGGACTGGTTGATGTGCGAACCGGGGTGCACAATACGTGATCGCCCAAATCGCAACGACGATGCCGGGAGGGAAGTCTTCGATTCCTCGGCTCTCATACCACGCCGCAAAGGCGTCGATGCCGGACGCCTTCTCGTCGATCCCGCTCTTCCTGTCCTTTATATAGGTGAACGCGTCGCCGCCTATCATAGTCGCCATCAATTCGATCGCAGCCACGGTGCCTTCGGCCGCCGTCCGGTAGCGCCGATCTTCCGAGGTCTCGTCGTTCGCGGCCGCTGCCCGGGGCGTGCGAATCTTGCGGAAGCGGCCGCTCTTCGTATAGGATGGGCTGCCGTCACGTTTGGTTGCGTGCAACTTTGGATCAAACACGGCCCCGGCGCTATCCAGTAGGGCATCATCGGGCGGCGGAGTGCCGACATCCGGGGCCAGTTCGGGGACGGCGGCCAGTTCGTCAATATCCGGATTCGGCGGAACGTCGATATCCTCAATAATCGGTTCTGCGTTCATGACAAATTCCCAACTATCAGTGTATAAAAATATCCCCGGCTGCTATCGCGTAACAGCCGGGGACAAAGTGTGCCAATTCACCCAATAACCAAAAAGGAAAAAAGAAATGGCTAAGTTCACCATTAACCCAAGGAATGAAAGATAATGGCTACGTTCGATTATAAAGCAGCGATGAAGGAATTGCGAGGGAAAATTGCCTTCGATTATCCCCTGAATCGCAAATTGACCCCCGGCCAGAAATCGGCCATTAGGCGTGCATACAATTCGTATAGCGCTGTCTCGAAAACACCCATCCAGCCGCTAGAGATCCGCCGCAAACGAGGCGAGACGCGGG
>JAKRWE010000016.1 GCA_024712425.1 Chromatiales bacterium
ATCTTCATGCTGGGAGGTGAGAGCTATCGACTGAAGCACAAACGCGAGAGCTGATTTTTTGTCGCCCCAAGTGGGTCAATTTTATTGGCCGAAGGGGGGTCAAAATTATTGGCCATTGACACGCGGCTGGCGCGCCGGGTGCGCGCCCTGGGGCTGCCGGATTTTGCGAGTTATTGCGACTATCTTCAGAACAGTGGAGACGAGGCCGAGACCACCGAGCTGATCAATGCGGTCACTACCAACCTGACGGCCTTTTTCAGGGAAAACCATCATTTCGAATACCTGCGGGACCACGCGATCCCGGAACGTATGCAGGCAGCCGGCGGGAACCGGAATATCAGTATCTGGTCCGCGGGATGCTCCACCGGGGAGGAGTCCTATTCGCTGGCGATGACCGTTGGGGAGATGGAGGACAAACTGCGTGGCTGGAATGTGGATATCGCGGCGGCCGATATCGATTCCAACGTGGTCGCCACCGCCTCGGCTGGTGTGTATCGATCCGACCGGGTCGAGGGGCTGCCCAAATCACGCCTGCGCCGCTGGTTCCTCAAAGGCACCGGGTCCCGGGCGGGCCATGTCCGGGTCAAGCCGGAACTGCGTCAGCGTATCGGCTTCGGCCTGCTCAATCTCATGCAATCCTGGCGACAGGATCCCAAGGACATCATCTTCTGTCGCAACGTCATCATCTATTTCGACAAGGAGTCGAAGAAGAAACTGGCCGACCGCTTTGCCGATGTCATCAAGCCCGGCGGTTTCTTTTTATCGGTCACTCGGAGTCCCTGTTCAAGGTGACCGACCGGTTCGAACTCATCGGCAAGACCATCTACCGGAGAATCGGCTGATGTTCGCCGCGGCACAACACGACCTTGGCAGCCCGCTGCCGGGGTTTGCGCATATAAAGCGCTATTGGGACAAGCAGCGCCAGTGCCCGGCGGCCAAGATCCTGCCCGGTGAATACTATGTCACGGTGCATGACGAACTGATCACGACGGTGCTGGGCTCCTGCGTGTCGGCCTGCATACGGGACAGACGTCTGGGGGTGGGGGCATGAATCACTTCATGCTGCCGCTCTCGGACAACGGAGGCAGTTGGGGCGGGAACGGCGATGATGTGCTCAGTACCGCCACCCGTTACGGCAACTATGCCATGGAGCACATGATCAACGAAATCCTCAAGCATGGCGGCCAGAAACGCAACCTCGAGGCAAAGGTGTTCGGTGGCGGCCGGATCATGAAGGACCTCAGCGATGTGGGAGCGAAGAATATACGCTTCGTCGAGGAGTATCTGAAGACCGAGGATATCCCGATACTCTCCGATGACGTGGGCGATATCCATCCGCGCAAGGTGGTCTATTTCCCGCGTACCGGGCGTGCGCTGGTCAAACGGATCCAGCACATGCACAACGATACGCTCATTTGCCGCGAGAGCGCGTACAAGGAAGAACTGGCCCATCAGCCGGTCCAGGGTGATATTGAACTTTTCTGATCCAGTGAGCGAAACAAGATGAAGAAGATTCGACTGTTGATAGTGGATGATTCGGCACTGGTGCGTCAGGTATTGACCAGCATATTTGCCGAGACGCCGGATATCGAGGTGGTTGGGAGTGCCGCGGATCCGTATATCGCCAGGGAAAAGATAAAGCAGCTGAATCCCGATGTCCTGACCCTGGATGTCGAGATGCCGCGCATGGACGGGGTGACCTTCCTCGGCAACCTGATGCGCCTGCGTCCGATGCCGGTGGTGATGGTATCCACCCTGACCGAGCAGGGGGCAGATGTGACCCTGCGCGCACTGGAATTCGGCGCGGTGGATTTTGTGGCCAAGCCGAAGGTGGATGTAAAGGAGAGCCTCAGGGAATATGGCGAGGAGATCATCGGCAAGGTGCGCATGGCGGCCTCTGCGAGGGTGCGGCCGCTGGAACGGCGCGCGGCGGCCAGGCCGGTTGGCGGGGTGGCGGAAAAGCTGTCGGCGGACGCCGTGATTGCGCCGCGCTCCGGGAAGAAACACTTCAGGACCACCGACCGTATCATCGGTATCGGTTCCTCGGCGGGCGGCACCGAGGCGATAAAGGATGTGCTGACCAAACTCTCCATGGACCTGCAGGCCGGTATCGTCATCTCGCAACATATTCCGGCCGCCTTCAGCGAGCCGTTCGCCAAGCGGGTCGATGGGCTCACCGCACTGTCCGTATGCCAGGCCAGCGACGGGCAGCAGATTCTTCCCGGGCATGTGTATATCGCGCCAGGCGACCGTCACCTGATGGTGGAGCGCAACGGGGCACGCTATGTGTGTCGCCTCAACGACGGGCCGCCCGTGAACCGGCACAAGCCGTCGGTGGACGTGATGCTGCGCTCCCTGGTGCAGAACGCCGGCCCCAACGCCATCGGTGTCATACTCACGGGCATGGGCGATGACGGGGTCGCCGGCATGGGGGAGCTCAAGGCGACCGGTGCCCCCATTATTGCTCAGGACGAGAAGAGCAGTGTGGTGTGGGGGATGCCCGGCGAGGTGGTGAAGCGGGGCTTCGCGGATGAGGTGTTGCCGCTGGGGCGAATTGCTCAGCGCCTGCAGGAACTCGTTTCGGCTGATTGATAAAGAATGATCGCCATCAGCCGCTAAGGAAAGCGTAGGAGTAAACAATGGACTTACCGACAGTGGTACACGTAAAGACCTTCCTTCAATCCCGATGCCTGAGCCCCGCGGTCGGCGTGCTGCTGGTCGGCCTGGGTGCGGCCAGTGGCTACCTGGGGGCCTGGTCGATATGGATCGGCGTACCGCTGGCCGTGCTCGTCATGGGGGCGGTCATTCCGGCATCGAGGCATACGCGTGACGATCGTGAAGACGACGAAAAGGGCAACGCCCTGGTCGACTCACTGGCGGGTGTCGTCAGCGAGGTGGACGAGACGGTCTCGGATATTGCGGACGACATGTGTGAGGAGTTGGCGCGTATCCGTACCCTGGTCGAGGCCGCGGTCGGTACCCTGCAGGATGCCTTCCATGGCCTGAACGACCGTGTGCGCGAGCAGCAGGGCCGGGTGTCGCAGCTGATCGAATCCCTGCATGCGTCGGAGAGCGAGGAAAGAGAGGCCGGCGCGGAGGCGAAGGGTTTCGTGGAACAGACCGACGAAGTGCTGAGCTACTTTGTCGATTACGTGGTGAATACCAGCGCCAACAGCATGGGCATGGTCGAGTACATCGACGGCATGGTCACGCACATGAGTCGTGCGGACGAGCTGCTGGCGGACGTGAAGGTGATTGCCGACCAGACCAACCTGCTGGCCTTGAATGCCGCGATCGAGGCGGCCAGGGCCGGTGAGGCCGGACGTGGTTTTGCGGTGGTGGCGGATGAGGTGCGCAAGCTTTCGCACCGCTCAAACCGTTTCAGCGACCAGATCCGCGAGGTGATCGGTGAGTCGGTGTCGGATATCGACCGCGCGCGTGAATCCATTGCATCGCTGGCATCACAGGACATGAATTTTGCGATCCAGTCCAAGCAGCGCGTCAAAGGCATGCTGGAGCACATCGTGAACGTCAACGGCCAGGTGGAGGCCGCGCTGGACGATGTCAACCGGATCAGCGGCGAGATCGACCGCCTGGTGGGGGATGCGGTGAGATCTCTGCAGTTCGAGGATATCGTGCGCCAGACAGCGGAGTATTCCGAGGGCAATATCCAGCAGCTGCAGGCGCTGGCCAGCGGTCTGAAGCAGGGGATGGCCGAGGTGCATGGACTGGAAGCGGATGACGTCGAGAGTGCGAAGGCGATCGGTGGTCGTCTGCATGCGATGGTCGAAGAGATAAGGACGAGCCGGCAGCAGCAGGTAAAGAGCAGCCCGGTTTCACAAAACACCATGGACGAGGGTGAAGTGGAGCTCTTTTGAGCTCGTTTCAAAACAAGATATCGGGAGTGTAGATATGGCGGTAACAACCAATGAATCAGGTGATACGGTCACGATTGCGGTGACGGGGCGGTTCGATTTTGCCACCCACCAGGAGTTTCTGAAGGCGTACAAGGATCTTCCGAAAGGGGAAAAGCGTTTCGTCGTGGATCTATCCGGCACGGAATACATGGACAGCTCGGCCATGGGGATGCTGTTGCAACTGCGCGGCCACGCGAAGAACGACCAGGAGGTCGAGCTCAAGAACGGCAATGACGGGATCAAGGAGATCCTGAAAATCGCCAACTTCGACAAGCTGTTCAAGGTTGCCTGAATCCTGGACAGGGTAACGTCATCTAACTCGGATGGCGCGCCCCCTTTCAGTGAGTTACGAATTTGTATGACGGGGACTTTGGAACCCTGGAACAGGCGCGTTTGACCGCCCGTGCGGTAAGCGCTTAAATTCGCCCGAATCGACCTACAAGGAGTCGCTGTTCCCCATGCCTGAGACGATACAACCGGTCATCCTGTCGGGTGGGGCCGGAACGCGCCTGTGGCCCCTTTCCCGCAAGGCCTTTCCCAAACAGTTCCATGCCCTGGTTGACGAGCTGACCCTGCTGCAGGCCACCGCGGCACGCTGTGGCAGCGTCTGCGATTGCGATGTCGCGGCGCCGATCGTGGTGTGCAATGACGCACACCGCTTCCTGGTAGCGGGCCAGTTGCTTGAGAGCGGCCGGCCAGCGGGCGCCATCATCCTGGAGCCGGTAGGGCGGAATACTGCGCCGGCGCTGACCCTGGCGGCCCTGCATGCGCGTTCCGGCGATGAAGACCCCATTCTGCTGGTCATGCCGGCCGATCATGTGATCACCGATCAGGCGGCTTTCGATCTTGCCCTGGGGGAGGGCGTGCGGTTTGCCGAGCAGGGAAAGGTGGTCACTTTCGGCATTGTGCCGGATTCACCGAATACCGGCTATGGCTACATTCAGCAGGGGGAGGCCCTCTCCGGGCATGCCTCGCAACTGCAGCGATTCGTTGAGAAACCGGACCGGGCGACGGCCGAGGCCTACCTGGAGGAAGGCGGCTATCTCTGGAACAGCGGCATCTTCATGCTGCGGGCCGGGTGCTGGCTGGCGCTGGTCGAACGCTTCGCTCCTGCCATTCTGGCGGCGGTCCGGGCAGCTTGGGAGGGCGGTCAATCGGATCTGGATTTCATCCGCGTGGACGAGGCGGCTTTCGAACAGAGCCCTTCCGACTCCATCGATTACGCGGTGATGGAGCCCCTTTCGAAAGAAAGCGGGGAGTGCGTGGTGGTGCCGCTGGATGCCGGCTGGTCCGACATCGGCGCCTGGGAAGCCTTGTGGGCGGTGTCCGAACAGGACGAACAGAACAACGCGGTGCATGGCGATGTGTTTGCCTGGGAATCCCGCGAGAACCTGCTGTTCTCCCAGAGCCGGATGCTGGCCGCTGTCGGCGTGGACAACCTGGTCGTGGTGGAAACCCCGGACGCGGTGCTGGTGGCGGACAAGGCGCATGCCCAGGACGTTAAGCGGGTGACCGAGCATCTGGAGCAGAACGGCCGTGGTGAGAGCGAGTTCCATCGCTGCGTGCACCGGCCCTGGGGAACCTTCGAGGGGGTCGATCAGGGGCCGCGTTTCCAGGTGAAACGCCTGACGGTCAAGCCGGGCGCGACCCTGTCCCTGCAGATGCATCACCACCGGGCAGAGCACTGGATCGTGGTCAGCGGTACCGCGCGGGTGACCTGCGGGGAAGACAGTTTCCTGCTCACGGAGAACGAATCCACCTATATCCCCATTGGCACCCGGCACCGTCTGGAGAACCCGGGCACCGTGCCGCTGGAGATCATCGAGGTGCAGTCCGGCACCTACCTGGGCGAGGACGATATCGTCCGTTTCGAGGACGTCTACAACCGCGACAGCGACAGTAAATAGCCATTTCGGCTATCCTATGCGGCTTTCTGCCGGTCACCGGAACTTCGCGGAGTCAGCTCATGGGATTCAAATGCGGTATCGTCGGTCTGCCGAATGTCGGCAAATCGACACTTTTCAATGCGCTCACCAAGGCCACCATCGCGGCCGAGAACTATCCTTTCTGCACCATCGATCCGAATGTCGGGGTGGTTCCGCTGCCCGATCCGCGCCTCGACCGGCTCGCGGAGATCGTCAAGCCCGAACGGGTGCTGCCGACCACCATGCAGTTCGTGGACATCGCCGGGCTGGTTGCCGGGGCCTCCAAGGGCGAGGGGCTGGGCAACAAGTTCCTGGCCAATATCCGCGAGACCGATGCCATAGCCCAGGTGGTGCGTTGCTTCGAGAACGACGACATCGTGCATGTCGCCGGGAAGGTGGATCCGCTGGCGGATGTCGAGGTCATCAATACCGAGCTGGCGCTGGCCGATATGGAGACGGTGGACAAGGCGTTGGCGAAGGCGGTCAAGCAGGCCAAGACCAATGACAAGAAGGTGATTGCCTGGAAGGAGCTGTTGGAGCGGGTGCATGCGCATCTCGATGAAGGCCAGCCGGTGCGCACCCTGGGGCTGGACGAGGACGAGTTGGAGCAGCTGCGCGAGCTGCATCTGCTGACGGTCAAGCGCACCCTGTATATCGCCAACGTCAACGACGACGGTTTCGTGGACAACCCTTACCTCGATGCGTTGCGCGGACTGGCCGAGTCCGAGGGCGCCGAGGTGGTGCCGGTGTGTGCCGCGATCGAGGCGGAGCTGGCAGCGCTAGACGACGAGGACAAGCAGGAGTTTCTGGCCGAGATGGGGCTGGAGGAACCGGGGCTCGATCGCGTGGTCCGCGCGGGCTACAGGCTGCTGCACCTGCAGACCTATTTCACCGCCGGGGTGAAAGAGGTCCGGGCCTGGACCGTGCCGGTCGGTGCGACGGCGCCCGAGGCCGCCGGAGTGATCCACACCGATTTCCAACGCGGATTCATCCGCGCCGAGGTGGTTTCCTACGAGGACTTCGTGGCTTGCGGCGGGGAACAGGGCGCGAAGGAGGTGGGTAAGCTGCGCCTCGAAGGTAAGGATTATGTGGTGCAGGACGGGGATGTGATGCACTTCCGCTTCAACGTCTGAAATGCACCGTTGGCTGGTCGAACAAGCCCATGTCAACCCAATTCTAAAATGTCCCCTTTTCTCCCAAGCTGAAATGTCCCCTTGGTGAGTCCGGGGTCATGAGGGGACGAGGGGGCGCCTCATCTCCAGGGATGGTCCGGTGCAGGCCTGTGGGTCCTGCGGTTGAGTTGGATGGTCTTGGCCTTCTCGACGGTGGCGTGGATGCTTTGTCGAGGATCTCCTGCCGGAGCGCATCGGCGATCTGGTTGTTGGGGCGCCTGCCCCGGTGGCGGGAAACCAGTCCAGCCGCTCCCTCGGCCCGGTATCGGACCACCAGGCGCTTGATCTGCCGCACGCTCAAGTCCAACTGCCGTGCCGCCTCTTTCTGCCGCAACTGCCGGTCGACAACCTGCTGAACCACCCCCAGCCGGTCCACCGTCTTCTGTGTCATCGCAATGGTCTCCTCTGTCACCACCCCTCCCGAAATCAAAAGGGGACATTTTAGAATTGGACAAAGGGGACATTACTGCTTTGGACTAAGAGTGCCGCCCCGGCACGTTGACAAACAATGGGGGTAAGGGAAAGGTGTGCCTGCAGCCTAGAAAATAGCCCTTCACGAGCCTTTCCACGTCCCGTTCGAGGCACCACATCTTCCATCCACTGACCGCCCGGAAAAGCGAGAAGCGGATGAAATATTCGGGTTAGCAAAATAACCAACACCACCACAGTCAACGCAAAAAGCCTCTCCGGTGTCCCGCGCGCACGCGCGCGCTTTCTGGCGCAGGCCATACAGCTGGAGGAGCAGGAACCCTCCTCTATCGTGCGGGGTGCCATTTACATCGCCATCGCCCTCCTGGTCGCCTCCGTGGCCTGGGCCTGGAGCACCGAAGTGAATGAAGTGGCCAAGGCCCGCGGAGAAGTCATGCCGGCGGGCCTGATCCAGGACATACAACATCTCGAAGGAGGGATCGTCAGCGAGATCCTGGTACGGGACGGTGATCGCGTCGATAAAGGCCAGCTGTTGCTGCGTTTTGCCCCGCCGGCCACGCAGAGCGAGCTGGAACAGGCCCGGGTACGCAAGGCATCCCTGGAGATGGAGGCGGAACGCCTGCAGGCCATCATCGAAGGCAGGAAACCGGCGATTGATCCCGGGACCAGCAAATACCCGGTTCTTGCACGCAAGCAACTGACCATTTACCAGGCACAACTCGCCAGTCATGAGAGCGAGGCCGCCGTGCTGGATGCCCAGATCCGGCAACGGGAAACCGAGCTCGAACGACAGCAGGAGCAGGCGAAAGGGATTCAGAAAGAACTTGCACTGCTGGAGGAACAGGTGCGCATCCGTTCAAAGGGCGTCAACAGTCAGCTCGTGGCGCGCACCGAGCTGCTCTCCACCCAGACCCGCCTGGCTGAGACACAGCGCAAGCTGCGCACCGTGCGCGACGGCATCATCGTCGCCCGATCCGCACTGGATGAGGCCACCCAACGACGGCTGGAACTCGATACACGCTTCAAGAAAGATACCGAGATCGAGGCCGGCAAGGTCATGTCTCAACTGGCCGAGGTGGAACAGACCCTGGTTAGGCTGCAGGACAGGGCCTCGCGCCTGAATGTGCGCGCCCCGGTCGACGGCATCGTGCAGGGGCTCTCGATCACCCGCATCAATGCGGTGGTCGAACCCGGGCAGGTCATCATGCAGCTGGTGCCGGTGAACGACGAGCTGATTGTGGAGGCCCGCATCCCGCCCACGGAGATCGGTCATGTCCATATCGGTCAGCCGGCCGATGTGCGGGTCGACAGCTACAACACCTCCCGTTATGGCAGTGCCACGGGCACGGTTCGCCGGATATCAGCCTCGACCTACCTCGACGAGCGCCGGAATCCCTATTACCGGGCCGAGATCGAACTGGAAAAGGACTATGTCGGCGACAACCCGGAGCAGTTCCGCATCATTCCGGGCATGACGGTCGAGGCGGACATCAAGACCGGCGCCAAGACCATTCTCGATTACCTGCTGCGCCCGGTGACCCGTGGGTTCAGCAATGCCTTCCGGGAGCGTTGAACACCGTTTCGCAGGCGGTCCGACCCAGGTTCAGTTTCCAACCAACGCCAGCAACACGCCGGCCGCCACTGCTGAGCCAATGACCCCCGCCACGTTCGGCCCCATCGCATGCATCAGCAGAAAGTTGTGGTGGTTGGATTCCAGGCCGACCTTGTTGACCACACGCGCGGCCATCGGCACCGCTGAAACGCCGGCCGCCCCGATCAGGGGATTGACCTGCCCGCCGGAAAGACGGTGCATCAACTTGCCCATCAGCACCCCGGCAGCGGTTCCGATCGAGAAGGCAATGGCGCCCAGCGCCAGGATGCCCAGGGTCTCGACACTGAGGAACTTGTCCGCCTGCAGCTTGGAACCCACAGCCAGGCCCAGGATGATGGTGACGATATTGATGATCTCGTTCTGTGCAGCCTTGCTCAGACGATCGACCACACCCGATTCCCGCAACAGGTTGCCAAAGGTCAGCATGCCGATCAGCGGCGCAGCGGACGGCAGGAACAGAGCACACAGCAGCAGGACCGTGAGGGGGAACAGGAGCTTTTCCAGCTTGCTCACCGGCCGCAACTGCGACATCTCGACCCGGCGCTCCTCCTCGCTGGTGAGCAGGCGCATGATCGGCGGCTGGATGATCGGCACCAGCGCCATGTAGGAATATGCGGCAACCGCAATGGCCCCGAGCAGGTCGGGTGCCAGCTTGGAGGCGACGAAGATCGCGGTCGGCCCATCCGCGCCACCGATAATCGCGATGGCCGATGCGTCCGCAAGCGTGAAATCAAAACCGGGCACCATGTTCAGCGCCAGCGCACCCAGCAGGGTGGCGAAGATACCAAACTGCGCAGCAGCCCCGAGCAACAGGGTGCGTGGCATGGCGATCAGGGCACTGAAATCGGTCAGGGCACCCACGCCCATGAAGATCAACAGCGGCGCGATTCCGGAACTGATCGCAACGTCGTAAAAGATCCGCAGCATACCCGGCTCGTAACCCATGCCCTCGGCCGCCAGCAGGCCGGCGGCGTGCTGCGCCGGACTGGCGTGATGCCACACCTCGGCGACCTTGTCGACACCGGTTCCCAGCGTCTGCGCGAGGATGGCCAGTTGCTCGGCGGTACCCTCGGCCAGCAGATGGCCCACCGCGTCCTCTGCGAGACCGGCGACAGGGATATTGGATAATACGCAACCAAAACCAATGGGCAGCAGCAGCAGGGGTTCGAAGCCCTTGCGTATCGCGAGGTACATCAGCAGGGCGCCGATGCACAGCATCAACCCCTGCCCCCATGTCATATTGGCGATCCCCATGGAATGCCACAGCGCCTGAAAACCAGCTTCCATCCGATTCGCCTCTGTCAGCCCAGGGTCAGCAAGCTGTCGCCTACCTGTACGGTATCGCCTTCCTTGACCTGTATGGCCTGAACCGTGCCGTCAGCCGGCGAGCGCACCTCGGTCTCCATCTTCATGGCCTCCAGGATCATGATCACGTCACCCGAACTCACGTGCTGACCTTCAGCCACGTTTATCTTGAAGATAGTGCCTGCCAATGGCGCTGGCACGGCCTGGCCGGCACCTGCCGGCGCGGCGGTTGCTGCCGGCGCCGGCGCGACCTGGGTCACCTCCCCACCCTGGGAAACGGTAACGCTGTAGGCACGTCCGTCCACAACCACCTGGTAGGACTCTGGGCCACCTGCCGCTGGCGCAGCGGCAGCAGCCGGTGTCGCCACCGCCGGTTCACTGCCCGGTGCCGGCTCGAAGGCACCCGGGTTGTCACGGTTCTCGAGGAACTTGAGGCCCACCTGCGGGAACAGGGCGTAGGTGAGCACGTCGTCGATCAGATCGTCCGCCACGCGGATGCCCTTCTCCTTCGCCAGATTCTCGAACTCCTCGGTCAGGGTATCGACCTCGTTGTCCAGCAGATCGGCCGGACGGCAGGTGATCGGCTCTTCGCCGTCGTCGAGTACGCGCGCCTGCAGTTCCTTGTTGACCGGCGCCGGTGTCGCACCATACTCGCCGCGCAGCACGCCGGCAGTTTCCTTGGTGATCGACTTGTAGCGTTCACCGGTCAGGACATTGATCACCGCCTGGGTACCGACGATCTGTGATGTCGGCGTGACGAGCGGGATGTAGCCCAGGTCTTCGCGCACCCGCGGGATCTCGGCCAGCACCTCGTCCACGCGATCCGCCGCGCCCTGCTCGCGCAACTGGTTCTCCATGTTGGTGAGCATGCCGCCCGGCACCTGGGCCACCAGGATGCGCGAGTCCACACCCTTGAGCGAGCCCTCGAACTTCGCGTATTTCTTGCGTACATCGCGGAAATAGGCCGCGATCTCCTCGAGCAGTTCCAGATCCAGGCCGGTATCGCGCTCGGTGCCCTGCATAATGGCAACCACCGACTCGGTGGCGGAGTGACTGTAGGTCATGGCCATGGAGGAGATGGCGGCGTCCACCTGGTCGACGCCGGCCTCCGCCGCCTTGGTGAGGGTCGTGGTGCTCATGCCGGTGGTCGCATGCGAATGCAGGGCGATCGGGATACTGACCGTCTCCTTGAGCTGCGTGACCAGTTCAAAGGCAGTGTAGGGGGTGAGCAGGCCGGCCATATCCTTGATACAGATCGAGTTGCAACCCATTTCCTCGAGGCCGCGCGCCATGTTGAGCCAGTAATTGAGATCATGCACCGGACTCACGGTATAGGACATGGCGCCCTGGGCGTGCTTGTCCACCTTGAGCGTGGCACGCACTGCCGTCTCCAGGTTGCGCATGTCGTTCATTGCATCGAAGATGCGGAAGACATCGATACCGTTGGTCGCCGCACGCTCCACGAAGCGCTCCACCACGTCATCCGCATAGTGCCGGTAGCCCAGAATGTTCTGCCCGCGAAACAGCATTTGCTGCGGGGTGTTGGGCATGGCCTTTTTCAACTCGCGCAGGCGCTCCCAGGGATCCTCGCCCAGGTAACGGATACAGGAATCGAAGGTCGCCCCGCCCCAGGTCTCGAGTGACCAGAAGCCGACACGATCGAGTTTCTCCGCGATGGGGAGCATGTCGTCCAGGCGCATCCGGGTTGCAAACAGGGACTGGTGCGCGTCACGCAGCACCACTTCGGTAATGGCAAGCTTTTGGGTTGTCATAAGGGTTTCTCTGGGTACAACTGGATGATGATCAGGCGCTGTGCGTGGTGCGGTATCGGCTGATGGCAGCGGAAATGGCTGCAATGAGACGGGGGTCGGACGCCTCGCCACCGCTGACCGGCATCGGCGACGGCTGTGAGGTGTGACGTTGGGAAGATTCGTCGTGCAAGCGGGAGGCGAGAACAGACATGCCCTGCATGACCACGATCAGCATGGCCAGAAACACGTATACCATTCCCATCCCGAGCACCATCAACTCCAGCCCGGACATCAGCATGTCGGTCAGCGCCATGATTCCCCCTGTACCTCATTATATTTTCGGCCGGCATTCTAACGAAACCTGAACCGATTTTGGGAGTTGCACCCGGTGCTGGACATCATGGCGTTTGCTGTCCTGCGCCTTGGCATTGGATATTGCCTCTTTTTGCGGCGTTCTGCAGCGAAAATGCGCCATCTTTAACGAAGGGGTCGACTTGCCAGGCCCTCTTATGCCGTATTTCACGGCCATTGTATTTTTTAATACCAGGGAATTGGGGCGGTTCTGCTACACTGCGCGCCCATTTTGAACACGGGTCGTTGCCGCAATGAATCCACGCCTGGTCCTTGCCTCCACCTCTCCCTTCCGGCAATCGTTGCTGGCCCGATTGGGGTTGCCCTTCGATACGGCATCACCGAACGCGGACGAATCAGCGCTGGAGGGGGAATCCCCGGAACAACTGGTACAACGCCTGGCCTGCCTCAAGGCACGCGCCGTTTCCGCCGGTCATCCCGACTCCCTGATCATCGGCTCCGACCAAGTTGCCTGCATAGAGGGAAGTATCCTCGGCAAGCCGGGCAACCGGGGAAATGCCATTGCCCAGCTTGCCCGGGCCTCCGGCAAAGGCGTCACTTTCTACACGGGGCTGTGCCTGCTGAACAGTCGCAGTGGCGAAGAGCAGGTCCTGTGTGAACCCTTCACGGTGCACTTCCGTGAACTGACGCGGGAACAGATCGAGCACTACGTGGACAAGGAGGAACCCTTCGGCTGCGCCGGCAGCTTCAAGTCCGAGGGGCTGGGCATCGTGCTGTTCCGCAAACTAGAGGGCGACGATCCCAATGCGTTGATCGGACTGCCCTTGATCCATCTGGTCGACATGCTGAAAAACGAGGGGATCGAATTGCCATGAAAGGACTGTTCGAAGGATTCCTGTTGCCCTTCCAGGGGCTGCGCATGATATTCCGGCCCGGCTTCAGACGTTACGTCGTCGTGCCCCTGCTGCTGAACATCACGATCTTTGGCCTGCTGGCCTGGGTCGGCGGCATCTATTTCGATGACTTCATGGGGCATTACCTGCCCGAGAACAGCTGGCTGTCCTACCTGCGGCCCCTGCTGTGGGTGGTCTTTGCCCTCGCCTACGCCATGATCATGTTCTATGCCTTCACCATCCTGGCCAACCTGATCGCTTCGCCATTCAACGGGATACTCGCGGCAAAGATCGAGGAGTCCCTGACCGGCAGGCGGCCGGAAGGCGCCGAACAGTCGCTGCTCGCCTCCATCTGGCCCGCAGTCAGCGCTGAACTGGGCAAACTGCTGTACATGGCCTCACGCATGGTGCCGCTGTTGATCCTGTTATTGATCTCCGCCCTGATCCCGGGCATCAACCTGCTGGTGACCGCACTCTGGCTACTCGCCGGTTTCTGGTTTCTGGCCATCGAATACGGTGACTATCCGATGGCCAACCACGACCTTCCGCCGAAGCAGCAGCGCCAGCTACTCAAACGCCGCAGGATCAAGAGCCTGGCCTTCGGCGCCGGCATCAGCGCCATGATGCTGGTGCTGGGATTTGTTGCCATGCCCGCGGCGGTCGCCGGGGCAAGCATCTACTGGAGCCGCGATCTGCGCAATCTGTAGGGCGCTTCATCCGCGCACGAAACCTGCGATCCGCTCCAGCCCTTCGGCAATCCGTCCTTCATCGGTGGTATAGGCAAAGCGAACATGACGCGCGGTTCCCTGGGAGCCAAAGTCGACACCCGGCGTGATCGCCGCCGCGGCCTGTTCCAGCAGCTCGCGGGCGAAGGTCTCACCATCGCCCCGCCCCAGTGCGTCGATACCGGCATAGAGGTAGAACGCCCCCCGGGGTCGCGCAGGCGGCAGCTCGAACCCCAGTGCGTGCAGGCCATCGTATAACTGGTTGCGTCGCGACTCGAACTGCGCTCGCCGCTGTTCGAGCAGGTCCATCACCGCCGGCGAGAAGGCCGCGAGCGCCGCATGCTGGGCCGCCGTTGGGGGTGAAAGGAAGAGGTTCTGCGCCAGGCGCTCGATCGGCTCGACAAAGGCGGCCGGTACGACTGCCCAGCCAATACGGTAACCGGTCATGCCAAAGAACTTGGAGAAACTGTTGATGACGAACAGCCCGTCATCCGCATGCGCAAGCGCGGTCTGCACCGGACTGTCGTATTGCAGCCCCTGGTAAATCTCGTCCACGATCAGGAACCGGCCACGTTCACGCAATGCCTCGTGGATCGCCTGCATTTCCCCCGTTGGAATCACCTCGCCTGTCGGGTTGGCAGGCGTGGCGAGCATCATGCCCACCGCGTCCCCGATCGCCACTGCCGCCAGATCTGCATCGAAGCCTTCGGGCATCGACGGCAAGGCACGCGGGCGTCCGCCATACATCTCGATCATGTGCCGGTTGCAGGGATAACCGGGGTCCTGCAGCAGCACCCTGTCACCCGGATCGATCAGGGCCCCCAGGATCAGCTGCAGCGCGCCCGACGCACCGGGCGTCACCACCACCTGGCACGGATCGACCGTCGCGCCGAAGCGTGTTGCATAGTAGCCCGCAATGGCCTCGCGCAGCGCCGGTATCCCCAGCGCTGGGGTGTAATGGGTCTCACCGCTCGCCAGGGCCGACCGCGCCGCCTCATTGACCGCCTGTGGTGCCGGAAAATCCGGTTCACCCACCTCCATGTGGACCACCTCACGGCCCTCACGGTCCAATTGCTGCGCCCGCGCCAGGATCTCCATGACCCGGAATGGGGCGATGGACCGCATGCGCTGCGCCGGTTCGGGGAAACTCATAGCGCCCGCAGCAGGCCCAGATCCACAGGGCGATCGAGCTCGCTGCCATCCGCCGTTCTTGGCAGCCTGTCATCCTCCCCCAACTGGTCGAGCACCAGGGCAGCGCGTGAGAAGTCCTGGTCACGGGTGTAATCGTTGGTTGTCACCACGATACGCTCGATACCCGCATCGGCAGCCGAACTCACCCCGTGCCCGGAGTCCTCGAAGGCAATCGCCAGCGGACCACTCAGCCCCATGCGCTGCAGCACCCAGTCGTAGATATCGGGCGCGGGTTTCTTGGCCGGCACGATATCGCCCGCGCCAATCTCGGCAAACCAGTCGATGGCATCCGCCCCCAGTGTGTTCTCCAGCAGCGACGTCACGTTGTCGACCGTAGTGGTGGTGGCTATTGCCAGCGGAATCCCGGCATCGCGCGCCTCGCGCAGCAGACGTTCCACGCCAGGTCTCAGCGGCACCCGGCCCTCCACCATCAATTGCTTGTAGTGCGCTGTCTTGGCCGCATGCAATCCCGCAACGAAGCCGTCCAGGTCCGCCGGCTTTTCGAATGCCATGTTGAATTCGTTCAGATAGAACTTGATCCGTTCCTTTCCACCGGTCACCGCCAGCAGTCTGCCATACAGATCCACATCCCAATCCCAGTCCAGTCCAGCATCGGCGAAAGCACGGTTGAAAGCCACCCGGTGGCCATCCCGCTCGGTATCAGCCAGGGTGCCGTCCACGTCGAATATCAGGGCCTCGATTGCAGCCATTGTTCACCTCCACAAAATTTGGCCGAAGCATACCGGATAGCCCTGTAAATCCAAGCAGAAAAGCCCGTTTTGGGGTAAGGTTTGCCTTTGGATCGCGTGAAGGGGTAGCGCCATGCCCGAATTCAATCTTGTCCACCACGAAGGCTTCCAGCCCTACCAGCCCGCCGACGACGAGCCTTATATGAGTCCGGAGCAGGAGGCGCACTTTCGCGCCATCCTCACGCACTGGCGAGCTGAACTGATGCAGGAGGTCGACCGCACCGTCGACCACATGAAGACGGACGTGACGCACCATGCAGATCCCAATGACCGGGCCACCCAGGAATCGGACATCGGCCTGGAACTGCGCACCCGGGACCGTGAACGCAAGCTGCTGGCCAAGATCGACAAGACCCTGACCGCCATTGATGAACACGAATACGGCTATTGCAAGGTCTGTGGCGTGGAGATCGGCCTGCGCCGGCTCGAGGCGCGCCCCACCGCCGATATGTGCATCGACTGCAAGACCGCGCAGGAACAGAAGGAAAAGCAGTTCAACTGAGCACCCATGGCAGACGCCCCCCTACCGGGGCCGGTTTGCACCCTCCCCGACCGGCCCACTGCATTTCGGCTCACTGGTTGCCGCCCTGGCCTCCTACCTCGAAGCGCGCACGCACGAGGATGGAGAATGGCGCCTGCGTATCGATGATCTCGACCAGACCCGCTGTGTGCCGGGCATGGACACCCGGATTGTCCTCACCCTGGAGGCCTTCGGGTTTGAATGGGACGGCCCCATCGCCTGGCAGAGCCAAACGACCGATGCCTACCAGGCCGCGCTGGACGAATTGGATCGACAAGGGCGTGTCTACCATTGCCAGTGCAGTCGCAAACAGATCGCGTCCATGGCAAAACACTCGGGCAGCGATGGACCCGTCTACCCCGGCACCTGTCGCAGGTCGGGGCTGGCAGGCGGCGAAGGCCGTGCGACACGCATCCTCGTCGACGATGAAACCATCCGATTCGGGGACGAACTGTATGGCCAGCAATCGCAGAACCTGGCCCGGGATGTCGGCGATTTTGTGATTCACCGTGCCGACGGTCATTTCGCCTACCAGCTTGCCGTGGTGGTGGATGACCACCTTCAGCAGATCACCCACGTGGTGCGCGGTGCGGACCTGCTCCCATCCACACCACGCCAGATCTGGCTGCAACGGCTGCTCGGTTTCAGCACTCCGCACTACCTGCATGTACCGTTGGTACTGGACCGGCATGGCCGGAAACTGAGCAAGCGTGATGCCGCCCACCCGGTGGATGCCGACGACCCGCTCCCTTCCCTGCGCGCGGCCTGGAACTTTCTTGGCCAGGCCATGCCAGAATCAGACGACCTGACGCTCTCCGAATTCTGGCAATGGGCGCCAACCGTGTGGCAGTCGAAACGAATGAAACCGGAAACCCATCATGACTGAACAAGCGACACCCTACGAAATCCTCGGCGGCGAGGAAGGCGTTCGAAAACTGGTCGACCATTTCTACGATCACATGGACGAACTGGACGATGCAAAAGAGGTGCGTGACATGCACGCGCGCAGCCTGCGGGTATCGCGCGAGAAGCTGTTCCTGTTCCTCTCCGGCTGGCTCAGCGGCCCGGACCTCTATGTTCAGAAGTACGGCCATCCCAGGTTACGCGCCCGGCACATGCCTTTCTCCGTCGGCATCAGGGAACGCGACCAGTGGATGCTGTGCATGCGCAAGGCGCTCGACAACATGGGCCTGGAAAAGGGTTTTCGCGACCGCCTGGAGCAGGCCTTCCTGTCAACGGCCGACCATATGCGCAACAAGGCGGAGTATGACGATTCGCCGAGCCTGGTAATCGGGCCCGGCAAGCCTACAGGATGAGACTGAAAGCCTTCGAGAATGGTGCCCAGGGCCGGGATCGAACCGGCACGATCGCAATGATCGGCAGATTTTAAGTCTGCTGCGTCTACCAATTTCGCCACCCGGGCGGATCAGGTGCTTACCGCCTCGAAGCGGTGGCGCATTTTCTCAGAAATGCCGGTACAAAACAGCCGTCAATAGCCTTCCGGGTTGTTGGACTGCCAACGCCAGCTGTCTTCGCACATCGCTTCCACCCCGTATTCCGCCTCCCATCCCAGCTCCTCGCGCGCCAGCGCGGGATCTGCATAGCAGGCGGCGATATCACCCGGGCGGCGATCCGTGATGCGGTAGGCAACCGGCCGACCGGCGGCCTTTTCGAAGGCCTTGACCATGTCCAGCACCGAGTAGCCGGTGCCGGCACCCAGGTTGTAGGTCACGCAGCCGGGTGACTGGGCCAGTTTCTCCAATGCCTTGATGTGCCCGCGGGCAAGGTCGACCACGTGGATGTAATCCCGCACACCGGCACCATCGGGCGTTGGATAGTCGTTGCCGAAGACCGACAGTTGTTCCAGCTTGCCGACGGCCACCTGGGCGATATAGGGCATGAGGTTGTTCGGGATATCGTTCGGGTCTTCGCCGATCAGGCCGCTCTTGTGTGCGCCCACCGGGTTGAAGTAACGCAGGATGCCGATATTCCAGCCCGCATCCGCCTTGTACAGGTCGCGCAGGATATCCTCGATGATGAGCTTGGAGCGGCCATAGGGGTTGGTGGCGGACAGCGGGAAGTCCTCACGAATCGGCAGGCCGGCCGGATCGCCGTACACGGTGGCAGACGAACTGAACACGATGTTCTTCACATCCGCATCGCGCATGGCCTGCAACAGCGTCACCGTGCCGGAGACATTGTTGTCATAGTATTCGAGGGGCTTCTCCACCGATTCGCCAACGGCCTTGAGCCCGGCAAAGTGGATGACCGCATCGACCCGGTGCTTTGCAAAAGCGCTGTCGAGTGCGGCACGATCGCGTATATTCCCTTCGATGAAGTCCAGTGATCTGCCGGCGATCTTTTCCACCCGCTCGAGCGCAGCCGGCTTGCTGTTGGAGAGGTTGTCGAATACGACCACCTCGTAACCGGCCTCCAGCAATTCCACACAGGTATGGCTGCCGATGTAACCGGCGCCTCCGGTCACCAGAATACGATTTTCTGTCATGGGGTTTTCTTCCCTGATCGACTGACTTGGATCCCGGCATATTACGCGCTGGAGGGAAACAGAAAAAGTACTGAAAACAGGCTCTAAAGAAATAAGGATTTCCGCCGACCCATGTTAGGATCACGCGCCTGAAATTGTGCATTGACGAACTTAAAGAGGGATTTTTTCATGAAGGTCACCATATTCGGCAGCGGTTATGTTGGACTGGTCACCGGCGCCTGTCTCGCGGAGGTCGGCAACCAGGTCATGTGCGTGGACGTGGATCCCGCCAAGATCGATCTGCTCAACAACGGCGGCGTGCCGATCTACGAGCCGGGCCTGGACAAGATGGTGGCGCGCAACCGCGCAGCCGGTCGCCTGCACTTCACCACCGATGCAAGGGAAGGCGTCGATTTCGGGCTGTTTCAGTTCATCGCCGTTGGCACGCCACCGGACGAGGACGGTTCCGCCGACCTTCAGTACGTATTGGCCGTGGCCGAGACGATCGCCACTCACGCCAATGACTTCAAGATCATCGTGGACAAGTCCACGGTGCCGGTCGGCACGGCGGACAAGGTGGCTGCCCGGGTCAGCGAGACCCTGGCGGGACGCGGAGCGGATGTGGACTTCGACGTCGTCTCCAATCCGGAATTCCTCAAGGAAGGCGCGGCCATCGACGACTTCATGAAGCCGGACCGCATCGTGGTCGGCACCAAGAATCCGCGCTCGATCCAGGCCATGCGCGAACTGTATGCGCCGTTCAACCGCAACCATGAACGCATGCTGTTCATGGATGTCCGGTCTGCGGAACTGACCAAATACGCCGCCAATGCCATGCTGGCGACCAAGATCAGCTTTATGAACGAACTGTCCAACCTGGCCGAGATCCTGGGCGCGGACATCGAGGCGGTGCGGGTCGGGATCGGCTCGGATCCACGCATCGGCTACCAGTTCATCTACCCCGGCTGCGGCTACGGCGGTTCCTGTTTTCCCAAGGACGTCAAGGCCCTGTACAACACCGCCAAACAGGTGGGTTACGACGCGCAGCTACTCGGCGCGGTCGAGGACGTCAACAAACGCCAGAAGCAGGTGATGTTTCGCAAGATCAACGAGCACTTCGGCGGCGATATCAAGGGTAAGACGATTGCCCTGTGGGGGTTGGCCTTCAAGCCCAACACCGACGACATGCGCGAAGCCTCCAGCCGCGACCTGATGGAGGCCCTGTGGGCCGCTGGCGCCAGCGTGCGTGCCTTTGATCCGGTGGCCAGCGAGGGGGCCAAACGCATCTATGGCGACCGGGATGACCTGGTGCTGTGTGATTCGGCCGAACAGGCCGTCGAGGATTCCGACGCCCTGGCCGTGGTCACCGAGTGGATCGAATTCCGCAGCCCGGATTTCGAGCAGTTGGCGACTCAGTTGAGCGGCAAGGCACTTTTCGACGGCCGCAACCTGTACGATCCCAAGGCCGTGACGGATGCCGGATTGGCCTATTACAGCATCGGGCGACAGCCAGTGCTTGCCGGATAATATTCGGCCTCAGCCCGCCCCGATGTCGGGTTGAAACCCGACCTACACGAACATCGCACCGAGCGTGTAGGTCGGAATTCATTCCGACACCCCGCTAACCGCGGAAATCGCCTTCGTGTTCAAAAACCACGCATAGGTGGCCGCCAGGCCCTCCTTCAGGCCAATCGACGCCTCCCAGCCCATTGCCCTGAGGCGTGACACGTCCATCAGCTTGCGCGGGGTGCCGTCCGGCTTGCTGGCATCGAACACCAGTTCGCCCTCAAAGCCAACCACCTCTGCGATGGTCTCGGCCAGTTCGCGGATGGAGCAATCCACACCGGTACCCACGTTGATGTGCGACAGCATCGGCTGGGTGTTGGCCTCGTAGCTTGGCTTGTCCAACCCCAGCACGAACAGGCTGGCCGCCGCCATGTCGTCCACGTGCAGGAACTCGCGCATCGGACGGCCAGAGCCCCAGACGGTGACCTGGTTGTCACCGCGCTGCTTCGCCTCGTGGAAGCGCCGCATCAGGGCCGGTATGACATGCGAGTTCTCGGGATGGAAGTTATCCCCCTCGCCGTACAGGTTGGTCGGCATCACCGAACGGTAGTCGGTGCCGTACTGCCGGTTGTACGATTCGCACAGCTTGATCCCGGCGATCTTGGCGATGGCATACGGCTCGTTGGTCGATTCCAGGGTGCCGGTCAGCAGCGCATCCTCGCGCATCGGCTGTTCGACATCGCGCGGGTAGATGCAGGAACTGCCCAGGAACAGCAGGCGCTGCACATCGGCCCGCCAGGCCGCATCGATGACATTGGCCTCGATCATCAGGTTGTCCTGGATGAACTCGGCCGGGTAGGTGTTGTTGGCATGGATGCCACCGACCTTGGCGGCCGCCAGGATCACGTAGTCCGGCCTCTCCTGCGCGAAGAACGCACGCACCGCCGCCTGGTCGGTCAAATCCAGTTCACTGTGGGTACGGGTGATGATGTTGTCGCAGCCCGCCTTGTGCAACTGGCGCACGATAGCCGAGCCGACCAGGCCCCGGTGACCCGCCACGTAATAGCTCGCGTTCTGATCCATGGCCTTACTCGTTGTAGTCGAAGGCCTTGTAGCCGTGTTCCTTGACCAGGGCATCCCGCCGGGCAAGCTGAAGGTCGTTCTCCATCATCTCGTGGACCATCTCGTCGAAGGTGATCTCCGGCTCCCAGCCGAGCTTTTCCTTGGCCTTGGCGGGGTCGCCCAGCAGGGTCTCGACCTCGGTTGGGCGGAAGTAGCGCGGGTCGACCGCCACGATCTGTTGCCTGGTCTCGGCATCGTAGCCCTTCTCGTCCACGCCACTGCCCTCCCAGCGAATGGTCTTGCCGATATGGGCATAGGCGGCATTGCAGAAGTCCCGCACCGAGTACTGTCTGCCGGTGGCGATACAGAAGTCGTCCGGCGCATCCTGCTGCAGCATCATCCACTGCATGCGCACGTAGTCCTTGGCATGGCCCCAGTCGCGCTTGGCGTCCAGGTTGCCGAGGTACAGGCAATCCTGCAGCCCCAGGCTGATACGCGCCAGGGCGCGGGTAATCTTGCGCGTGACGAAGGTCTCGCCGCGGATGGGCGACTCGTGGTTGAACAGGATGCCGTTACAGGCATAGATACCATAGGCCTCACGGTAGTTGACCGTGATCCAGTAGGCGTACAGCTTGGCCGCCGCGTAGGGCGAGCGAGGATAGAAGGGCGTGGTCTCCTTCTGCGGGATCTCCTGCACCAGGCCGTACAGTTCGGAGGTGGATGCCTGGTAATAACGGGTCTTCTTCTCCAGGCCGAGGATACGAATGGCCTCCAGCACGCGCAGCGCACCGATACCGACCGTGTCCGCTGTGTATTCCGGGCTTTCAAAGGAAGCGGCGACATGGCTCTGGGCGCCGAGGTTGTAGATCTCGTCCGGCTCCACCTGCTGGATGATACGCACCAGGCTCATGGAATCAGACAGATCACCGTAGTGCAGGATGAAGCGGCGATGCTGCTCGTGCGGGTCCTGGTACAGGTGGTCGATGCGATCGGTGTTAAACGACGAGGAGCGGCGTTTTATGCCGTGTACCTCGTAGCCCTTGTCCAGCAGGAACTCCGCCAGGTAGGCGCCGTCCTGGCCGGTGACGCCGGTGATCAATGCCACCTTTCTGTTATTGCTGCCCATCCGCGTCCATTACTCCTTGGTCAAGAGGTATACAAAAAGCGCATGGTATGGCCTACGACCGGCAGGAGCAATCGTGAATTCATGCGGGGGAAAGATGGAGGCCGAGCCCGGAGTCGAACCGAGGTCCACGGATTTGCAATCCGCTGCATAGCCACTCTGCCACTCGGCCATCTGATCGTGTGCAGCACATTGCCGGTGTGCTGATACCAGAAACCCCGCAGGCTTGCGGGGTTTCCAGGGAAATTGGAGCGGGAAACGAGACTCGAACTCGCGACCCCAACCTTGGCAAGGTTGTGCTCTACCAACTGAGCTATTCCCGCCGAACGAGGCCGCTATTCTATGGATTCCGGCGGTTGTGTCAAGCCCGTTTCTGCGCAATTTGCCGGTAATTTTTCAATTGGCTCCGCACCCAGCAGAGGCCAGGCGGCGCGCAGGTAGATCAGCATGGACCAGAGCGTCAGAATTACCGCGATATACAGCAACACCTCGCCGATCAGATATACCGGCAAACCCCACAGATCCTCGCGATAGATCAGCAGCGTGATCGCCAGCATCTGCGCCGTGGTCTTGAACTTCCCGATCTCAGACACCGCCACCTGCGCACGCTGGCCGAGTTCCGCCATCCACTCACGCAGAGCCGAGATAGTGATCTCGCGCCCGATGATGACCATCACCGGCAACGCCAGCCACAGCTGGGGATCGGCCTGCAGCACCACAACCAGCGCAGTGGCCACCATCAGCTTGTCCGCCACCGGGTCCAGGAAGGCCCCGAGCGGACTGGTCAGTTCCAGGCGCCGCGCCAGGTAGCCGTCCAGCCAGTCGGTGAAGGCCGCCAGCATGAAGATCACCGTGGCCGCAGGCGCCGACCACGCGACCGGCAGATAGAACACCAGCACGAACACCGGGATCAGCACGATACGGGACAGCGTCAACAGGTTGGGCAGGTTGTACAGCTTGTTCATTCTTCACCATGAAAGGCGACATAGACCGCCTGTGCCAGTTTACGACTGATTCCCTCGACCGTCGCGATGTCCTCGACCCCGGCACGTGCCAGCCCCTGCAGGCCGCCAAAATGCTTGAGCAAACGCTGCCGCCGCTTGGCGCCGATACCCGGAATCTCCTCCAGCGGCGAGGTTCGCCGGGCCTTGGCGCGACGCTGCCGATGACCCGTGATGGCGAAACGATGCGACTCGTCCCGGATGTGCTGCACCAGGTGCAGAGCCGGGGAATTCGCAGGCAGTATAAGAGGCCGCTCCTGCCCCAACAAGAACAAGGTCTCCATGCCGGGCTTCCGGTCGGGCCCCTTGGCCACCCCGAGCAACAGCAGGTCGTTGATCCCCATCTCCTCCAGCACCCCGGCCACCGCGGCCAGCTGTCCCTTGCCGCCGTCGATCAGGAGCAGATCCGGCATCCGCCCCTCGCCTTCCTGGATACGCCGGTAGCGCCGCTGCAGGGCCTGGCGCATCGCCGCGTAGTCGTCACCGGGCTGGATGCCGTTGATGTTGAAGCGGCGATAGTCACTGCTCAATGGCGCGCCGTCCTGGAACACTACGCAGGATGCAACGGTTCGTTCTCCCTGGGTATGGCTGATATCGAAACACTCCATGCGGGCCGGCGGCTCGTCCAGCCCCAGCGCCTGCTGCAGATCGTCCAGCCGCTGGCGGGTGGCACCGGAACTGGCCAGCCTTGCATCGACCGCCATGGCGGCATTGGTACGCGCCATTTCGAGCCAGCGCGCCCGATCGCCGCGCGGCGAATCGATGATGCGCACCCGGCGGCCGGACTGCTCGCTGAGCGCCTGCTCCAGGGCCACACGATCCTCCGGCATGGTGCTGACCAGGATTTCGTTGGGCACCGCGCGGTCCAGGTAGTACTGCGCAATAAAGGCGGAGACCAGCTTTGCCTCGCTGGCATCCCGGGTGTTGCGTGGATAGATGGTCCGGTTGCCCAGGTTGTGGCCCCGCCTCACCAGGAACAGCTGCACGCAGGCCTCGCCGCCCCGGCTGGCAACCGCAACGATATCCAGGTCGCCCCGTTCACCCGCCACATACTGTTTTTCCTGCACCGTCTTGAGCGCCGCGATCTGATCACGCAGTTTGGCTGCCTCTTCGAATTCCAGCGCCTCGGATGCGGCCTCCATGCGCCGGACCCAGCGTTCGACCACATCAGACGCCTTGCCTTCGAGAAAGAGCACCGTGTCACGCACATCCTGTGCATAGCGCTCGGGCGTGACAAAGCCGACGCAGGGCGCGGTGCAGCGCTCGATCTGGTACTGCAGACAGGGACGCGAGCGGTTGGCGAAATAACTGTCCTCGCACTGCCGGATGGGAAACAGCTTCTGCAACAGCTTGAGCGTCTCGCGCACCGCGCCGCTGCTGGGATAAGGACCGAAGAAGCGCCCGGGTTTGTTGCGCGCCCCCCGGTGAAAGCTGATACGTGGAAAGTCGCCTTCGGAAAGGTAGATATAGGGATAGCTCTTGTCGTCCCGCAGCAGCACGTTGTAGCGGGGCCGATGCGCCTTGATCAGATGATTCTCGAGGATCAGGGCTTCCGCCTCGGTGTGGGTCACCGTGATCTGGATATCCGCGATCCGGGACACCATTGAGGCGATCCGCGCATTGCTGGCACGCCGGAAATAGCTACTGACCCGCTTGGCCAGGTCTTTGGCCTTGCCCACATACAGCACCTCGCCCTTCGCGTTGAGCATGCGATAGACGCCTGGACGGTGTGTCAGGGTGGCCAGAAAGGCCTTGTGATCGAATGCAGCCGACTCACTCATCGAGAAGTGCGCGCGCCCGCGCAAAGACCGCATCGAACATCGGCTCGGTCAGACGCCGCGTCTGGGTGTTGTAACGGCTGCAATGGTACGAATCAAGCAGGATTCTGCCGCCCGGCAGGGCGTGCTCGGCGCCATGTCCGAACTGCATATCCTTCTGCCGCAGGCCGAGCGAGGCAACCACCGACCTGTGAGCAATGGAACCGAGCGCCACGATCACTCCCCCACCGGGCAGGGAGGCGAGCTCCACCGCCAGATAGTCGCGGCAGGCCTTGATCTCGGCGCCCACCGGCTTGTTCTGTGGCGGGAGGCACTTCACGGCATTGGTGATGCGGCAGTCGGGAAGTTCCAGTCCATCATCGGCCGAGAGTGATTCCGGTCGACTGGCGAATCCGTGGCGATGCAGCGTCTGGTAGAGCAGGATACCGGCGTGGTCCCCTGTAAAGGGACGGCCACTGGCGTTCGCGCCGTGCATGCCGGGCGCAAGACCGACCACCAGCAGACGCGCGTCTGGCGCCCCGAAAGGCGCGACAGGGCGCGCATGGTAGTCAGGATACTGCTCACCGACTTCATCGAGAAAACTCGCCAGGCGCGGACAACGCCGGCAGTCCGGATCGAACCCAATGCCTGTCATCAGCTGGATTCGATCAGCTTGTGGCGGATAGCGTAATGGGTCAACTCGACATCGTTGGACACATCGAGCTTTTCATACAGGCGATGGCGATAGGTCGATATCGTCTTGGGGCTGAGAAACAGTGCATCGGATATCTGCTGGTTGCCCTGCCCCTGCACGATCATCATCATTACCTGCATCTCGCGCGGAGACAGCTTTTTCAGGGGGGGGTCTTCGTCCTGGCTGAGCATATTGCCCAGCGCGAGCTTCTGAGCCACGTCACTCGAGATGTAGTGGTTGCCCCGCATCACGTCACGGATTGCCTTGAACAACTCCTCTGCAGGGCAGCCCTTGGAGAGGTAACCCCGGGCACCTGCGTCTAGCAGCTGGTTGGGGAAGGGATCCTCGCTCAGCGCCGTGACGGCGATCACACGCACATCCGGCTGCGCATGCACAATACGCCGCGTGGCCTCGATACCGCCGATACCGGGCAAGTTGATGCCATGAGGACCACATCCGGCGGGTCCCTGCGCACGAAATCCACAGCCGCCTCGCCATCAGCCACTTCTCCAACCACCTCGATATCGCCCGCCTCGGCCAGCACACTCCTCAGCCCGGAACGGAACAGTTCATGGTCATCTACCAGCAACAAACGGATCATGGATACGGTCAAGCCTGTCAGTCGAACGGCAGAATCTTAACATGATGCCCCAGGTGCGGCCGCGAGCCCTGTCCAGCCTGCCTCCGGATGCCCCACTCCGTGGCCAAGTGGTGTCCCCAACGCTCGTAGAACCGCTCCATTCGATCTCACGCCGGTACGCAACAGCCTCCTCACATCGCTTTCCAGCCCCACCCCGAACAACAGCAGGATGATGCCGATCTCGGCCATCAGCCTGATCGTTTCGGCCGGCTCCACCCAGCCGAACAGGCTCGGCCCAAGGAACACTCCTGCACCCAGCTCGCCAATGACCGGCGGGGCATGAAAGAAGCGCACCGCAACCTCAGCGAACAGGCGCGCGCTCAGAAGAATGATTGGCAGGTAGAGAAAAAGTCATTGTGTTGCATCGATTCCCACTCACGCCCCTCCCGTCAGGCCCTCTCTCAGCACAGAATGCCTGCCGATGGCCGCGACAGCAATGGCCGGCTGCCCAGCCACGCCATCCCGCCAAAGATCAGCATGCCGGCCACCGGGCCTGCCACCCAGGCCAACGGCCCTGGCTGCATGGAAATGCTGAACAACCGCTGCCCCAGCCTGATACCCAGCGCCTGGGCCACCCCGGCCTCCACGGAGAATCCCTCCTCTGCCGAAGTCCACCACCGCCCCTGCAGCAGGCGGTTGTCCGACTGCATGCGATCACTGAAGCCCAGACTGTACTCCCGGCTGACAAGGCGTCGCGCCCGCGTTCCGCGGTAGTCCTCCGGGTGTACGGCCTACCCATTGATCGCGACCAGGCGGGCCCGCGTGGTCGCAAACAGCCCACTGTCCGGCACCTTCCAATCGCGGAGTCGCTGCGCAAGCCGCCCCGCCTCGTCCAGTGAACGTTCCAGGTAGTCACGTACGGCCAGCAGTATTGCCACACCCGCCAGCAGGCTGCCGCACAAAGCCGCAAGGCTCAGAAAACGCCGTGCACGCTCGATCGCCGCCACCAACTCGGGGCGGCCGTTTTCCGGGGTCAACAGCTCGCTGCCCGGCAGCAACCGGGGTTGCAACCAGCTGCGGAACTGGCCGACAGCCGCACCGGAACCGGCAATCAACAGGCGGTAACGGGCACGGCTGGCCGGTCCCAGCAAACCACTGCGCTCGGCATCATCCCAATTGACCAGCAGACGGGAAGCCAGCTGGAACAGGCTGGCCGCCAGGTCCGGTTCCTCCAGCAGTTGACCGACGATGCGCAACTGCAGCCGACCAAGGTTCACATTGCCTGCGGCATGGCCTATCGCGCGTGCCAGCCGCGGTCCCACGATAGCATCCCCTGGCGGCGCAGGCCGCTTACTCTTACCGGAGGGAAGACGTACCCGCAGTGCCCCCGCAGGGGATAATTCGTGTCGACTGCCTTGATTTGCACCAGCTGTGGCCGATCACCAAAAAACAGAACACTGGGGAAACGCACCATGCGGCTGGTCTGGAGTTTCAGTCGACGGGCCTCTTCCAGCCACGCGGAAGGGATGGGGCCGACCTGTTCGATAACCAGGTCCGCTGCGATCGCCGCAGCGCCTTCGACAGACAGCACCCTGCCGACCCTGTCCGCAAAAAAGCCAACCGCGCTCAGCGCGGTGACTGCAAACATCACCGCCAGGATGAGAATCCGGAGGCTGTTCCTCCTCATTACCCGCCTTCCTGAGTCTGCCCCAGATGCAGGACGCGATCGCAACGGTCGGCCAGCGACTGATCGTGGGTTACCAGCACCAGGCTGGTCGAGTGGCGGTCACGCAGGTCGAACAGCAGCTGTGCGATCTGCTCCCCGGTCGCCTGGTCCAGATTGCCCGTAGGTTCATCCGCAAACAGAACCTCCGGCGGTCCGGCAAAGGCCCGGGCCACGGCAACCCGCTGCTGCCCCCCCGGACAGCTGCTCGGGACGATGCGCCAGGCGCGGCCCAAGCCCCACTTCCTGCAGTAGCTCCACCGCCCGCTCGCGCGCATCGCACCTGCCCGCCAGGTTCAAAGGGAGACAGACGTTCTCCAGCGCTGTCAATCCGTCCAGCAGCTGGAAGGACTGGAACACGAAGCCCACGCGCCCAAGGCGCAGCGCCGCCCGCCCATCCTCGTCCAGCGCATCGAGTCGCTGCCCCAACAAGGTCACCGTGCCATCGGTCGGGTCGTCGAGTCCTGCAGGCAACCCGAGCAGGGTGGACTTTCCGGACCCCGATGGTTCCAGGATGGCGACGGCTTCCTCCCGGTTGACGTGCATATCAACGCCACGCAGGATATCCAGGTAGCCGCCTTCCGGCGATGCCACCGTCTTAGCAAGGGATCGTGCCTCGATGACCCGTTTGTTCACCATCATTTTCCTGTGTCTGATTGGTCTGGCGCCCGCACAAAGCGGTACCGAGCCGAATACAAGCATACTGACCATTGGTGACAGCCTGAGTGCCGCCTACGGCATCGATGCCTGACAGGGCTGGGTCAGCCTGCTGCAAAGGCGACTGAAAAGACAAGGGCGTACCGGCCCGGGTCGTGAATGCGAGCATCACCGGTGATACCACGCGCGGGGGGGCTGGCGTGCCTGCCGGAGGCGCTGCGGATACATGAGCCGGGAATTGTGGTCATCGAACTCGGCGGCAACGATGGCCTGCGGGGCCTCGATCTGAAGGCGATGCACCGCAATCTGGTGCGCATGGTGGAGATGAGCCACGATGCGGGTGCCTCAGTGCTCCTGCTCGGGGTACGCCTGCCGGCCAACTACGGCAACCGCTGCGGTGACCGTTTCAGGCAGGTTTACCGGGACGTGGCCAGTGAAACCGGCGCACCGTTGGTCGATTTCTTTCTCGAAGGCGTGGCGGAGACCACGGCGCTGATGCAAGCGGACGGAATCCACCCCTCCGCCGCCGCGCAACCGCGCATTCTCGAGAATGTCTGGCGCGCGCTGAAACCATTACTGATGAAGATGACAGCCAGTTCCGACGTGGCTTCTCATCCCGACCCTCCCCTGATAACGCAAAACCCCCTGACGGGGGCCTTTGCGTTATTGGCGGAGAGGGTGGGAATCTCAGATACCGCCATTTTCTACTTGCCTATCAATGGGTTACCTACCCATCGAATTCGAGCTGTGTACCACTTTGGTGGCCTAACAGGCTGTTGAAAACCGTGCCGATTCTGCCCTGTTTTCACCAGACGGAGGGGATCGACGGCCATTGTTGCGAGTTGAGTTGACCCAAGAGGCCCAATGCACTGGAAAATGCTGAC
>JAKRWE010000170.1 GCA_024712425.1 Chromatiales bacterium
CATCGTGATAGAGAACCTTGGCGGATGGCGCCCGAGGGGCGGCAAGAGGCGTTCCACGCTGCGGCAGCGTTTCCACGGTTGGCTGCACCGGAAGCTGGCGTTGCAACTGGAGGCGATTGCGGGAGAGCGCCGCATCAAGGTCCAGTCCGTGTCGCCATACCGCACCTCGAAGCTGGCCTTCGACGGCAGCGGAAAGATCGAGCGCGACAAGGAGAACGCCGCGCTCGCAACCTTCCCGAACGGGAAGCAGTACAACGCGGATCTCAACGCCAGCTACAACATTGCGGCCCGCTATTGGGTCGAACAACTCGGTCGCAAGGAAGCGGGCCTGCGGGCCGCAGGTCATGGAAACAGTACCGAGGCGCATACGGGCAGAAGTTCCCGGCGCGCACCGAGAATGCCGGTCACGCTCTCGACCTTATGGATAGGGGCCGAGGAGCGGGAAACCCCCTCTACAGCGGCGGCAGCCGCTTAGAGGGGGAGCATTCATAAGCTAGTGCAACAATCGGGCCTTCGGGCCCGGTTTTTTTGGCTCCGCCCAATTTGGGGGAAGGCCGGTGCCCGCGGTCAGCGCTTCAGGTTGCGATAGAAATTCTCGTGCGGCCCCACCGCCTCGAGCCAGATCAGCCGCACTTCGTCTTCCCGAGTGTAGCCCAGCAGATAGAGCTGGCCCTTGCTATGGAACTTGTAGACCCAGAGCTGTGCAAGATCGCCCTTTTTCTTTTCGCCAATATCAGGATCTTCAGCGATCGCGGCAACCGCCGCATCCACATCCGCGGCGATGTTGTCATGCAGTTTCTTGTAGGCCCGGGCAAAGCGGCGCGTTTGCCTCACCTCCCAGATCATCTCGGCTTTCGGGTGCGCGGCACAAAGGGCTCGGCCTGTTCACGCGGTTCATTCATCGCCATTAAGCTCTCCGCGATGAAGCTTGCCGGCAGATCCGGGTTGTCCAAGGCAGCCCGGCCCACCTTGGCCCAGAACTCGATCTGGCCCTGGACGGTGCGGAATTCGGCCTTGGCGGCGACGCGGGCCTCTTCCACCAGGGTGTCATCGATGCGAACAGATACGCTCATTTCGGTGATCTCAATTGATTTACCACAATTGTAGTACCCCCACGTGCACCTGCAAAGAAAAAACCCCTTCCCGCAAAAGCGAAGAAGGGGTCAATTTTCACGCCGCCAGATGGGGCACTGCGCGCCGGTCGACGAGGAGACCCTCCAGTCGAGGATCCTCCTGCGGATCGCCAGCCAACCAGTAGCTCTGGCCGGCTTGCGGCTCTTGGACCAGGATGGCGGCATGCCACTCGCCTTGGTCCAGGACCCGATATACGGCGGCCACGCGGAGCACATCGCCCCGGTAAACCGCTCGGCACACCGGACGGAGCTGCCGCCCCAGTGCTTGGTGCCATCGGGGGCGGCGGGTCGCTTTGACCTTGCCCCCTTTGGCTACCCGGCGCCACGCCTTGACTTCGGCCCTCACCTCTGACCGCTCAGCGCGGCTTAAGTGGTGAACCCTCATCCAGACCCGCAAATAGCGAGTCAGATCCCTGGCCGTTGCGCTTGCGGCACGCCATGCGGCCAACGTCATGCCGCCCACCAGCTCAAGCACCCACACGGTGCCTTTGCCCAGTGCAACACGGGCTTTCGCCCTGCGGGCGGTCCGCTCGCCCTGGCGTTGCCGGGCCGCTTCGCGCCGCTGTTCACGACGCGCCTGCTTAGCACGGCGCCGCTCGGTCGTGTCGGCGACTTTCGCCGCGGCCATCGCCGCCTTGTAAGCCGCCCTTTTCTCAGCCCATGGTGCAAGCACCGAATAAGCCAAGACTCTCAATACCCTCATTGCCGCTAAACTCGCGACGATGAGGGCTATCCACTTGAGTACCTCAAGTTCCATGTCTCTCACCTCTACAAAAAAGGGGAGAGACACCCCCCCGCAGGGAAGATTGCTCTCCCCTGTGGGAATTTGGCCCGAAGGCCGGTTCAGAATTAGTGCTTCTTAGAGTCCTTCTCCTCTTTCCTCAACAGATAGAGGATTGTGACCGTAAAGAAAGCCAGGACCCCTAGCAGGATGTAGATAACGTCATTCATTGCTACCTCCATCGGCCGACAAGGCCCCTATGACCACAAACCCGACTCCAATTAACACTACCCCTATCGCAGTGAGCGTATCAATTGAGTGCTGAAACACTCGTGCCGCCACACCCCCTGCTATGAGGACCAGCCCCAACTTCCGGGCTTCCTCTTGGATCTTCTCTCGATCCAATTTCACGCTCTCACCTCCTTATCAATGAGGGGAGAACGCCCCCATCAGGGAGATTGCTCTCCCCTGTGGGAATTTGGCCCGAAGGCCGGTTAATTTGGATCAGTGCTTCTCTTTGCGATCTTTCTCCTGCTTGTTCGCGAAGAAAATGATCACGGCGAGGAAGACGACAACGCCCGCCGCCATATAGATCACGTCATTCATCGTCATTCCCTCCATCAAGCTTCACCAATCCGAGCCCCAAGGCGATCACACCTATCGCGACCAACCCGAGGGCAGTGAGGGTATCGATCGAGTGGTTTACCACCCGACCCAATACCCCTGCCGAGACAAAGACAATGCCCAGCTTTCGGCTTACGTCCTGGGCTTTTTCTCTATCCCATCTCACGTTCTCACCTCCTTTTCAATGAGGGGAGAACGCCCCCACCAGGGAGATTGCTCTCCCCGTGGGATTTCGGCCCGAAGGCCACCTCTCTTTGTTTCAAGTCCCGAGCTAGGACCATTCCAGCCTGTCGAAACAGGCGGTTGGAATAGCTCAATTGTAGCTTAAAACTGCGGTTTCGAGCCGCCCGTCCGCAGCAACTTTTTCTCCAGCACCGACGATATCCCTTCGCCATCCCACACATAGCACAGGTGCAGCCCCTGCTTTGGAATCGAAACTGCCGGCGGTCGTAGCGCCGCAATGCACTCACCGCCTAGATGACGAACGCTACGATACACAATGCCCCAAGATCCATCGCCACGAAGAATCGCCCCAAATGCCTGGGATGGATTCCAATTATCCGGCTCATGCAAGAAATCGAAATCGTGCGATCGAATGTCATGCAAAGGCCGCTGCACTCGGCCAATGTACACGCGCATATCGATCTCACCAGGATCTTCGTGCGTGTAGCGAAGGAACGTTTCCCGATGGTAGCGTGTCTCCTCGATGGCTGTGTCGATGGAATTGCCAGCATAGTAGACACCATAACTTCCATCGCTAAATCGGGATTCCCGCCCGGTATGGGTGAATGCGGCCATCACCGGCGTTGCACCTGGGCCAGACACACGATCCTCGTCCGGTACCCGTGAGATATCCCCGGCTTCTTGGCGCAGCCGATCGTTGGTCAGACTCTCCAGATAGAAAAGTGCGTCCATCAATTCGGGGTCGACCAGACGCTCAAATAGATTGACTGGGGGAAATCGGGAGGGAACGATGCGGTAGTGTTTCTGCCAGCTCAATTCTTCCGGCTCCACGACACCCGGGTACGGTTCGGCGATCATCCCCGCTGCGCGTCGAGGTAGCGGCGCACCTCCGCCAAATCCGCCACGTTGCCCCCGAGCATACGGTTAAGTGCGGTATCACCACCGAACAAGGGAGCCTCATTGGGTTTTTTCACCCACTCGTCCGCAGAATGCACCGAGGGCAACAGCGTATGCAGTGCTTTGTAGATACCTACCAAATAACTGATCCGCTCCAGTGTGTCCCGGCCGAGACGACGCGCGTTCTTTTCAGCCTTCCACTTGAAGAAGGTGGAAGCCGGCGGCTCCCCGAGCAGGATCCGCTCCTGGGTCGTAGTCAGACCCCACCGATCCGAGATATTGAAAAACGCCTGCAACGCGGCCGCTATGACGTCGTGCGAATTTGGCTGTATTTGCGGACTGACTTCGGCCATGAGACCCGCTCCATTTTTAGAGTATTCCTTGTGATACTCTCATTGTAGAGTTGTCCAGGGCCAATGGCAATGGGCATACCCAATTTGTGAACTCCGGGCGCATTGGCGGTATTGGTCGCGGTTTGCGCCGCTGACGATGCATTGTATTGCTGGCCTGCCTGGTAATTGCTCCAACCCCCGGTGCCATGCACTGCAAACTGCGTGGCATCGGACTGACTGAGGGCCTGCAGCCAAAGAAAAAACCCCTTCCCGCAAAAGCGAAGAAGGGGTCAATTTTCACGCCGCCAGATGGGGCATTCTCCGGCGGTCCACCAGGAGACCCTCCAGGCGAGGATCTTCCTGCGGATCACCAGCCAACCAGTAGCTCTGGCCGGCTTGCGGCTCTTGGACCAGGGTGGCGGCATGCCACTCGCCTTGGTCCAGGACCCTATACATAGCGACCACGCGGAGCACATCGCCCCGGTAAACCGCTCGGCGCACCGGACGGAGCCGTTCACCAATCGCGCCGTGCCACCACGGGCGATGGGTCGGTTTGACCTTTCGCCCCTTGGCCACCCGGCGCCAAGCGCGGGTTTCGGCCTTCGTCTCGGCTCGCTCGGCGCGGGTCAGGCGCGCTACCCGAGTCCAGACCCGCAGATAGCGAATCATGTCACGGAGGCCTTCGCCTGACGCTTGGCCTGCCGCCATAACAGCCTCACCGATCTGCTCCAGCACCCAGAGAGTGCCTTTGCCGAGTGCGGCGAGGGTCTTCGCCCTGCGGTTGGCCCGCTCGATCTTGCGTTGTCGTGCCGCTTCGCGCCGCTGTTCACGACGCGCCTGCTTAGCACGGCGCCGCTCGGTCGTGTCGGCGACTTTCGCCGCAGCCATCGCCGCCTTGTAAGCCGCCCTTTTCTCGGCCCACGGTGCAAGCACCGTATAGGCCAAGACTCTCAAAACCCTCATTGCCGCAAGACTGGCGACGATGAGGGCTATCGACTTGAGTACCTCAAGTTCCATGTCTCTCACCTCTACAAAAAAGGGGAGAGACACCCCCCCGCAGGGAAGATTGCTCTCCCCTGTGGGAATTTGGCCCGAAGGCCGGTTAACTTGGATCAGTGCTTCTCTTTGCGATCCCGCTCCTGCTTTTCTGCAAAGCGGAGAAGAATCCAGAGGAATCCAACAATGCCAACGGCCATATATACCAACTCATACATTGTCGTCCCCTCCTTCTTCACGAGATCCCATATAGATCGCAAAAACCCCAGTGACAATCAAAGCGATTGCCACCCACGTATCAACACTTTGGTTGAATACGCGAGCGCCAAATCCTCCCACCACCAGGAATCGTCCGATATGGCGGATTTCATCCCGGATGATTTCCGGATTGACTCTTTTCACGTTCTCACCTCCTTAATAATGAGGGGAGAACGCCCCCACCGAGGAGATTGCTCTCCCCTGTGGGAATTTGGCCCGAAGGCCACCTCTCTTTGTTTCGAGTCCCGAGCGAGGACCATTCCAGCCTGTCGAAACAGGCGGTTGGAATACCTGAATTCTAGCGCAATTCCGCCGATACGGGGCCTGGTGACCGCCCTGCCGGCATTGCATGCCTGGCGGCTGCGCTATAATGAACTTCTGTGTTCACCAGAAGAAACGCCCCATGCTCGCCGTTTTCGATCAATCCATCGCCAAGGCCTTCGCCTTCCTGACCGACCTGCTGGGTAGCCACCACCTGGCGGCCGGCGTTGGCCTGATCGTTGTCGCCCTCCTGTTCCTCGGACCCGGCTTCTTCCGCCGCTGGCGCTGGGTGTGGCTCAGCCCGCTGTTGCTGTTCGCGCCGTTCCTGATGGATCCGACGTCCCTGGCCTTCACCACCAAATTGGAGTTCTGGGTCGCCGCCATCTTCCTTGCGATGGTTTGGTGGTTGTTCCTGCTGGTTGCCTACGCCATCATGACCTGGATGTATCACAGGGACCCCGAGGCCTTCATGGCGCGGATCGAGCGGAATCGGCGTAGGAACCGTGACTGTCGTAGGATGTTTGGTGACATCAATCCGGCCACTGGGCTCAAGATGATGGGTTTGCGCGATACTGCTGGCAATTTCTATGGGTGCAGTTCACATGACGGCCCATAATCTTCTAATCCACCTTCCCCTCACCAGTATTTCTTAAGCGCGTCCCCGACCAACTGCTTCATGTCGTCGACCACGCCGCTGCCGCTGTTCAGCTGCTCGCCCTGCTCTTTCGACGTATCCATGAGTTGCTCAACCTTCGGTGCCCAGTAGCCCTGCGCCGCGTCCACCATGTCGCGGAACTCGCCGTTAACGACCGCGGTCCCGTTCGCGTTCGGGTTCGCCATCGCCGCTTTGTAGTCGTCCATCGCCTGCGCCGCCCACTGTGACATCGCGGCGTAGTAGCCGCCGCCGGATATGTTTGTTTGTTCTGAGCGTCGATCTTCGCTAGCTCCCCGTACCGATACGCCACCTCCGATTTCCCCTTTGAGCCCAAAGACGTCCGCGGCCGCCGAGGCAAAGCCGCCAGTGGCCAGATCCCTGACGGCTTGGGCAATGCGGCCTTCCGAGGCCGCCTCCCCTTTCCCGGCTTTTTTCTTACCGCCACCGATCTCCTTGCTGCCACCGAGATGCCCTTCGGCGCTGAGCGATTTGCTGTCCATCCCTTGCTCGTTCGCTGACGCCTGGCTCTGCACCCCAAGTAGGGTACCGGTGTATTCCGCCACCTGCAGGGCAACGGCCTGCACCCGACCCACATCGCCGCTTTCGAGCGCACTTTGCAGTTCATCCCGCAGGTTGCGCATGGCCTCGACCTGGCCATGTCTCGCGGCCAACGCATTGTTCGCGGTGGGACCGGCGGTCGACTGGACGCCGCTACTGAGTTTGGTACTGTCGTCCACGGTGCTGCTCCAATCGACCTGCCCGTTCATGCTGTTGCGCAGACTCATGGAGCTGACCTGAAGCGACTTCCCATCGCCCGAGGAAGACACCGCCATCGACAGGGTGCCGCCATGCGTGCCCAGCCGATCCCTGGCCTCTGCGGAGAGGTTGTTCGCAAGCTCGGGGTTAGCTGCGAGGAAATTCGACATCGCCTGCGGCCCCATGGCAATCTGCCGGTTACCCGCTTCGCCGCGCAAGGAATCACCCAGCGATAGCCCCGCAAATTGCGCAGCCGCTCGGGCCATGTCGTTGGCCGCACGCTGCGAGAGGTTCCGGAAACCGCCAACGGAACGGCCAATGTCAGAAACTGCGGTGGGCGACCCTCCGGTATCCCCATTGAGCTGCGCGCCTCCCCCAATGTCCTGACTCGTTCCAAAGTTGGCACCGGTCACCAGGTCCGCAATTGGATCCCCTCCGGCCTGAGTCGCCTGATCCACTGCCAACTCGGTCCCGATACCGTGGGACATGCTGCGGTGTTGGTCGCCTGCTGCGGCCATCGCCGCGGCCTGCGTGGGTGTCATGTCCGTGGCTTTTGCCACATCCTCAGCCCCGGTGATACCCCCCGTATTTCGCCCGGCATTAACCGCCGCTGTGCGATTTGAGCCAACACCCGCCCCGCCCAACGCTGTGGCGGTATTGGTCGCGGTTTGCGCCGCTGACGATGCATTGTATTGCTGGCCTGCCTGGTAGTTGCTCCAACCCCCGGTGCCATGCACTGCAAATTGCGTGGCATCGGACTGACTGAGGGCCTGCAGCCATTGGCCGTGCTGCACGGGGTCGACCGTCTTTCGCATCGCATCCGAACCCGCTGCCTGACTGGATGCCGCGAAGCTGCTGGCCAGGTTGGCCATGGCCATGCCGCCGAACTTGAACACCACGTACATGAAGGAGGTTGCCAGCACCGCTGACATCATTCGGATCGTCCCGAACGCCGTCATCATTTTCACCGTCGCCGGTGAGAGCTTTGCCAGGCCCACCAGCCCAATCTGGTGCCGCATCGCATCCGCAGCGACCCGAAATGCCTCCTCCATCAAGAATGAATGCGAAAACGCATCCATGACTTCCCATACCACCACATAGAGAATCATCCCCAAGGGGAAAAACAAGGCTCTCGACCCCGCGCCAGTCAAGAGGAATAGCAACGAGAACGGCGTGAGCGCAATGGCAAACGCCAATATGGACGCGCGCAGCATCGGCATCCATTGCGCCGCTTGCCCCGCCCAGCCGATCCGATCGATGACCTGGTTGTAGTTTGCCAAACCGTTCGGACCCGTGCTTGCTGCCCATTCGTGGATCTTGTGTCCGAGATACAATTGCCGCATCCAGCGCCATGCATTCGCAACGTTGGGTGTCCACGGCGGCGATCCCGTCTCTCCCACCGCCAAGAGTACCGATTGCGAAAACGCGTCCTCACACCGCCAATTCTGTCCGTACGGCGCAGTCCACAACCAATTGGATGAATTGGAGGCACTGGAATCCCGCAACTCGGTGCGAATACCGTGGTCTTCACAGGCCGCCAGAATGCTCTTTTTGAACATGTCCTGCGTTGCCACTTCATCCAGCTTGGGGCCAAGATAGGCCCAGCTGTCCGCACAGGTGCCATAGATTCCTTGTTTGTTGGTCGCGGTGAAATACCCTGTGGGGAATGACGGATGCGCCGCCTGTGCCAGCAAGTTGCGGAACTCCACGTTGCCGCTATTGAGGTCATTCCAATCCAGATTGTTGACCGACATGCCGACCGGCAAACAGTCATCGATATACTTCTCGACACTCGCATTCAGGTACTGGTCCGGCAGTTCCCCCGCTTTACTGAGCGCCCGCATCAAGATATCGAACGACATGCCGCCCACGTTATAGCTGTAGTCCCAAATAACCGGTGATCCCGGCGGTGCCGCCGTGTCGATCTGACTGATAATCGCGTCACGCGCTCTGGTGACCCAGCTGAGGACCTGAGCCAGAGGCGCTGGGAAACTCGACACTGTACCGATCTCCCACGTGCTCTTATCGAACACATAGATATCGTCCTTCGGGCCAATGATTGCCGTGAGCATCGCCGCGCCCAATACAAACGGAATGGCGAATGCCACCGGATTGATGACACGCCCCTGACCCAGGCTGGTCAACACGCCCACGGCACCGACGACCAGGCCGGCGTACCCAAAGGCATACGCCGTCGAGGTAAAGCTGTTGTCACTAAAGATCAATGCTGCCCGCGTGAGGGCATCGACCATCGGGGTAAAGGCATCGTAGGTTGTCACCAGGACGGCCGCTGATGCATCAACGCTGAACATCAGCGCGACCAGCATGGCCAAATAAGGAATCGTTTTACGCATCGACAATCGCCCTTATTTCGAGTTTTTCGCTGCCGCCTTCGGCACGCGTTCCTTGAAGTTTTCCCGGACATGCAAACGGTACTTCAACGCATCGCCGGTTAATTGTGTGCCCGCGTTAAATTCCGCAACCCGCAGGCTGTAGTATTTACGCAGTCCCATGACGCGCTTGTACATTGACCGGGACCATTCCTTCAGTGCCTTTCCAGCCTCCTCAACAGCGGCGATTTTGCACTGAGACATTTTGTTTTCATTTTGCCGCAATTTTTCGTTGTACTGCACCGCCGCCTTGCGGGTCACGCGATACAGATCCTCCAACGACTGGTACGCGTAGGCCGTTGCGGTGAGATGCGCGATATCATCAATACCCGCCGGGCCTGAGTCGGACAACGCCGCGCCTTGCAGCCGATAGGCAATCGCCAATGGCAACTCGTTTAGAAACTGCTGCTCTGAGCTCGATAGCGCGGTACCGGTCTTATACTTGGCGACGATCGCGTTCATCACCGTGGTGATGTCCGTCAACAACCCGCCACCTGGGGCCGCATCCGGGGTACAGGCGCCGTTGACCGGCCGCTGTTTCAGATTCCCGTCCAGCATGTTGTCGAACGATAGATCCTTGTTTTCATAGCACGAGGGCACTGTCTGAGCGACAAAGGTGTCGCCGCCTTTATTTGTGTTCTTTTGGATGACAACGTCGCCCACCATACCCCGGGCTACGTTTTCCCAGTTAACCAGGCTGGCGCTGGTCATCACCTCTTTCAGCACTGATCCCTGGCCATTGATCGGCAATAACTGCTGTACCTCCGATGGACACTGCAACCGCGCCGTGTCCTGTGTTGTGGGCGCGGTGTCCGTGTCCTTCATTTTTTGGCCGGCTTTCGGCGCAGACGGACTCACTCCCAGGCTCTGAGATAGCTCTGCCAAGCCCAGCGAGTCCATCAGACTATGGGCTGTCGATTTGATCCCGGCCCCGCCCGGGTCGATGGCGTTGACCAGGCTTCGTGCCGCGGTGCATTCATCCTTGGCAATCGAATTGACCGCACGCACGACATTTTCGACCCACTCGGCCGCACCGCCGAGCATCTGCGAGATCGTATCGAGGGCAATCTTGAACATGATCGCCGCCGCATTCTGGATAATCGCCTGGACTTTTTGCACTAGCGCATCGATTCCAGCGAACCAGAACCCGCCCATCTTCGCATCGATGCCCCCGCAGCCGACGCGAAATGAGGGGCGTTCGAATGAAAGGAGCGGGGTCGGCCCCGAACCACGCTGCCAACGCGCGTTGAATCCGCCAAACGACATCAATGACTGGCCCTGTATATTGGTATAGTTCGGCCCACTCACCGTTTTTTGAGTGATCCAGTCGTTCACCCATCCTGCCGGGGCTGGTGCGGATACCGCTATTCCTAACACCACACCCGCGAGCCAATGCAACAACTTATTGCTCACGCCGCACCTCCATCAAGGGCAAGCCATGCTGTGTCGGATCACCATTCGGATCCATCAGGCCCCCTTTATCAAACTCGTACATGAAAAACTGCTCCGGGGTGACCTGACCTTTCAACAGTCGCATACCTCGGTACACATTGCCTTCGAGATCCGTGGTTGCCGTCGCGCCCACCGCCACCGGCATGTAATCCTCCGATCCGCGCTTGATCAGGATGATCGACGGTGTGACCTCGATGTTCATCTGATGGGCGAGGCTCGGCATCCGGTTGACGTCCACTTCCTTCACTTGCCAGCCGGTCCGGATCTGGAAGAAATGGATGGCGCTGTCTTGTTCCTTGCAGAACACACAGCTGTCCGAACGGAAATAGATTAGTGCGAATCGGTTGCGCTCCCGCGCCAGGGCGCGCGCGATCTCGCGCTGTTTCTCCTTGGCTTCAGTGTCCCGGGCAAACGTACTCACAGCCCGCACGGAGTTCATGTTCAACTTCGGGTATTTGAGCAGCAGATAGCTGTGCATCTGGGTCACTGCCAAGGCCTTGCGCCTTGCCACATCCTTTACCAGCATGAATGCGTAGACATTCTTGGGGGTCGGTCGCCACACCGCTTCTTCCAGTCGTTCAGTGAAGATCTGCCGCAAATCCGCCGGATGCGCATCCATCAGGTCTTTATACGGCGGCAACGGACCCAAGGGCGCCCGTGCTGTAGGCACTGTCCCCCGCCGCACCTTCTTCGCCTTCGGTTTCTTTGGTGGATCCTCATAGAACCAATACCCACGATCAGGGCGGGGCGCCTTGGTCGTCGTCGCCTCCGCGGCAATCGCCCAGGAGCATGCCAACATCAACACGACGAGCAAAGGGAATTGTCTGGATAGTGTCCGCATCGTATGCCTCAGAATATTGCCACTAACCGTTTGAGTTCTTCTCGATCGCGCAACCCGTAGTAGCGGGAGTCGAAAGAGTCTTTGTGGGGGTTCATCAGGAAGAATTTTCCTTCCGGAATCACGCTATCGAAGGTCCACTTTGGCATTGGCCGACCATCGAGTGTTTTCGGCTTCTTTGGGCCCAAGTACTCCCCATTGCACCAGGCTTTCTTGTCGGTGACTACGAGGTGCTGCCCAGGTTCGCAACGCACTTCTTTTACCACTTCGGCAGGGTGCGGTAGCAACGGGTGGCGAAGCGTGAATGTCACAAAATCATGGTTGTGCAAAGGACCGGGCGACCGCCAGAACAAGTGCTTGTTCGTCGACACACCGATGTTTGCATAGAGTTGGCCTTTCAGTAACACCATTGCCACGGCCGCGATACTCAATGCCACCGCGAGACGGCGAACCAGCGGCAACGCCGATGCTTTCTGATTGGCAAATACGATACGCCGTAGAATATCAGTAGCGTCCATTATCCTTCGTTCCTTCTGGGTCCAATTGTTGAACATAGGTCATTGCGACGGCATCCCCGCTCTCCGCAAGCGCACTCAGGTGGGTCAGCAAAGGCGCATCGCCAAATGAAACGTGCTTCCCCGCGATCTTGACCACCTTGCTGTTGCCTTCGCTGCACGACCCATCGGTCTGAAGCCCAGCGACCGTCACCACCGCGGGTACGCGTTCGATGTGGTAACGCCTAAACAGATTGGGATCGACGATCACCTCGGTCCGTATGCGGCGACACCGCGCACCGTGGCACCCCGGATCTCGCAGCAGTACTTTCGACATAAAGTCGACCGTTGGCTTGATTCGGCCCGCGCCGCCGACAAAGCCCCGCAACACCATCATGGCGCCAGGTAGACCCTCGGCTTGCTTTGCGTAGCGCCGCAACACATCCATCGGCATACTCGATGAGATGAACAGATACAGCCGCTCACGCGTTGCCCGTCGCGCCGCACGCGCCTGCGCCTGTTTTGGGAAGACCTGGCCGATCAGTGCATCCATTTTCTTCTGGTAGGCATCGGTATGGGTGTAATCCACCAGCGCCTGCGCCTTTTCCCGCATCGCCGGCCCTTTCGTATTCCTGGCGAACCGCTTTCTCAACGCCTCTATCTGTGCCTGGTCCGGTGCGATCGAGGACCATTCCTTGCGCACCAGGGCGTCCTGCCCACCCGCAGACGCCTGGCCGATCAGCAGGATCGAGAGAGCCATCAATAACCGAGGCAGCATTTGACCCTCCTGAACAACACGAACGAGAAGTTATCGCCGTTGACTGGCTGGTTCTTCCAGTGCTCCCAGAGTGCCGTCGGTGTGCCGAAATGCAAACACTGACCGCCCCGCACCGGCTGCGCGAAATGGAAGCGATAGTTTTTCTTGCGCCATATCAAGGTTCGCACCGCACCACAGGCGTCCATCCCATGATCCAGGAGACCGCCGAGGCGCCCGATCTGGTAGAGGAGGCGGCCCCCTGCCACCGCGTTGGCCTGTGCGATATGCGTGGTTCCGACCGTACCGGCGAGCGGGTAAACACCCGGCCACGAGCCCATGCACCAGAACAGGGATTCCAACGGCGCCCCAATCGTCGCCGTCGCCGCATCCGCCATACACGACACCAGCGCGGCCGGGTTGCCAAACAGCAGGGCCTCCGGATTGATCAGAAAGGCGAGGAGGTCATTATTCCAATTAGGCAGCACCTCGGTTATTACCGCGAGATCGAGATCCTGCCCGCCGCCATCGATCCGGTTACCGGCAAGGCACGGCACATCGGTAAACATCTTGAGCATCGCCCAGATGGGATAAATATAATAATGCGCCTGTACTGTTGTCGCCTTATCGGCCGCCTTGCTCTGCGTATCGTGCCGACCCAACAGTGTCCCCGCCTTGGTGTTGCTGAACCCTGTACCCAACGACGGGAAACAAAAGGGTTCCTTCACTGTTTCGATCAAACGCGATGGCTCCCAGAAGGCCACATTGATGCCTACGATAGTCGACCCCCCCGATCGCAAACACGAACAAACCGGAAAATCGATATTCGTTTCACTGTCTCCGGTGTCGCTGGTCGTCCCGAACGAGATCAGGCCGCCCAGGTTCATCGGAAAGGCGCACTGCCAATTCACGTCGGTGATCGGGTTGAGGAACGACGAGGTACAGGCGGCCGAGCTGGCGCCTGCCCATGTCAACAGCAAGAACCCCAGAATCCAATAGCGACCACGCATCACTAATTCTCCCTGTCGCTCACGACGTACTCGTTCACCACCAGTCTGTCGCCTTGTTGTGCGATCAAGGCCGGCGTTCCGTGAACGGGCATCCGCTTGGCCATCTGAGGGGTATATAGATACACCGGCATCTGAAGCTGATCGGTCAACGCCAATGGATCTCCACCGGCGGTCATCCACACAATGGCGCCCTTCTGTCGTTTTGCCCAGGCCAGCTCTGCTGGCCGGGTGCCGATAACGCCGAGTTTGTACGGCAAGTGAACGAAAGCCACGGGATTGAACCGATAGCCTTTCGGGTAAAGTACCCCACCCTTTCCATCCGGGATATCGAACGACAAGATATAGGTGAGATCGAGTGGGTAGTGCGCCGATTTGGTAGCCGGTGGGACGCGTACGCTACCCTTGCGTATGCTGGCGCGGACATCGATCGACTTCGCCTTGGCTTTCCAGTCGATCTGGGCGGCGCGCTGCTGAATCTCCGTAATGGCGTCGGGTTCCGCGATTGCATAGGTGCGACCCAGCGTCTGGTCCCCGAACGCTGGCCATGCCATCCCGATTGCCGCGAGGCTACTGAATACCGTTATAGA
>JAKRWE010000171.1 GCA_024712425.1 Chromatiales bacterium
GTTGTCGGCATACACCAGGGCCTTGGCCAGGGGTCGGTGTTGACCAGGTCCATCCGCTGGCGCTGTTGGTGGCACCAGGCGAAGAAGGCGTCTGCGATCGGCAGGGCATGGCGGCTGCGGTGTAAGCGTTCAAACCACACCGTTCTTCCCGAGTAGCCACTCACGCCATAACCTGCCCCTGCATTCACTGACAGGAGCAGGTTATGAACAAGCGACGCAGCAAGAACGAGTGGCAACGACTGATCGACGAGCAGGCGACCAGCGACCTGACCCAGAAGGCCTTCTGCGCACAAGCCGGTATATCGGTAGCAACCTTCGGGTATTGGAAGCGCAAGCTCCGTGATGAGGGTGCGTTCCGTCCCGATAAGCCAGTGGGTCTGCAGGGCGTGACACTGGACGACTGGATCGAACTCTCGGCTCCGGCAACGGAGCCAGCGCCCGGGTGGCACATCGAACTCGATCTCGGCAATGGGCTCTGCCTGCGCCTGCACCGGGGATAGCCATGCTGTTGCCCGAGTCCGGTGTCCGGCTGTGGCTGTATACGCCACCGACGGACATGCGCAAGTCCTTCGATGGGCTCTCGGCTCTGGTGCGTCAGAAGCTGGCCGAGGATCCGACCAGTGGCCAGTTGTTCGTGTTCATCAACCGCAAGCGCACCCAGCTGAAGGTGCTCTACTTCGAGCAGGGCGGTTACTGTCTGTGGAGCAAGCGCCTGGAGGCGGGACGGTTCCACTTCAACGCCCAGGGTGGCGACAAACAGGCGCTGAGCTGGACCGATCTGAAGCTGATCGTCGAGGGCATCGACTTGGCGTCGGTGCGCCGCTTCAAGCGCTATCAGCATGGTCATCAGCGACCTGAAGCGGTATAATGCGGCGCTGTCAATGGCCAATAAAATTGACCCACCCGGGGCGACAAAAAATCAGCTCTCGCGTTTGTGCTTCAGTCGATAGCTCTCACCTCCCAGCATGAAGATGTGTGAATGGTGGATCAGCCGGTCCACGATGGGCACGGCCACGTTGTCGTCGGCGAAGAACTCGCCCCAGGCGGTGAAGTCCTTGTTGGTGGTGATGATCACCGAGCGGTACTCGTACAGGGCATTGACCAGCTGGAACAGGTTGTGGCGGGCCTGGCGGTTCATGGGCAGGTAGCCGAGCTCGTCGATGATCAGCAAGTCGAACTTCTGCAGGGCGGTGATCTGCTTCTTCAGCTCGCCCTTGATCTCGGCCAGCTCCAGCTTCTCCACCAGGGCCAGGGCGGTGGTGAACAGCATCTTGTAGCCGGCCTCGATGGCCTCTTGGCCGATGCCGATGGCCAGGTGGGTCTTGCCCACCCCGGGCGGGCCGATGAACACCGGGTTGGCGCGCTCGTCGATGAAGCGGAAGTCCAGCAACTGGCTGACCTGGCGCTTGGTGATGGTGGTCTGGTGGCGGTAGTCGAACTCGGCCAGGCGCTTGTCCACCGGGAAGCCGGCCTTGCGTCGGTTCATGTGTAAGCGTTCAAACCACACCGTTCTTCCCGAGTAGCCACTCACGCCATAACCTGCCCCTGCATTCACTGACAGGAGCAGGTTATGAACAAGCGACGCAGCAAGAACGAGTGGCAACGACTGATCGACGAGCAGGCGACCAGCGACCTGACCCAGAAGGCCTTCTGCGCACAAGCCGGTATATCGGTAGCAACCTTCGGGTATTGGAAGCGCAAGCTCCGTGATGAGGGTGCGTTCCGTCCCGATAAGCCAGTGGGTCTGCAGGGCGTGACACTGGACGACTGGATCGAACTCTCGGCTCCGGCAACGGAGCCAGCGCCCGGGTGGCACATCGAACTCGATCTCGGCAATGGGCTCTGCCTGCGCCTGCACCGGGGATAGCCATGCTGTTGCCCGAGTCCGGTGTCCGGCTGTGGCTGTATACGCCACCGACGGACATGCGCAAGTCCTTCGATGGGCTCTCGGCTCTGGTGCGTCAGAAGCTGGCCGAGGATCCGACCAGTGGCCAGTTGTTCGTGTTCATCAACCGCAAGCGCACCCAGCTGAAGGTGCTCTACTTCGAGCAGGGCGGTTACTGTCTGTGGAGCAAGCGCCTGGAGGCGGGACGGTTCCACTTCAACGCCCAGGGTGGCGACAAACAGGCGCTGAGCTGGACCGATCTGAAGCTGATCGTCGAGGGCATCGACTTGGCGTCGGTGCGCCGCTTCAAGCGCTATCAGCATGGTCATCAGCGACCTGAAGCGGTATAATGCGGCGCTGTCAATGGCCAATAAAATTGACCCACCCGGGGCGACAAAAAATCAGCTCTCGCGTTTGTGCTTCAGTCGATAGCTCTCACCTCCCAGCATGAAGATGTGTGAATGGTGGATCAGCCGGTCCACGATGGGCACGGCCACGTTGTCGTCGGCGAAGAACTCGCCCCAGGCGGTGAAGTCCTTGTTGGTGGTGATGATCACCGAGCGGTACTCGTACAGGGCATTGACCAGCTGGAACAGGTTGTGGCGGGCCTGGCGGTTCATGGGCAGGTAGCCGAGCTCGTCGATGATCAGCAAGTCGAACTTCTGCAGGGCGGTGATCTGCTTCTTCAGCTCGCCCTTGATCTCGGCCAGCTCCAGCTTCTCCACCAGGGCCAGGGCGGTGGTGAACAGCATCTTGTAGCCGGCCTCGATGGCCTCTTGGCCGATGCCGATGGCCAGGTGGGTCTTGCCCACCCCGGGCGGGCCGATGAACACCGGGTTGGCGCGCTCGTCGATGAAGCGGAAGTCCAGCAACTGGCTGACCTGGCGCTTGGTGATGGTGGTCTGGTGGCGGTAGTCGAACTCGGCCAGGCGCTTGTCCACCGGGAAGCCGGCCTTGCGTCGGTTCATGTGTAAGCGTTCAAACCACACCGTTCTTCCCGAGTAGCCACTCACGCCATAACCTGCCCCTGCATTCACTGACAGGAGCAGGTTATGAACAAGCGACGCAGCAAGAACGAGTGGCAACGACTGATCGACGAGCAGGCGACCAGCGACCTGACCCAGAAGGCCTTCTGCGCACAAGCCGGTATATCGGTAGCAACCTTCGGGTATTGGAAGCGCAAGCTCCGTGATGAGGGTGCGTTCCGTCCCGATAAGCCAGTGGGTCTGCAGGGCGTGACACTGGACGACTGGATCGAACTCTCGGCTCCGGCAACGGAGCCAGCGCCCGGGTGGCACATCGAACTCGATCTCGGCAATGGGCTCTGCCTGCGCCTGCACCGGGGATAGCCATGCTGTTGCCCGAGTCCGGTGTCCGGCTGTGGCTGTATACGCCACCGACGGACATGCGCAAGTCCTTCGATGGGCTCTCGGCTCTGGTGCGTCAGAAGCTGGCCGAGGATCCGACCAGTGGCCAGTTGTTCGTGTTCATCAACCGCAAGCGCACCCAGCTGAAGGTGCTCTACTTCGAGCAGGGCGGTTACTGTCTGTGGAGCAAGCGCCTGGAGGCGGGACGGTTCCACTTCAACGCCCAGGGTGGCGACAAACAGGCGCTGAGCTGGACCGATCTGAAGCTGATCGTCGAGGGCATCGACTTGGCGTCGGTGCGCCGCTTCAAGCGCTATCAGCATGGTCATCAGCGACCTGAAGCGGTATAATGCGGCGCTGTCAATGGCCAATAAAATTGACCCACCCGGGGCGACAAAAAATCAGCTCTCGCGTTTGTGCTTCAGTCGATAGCTCTCACCTCCCAGCATGAAGATGTGTGAATGGTGGATCAGCCGGTCCACGATGGGCACGGCCACGTTGTCGTCGGCGAAGAACTCGCCCCAGGCGGTGAAGTCCTTGTTGGTGGTGATGATCACCGAGCGGTACTCGTACAGGGCATTGACCAGCTGGAACAGGTTGTGGCGGGCCTGGCGGTTCATGGGCAGGTAGCCGAGCTCGTCGATGATCAGCAAGTCGAACTTCTGCAGGGCGGTGATCTGCTTCTTCAGCTCGCCCTTGATCTCGGCCAGCTCCAGCTTCTCCACCAGGGCCAGGGCGGTGGTGAACAGCATCTTGTAGCCGGCCTCGATGGCCTCTTGGCCGATGCCGATGGCCAGGTGGGTCTTGCCCACCCCGGGCGGGCCGATGAACACCGGGTTGGCGCGCTCGTCGATGAAGCGGAAGTCCAGCAACTGGCTGACCTGGCGCTTGGTGATGGTGGTCTGGTGGCGGTAGTCGAACTCGGCCAGGCGCTTGTCCACCGGGAAGCCGGCCTTGCGTCGGTTCATGTGTAAGCGTTCAAACCACACCGTTCTTCCCGAGTAGCCACTCACGCCATAACCTGCCCCTGCATTCACTGACAGGAGCAGGTTATGAACAAGCGACGCAGCAAGAACGAGTGGCAACGACTGATCGACGAGCAGGCGACCAGCGACCTGACCCAGAAGGCCTTCTGCGCACAAGCCGGTATATCGGTAGCAACCTTCGGGTATTGGAAGCGCAAGCTCCGTGATGAGGGTGCGTTCCGTCCCGATAAGCCAGTGGGTCTGCAGGGCGTGACACTGGACGACTGGATCGAACTCTCGGCTCCGGCAACGGAGCCAGCGCCCGGGTGGCACATCGAACTCGATCTCGGCAATGGGCTCTGCCTGCGCCTGCACCGGGGATAGCCATGCTGTTGCCCGAGTCCGGTGTCCGGCTGTGGCTGTATACGCCACCGACGGACATGCGCAAGTCCTTCGATGGGCTCTCGGCTCTGGTGCGTCAGAAGCTGGCCGAGGATCCGACCAGTGGCCAGTTGTTCGTGTTCATCAACCGCAAGCGCACCCAGCTGAAGGTGCTCTACTTCGAGCAGGGCGGTTACTGTCTGTGGAGCAAGCGCCTGGAGGCGGGACGGTTCCACTTCAACGCCCAGGGTGGCGACAAACAGGCGCTGAGCTGGACCGATCTGAAGCTGATCGTCGAGGGCATCGACTTGGCGTCGGTGCGCCGCTTCAAGCGCTATCAGCATGGTCATCAGCGACCTGAAGCGGTATAATGCGGCGCTGTCAATGGCCAATAAAATTGACCCACCCGGGGCGACAAAAAATCAGCTCTCGCGTTTGTGCTTCAGTCGATAGCTCTCACCTCCCAGCATGAAGATGTGTGAATGGTGGATCAGCCGGTCCACGATG
>JAKRWE010000172.1 GCA_024712425.1 Chromatiales bacterium
GACATCTATCTTGACAAATACCGTGACCTCGGCGCCCGAGCTCACGCCCTCGAGCAGGACCAGGTCGCCGCCCTGCGCATACACGCGTTGCCCGGAGCGCACCGGCCTGTCGATGATCAGGGTATCCGCGGTAGTGCTGTCGGCCTTCGGCCGGGAGGCCTCCTGAGGCGGTTTTCGCTTGCGCTGCCCGAACTCCGGCATGATCGCCAGCTCCAGCAGCGCGGCCTGCTCCCGTAACGGCCGGGACGCCCCGCGCACCCCGACCGGAAACATGCCGTAGCCCCGGATCATGCCGACGATCGCGGGGAAGCTGTCGAGGCTCTGTTCCGCGGGATACTGGCTCAGGTCGATCACGATCGGCGCTTGCTCGAAGAAGCGTGGCAGGCGCGCGACCTGCGCGGCCAGATAGCTGTCCAGCGCATCGCTGTCGTCCTCGCGGATCAACAGGGAGGGGATGGTGTAATGGCCGGCCTTCATGTCGAACGCCGGAGACGCCGCCTGTTCGACCTGCACCTGTGGAGAGGGGGGTGCTCATGCCTGTTGCTGCTCGGGCTTAAGTCAGGAGCCGGGATTCTAGCCGAATTGGATTCGTATGGGGGAGAACCGGTTCTCATCCGGTCACCCGTCGTGGTGCGGGCGACCGGATGGGTTCGGGGGATGTTCAGGGACGGGTGGCTGCCTTGGCGAAATTGGCCAGGGCGCCCGAGACCTTGCTCAGTACCTGTTCGCATCCCTGGATGTGATGACGTTGCTGCAAATAGGCCGGGTCGTTGTAGCTGAGCCACACCTTGCCGTTTTCATCCTTGCGGATCAGCGCCTTCTGCGGCAGGTCGATGGCGACGCTCTGTGCGCACTGCATCAGGGGTGCGCCCACCTTGGGGTTGCCGAAGACGATCAGCTCGGTGGGGCGCAGCTGCCTGCCCACGGACGCGGCCCCTGCCGCGTGGTCGATGCGCAGAAAGACCTTCATGCCCTTCTTTTTGAGCACGTTTTCGAGGCGGTCTGCTGTGTCCTTTACGCTGTGGCTCGATGCAACGCTGATGAGGCCATCCGCGGCCGATGCGAGTCTGCTGGCGGCCAGCAGGCTGCCGATCAGTACGAGGGACGTGCGCATATTCGATCTCCTTGGGGTTATGGCTATGAAAGACAGGGTTTACGCCGCACGTGTCGCGTACAGGTAATGGGAATGATCCTGAATCACGGTTTCCACCGGATGTCCGAGGGTGTGGCAGGCGGCGACCAGGTCGTTCAGGGCCGCTGGCTGGCCGACCTCGACCTCCAGGGTCTGACCGGGCTCGATTTTTCGGATGGCCGATTTCATCTGCAGGACGTGCAGGGGGCAGGCAACCCGCTGGATCCGTATCCGCCCCACATGCGGGTGGTCTGATGCCAGCATGGCGCGGTGCCTTTCTTGTTGGCGTTGGGCCTGTCCGGCATTGCTGCGGCGCACCATGGCGGCATAGTCTGCGTAGTCAGCGGAATCGGTGGCGCGTCGAATCAGTCGCTGTGTGACGCGCTTGCGTGGTGTGCTGCACATGGGGGACTCCCGAAAATCTCTGTCCCTACCAGGACCGGATCCTTGGCCGGTTTATTTCAGTGCGAGTGTCCCCTGCCGGTTGTCGAGCTGGCGTTCCCCCTTCATCAATGCCTGCAGCGGCTCACCGGCCAGTGCCCGTCGCCAGCCGCGCAGCAGCGGGCAGTCGGCATCGCCCCGGACCAGTCGCTGCAGGTCCTTGTGGGTGGCGATGGCCTGGGGGGATAGCTCATGTTCGGCCGCGAGCAGGCGCAGGCCGGCGCTGAGGTAGTCGACCATGGCCTCCTGTTGCGGGGTGAGCGGCCTGGGACGCTGCTTCTCCACGGGCCACTGTTCCTTCGGCGTCTGGCTGGCCTGCTGTACGAGTGCCAGGAGGGTCTTGCCTTCCTTGCGAACCAGGCCGGCATCCACGCCGCGTATCCTTGCCAGGGCATCCGGCTTGCGCGGCAGGCGCCGGCACAGTTCCACCATCAGGTCGTCCTTCATTACCCACTTGCGTGGCAGGTCGCGGCTGCGGGCCTGGTTCTCGCGCCACTCGGCCAGGGTCTGCAGCACCGCCAGCTGGCGTCCACGCAGGTGCTGGCGTCCCTTGACCCGCTTCCAGGCATCCCCGGGTGCGGGCTCGTAGGTGGCCGGGTCGGCCAGGATGGCAAAGTCGGCGGCCAGCCACTGCAGGCGCTCGCGGTCCGACAGCTTGCCGCGCATCTGCAGGTACAGTTCGCCCAGGTAGATGACGTCGTCCAGTGCGTAGCGCAGCTGGTTCTCATCCAGGGGGCGCGCCGACCAGTCGGTGCGTGACTGGTCCTTGGGCAGGTCCACGCCCAGCACCTGTTTCACCAGGTTCGCGTAACCGACCTGGTCGCCGTAGCCGAGCAGGGCGGCCGCCGGCTGGGTATCGAACAGGGGCAGCGGGAACTGTTGCCAGTCGTTCCAGAAGATCTCCAGGTCCTGGCGGGCGGCGTGGAAGACCTTGAGGATGCTGCCGTCGAACATCAGGTCCAGAAACGGCCGGATGTCTTCGAGCACGATGGGATCGATGCAGGCCGCGACTTCTCCGTTGCTGACCTGGATCAGGCACAGGCGCGGATAATAGGTGCGTTCGCGGATGAACTCGGTGTCCAAGGCCAGCCATTCGCTGCCCCGGAGTTGCCCGCACAGGGTCTGCAGGGCATCCGGGGTGTCGATCAGGTATTCTTGCATCGGTCCTCCATTTCAGGGCCGCAAGCATAGCACCACCCTCATGAAGGAACTGTTCCGCTTTTTGGCCTATATTGACCCGGCCACCTGACCGGATTTCGAAACCTATGCATATTCACATCCTCGGCATCTGCGGCACCTTCATGGGAGGTATTGCGCTGATCGCGCGCGAACTCGGGCACCAGGTCTCGGGCTCGGACGCCAATGTCTATCCGCCCATGAGTACCCAGCTGGAAGCGGCCGGGATTACCCTCATGGAGGACTACGAGGCAGGGCATCTGCAACCGGCGCCCGACATGGTGGTGGTCGGCAATGCGATGTCGCGTGGCAATCCGGCGGTCGAATACATGCTGGATCAGGGCCTGCGTTACATCTCGGGTCCGCAGTGGCTGGCCGAACAGGTGCTGGCCGAGCGCTGGGTGCTGGGCGTGGCCGGCACCCATGGCAAGACCACCACCGGCAGCATGCTGGCCTGGATACTGGAGGACGCCGGCCTGACGCCCGGCTTTCTGATCGGCGGGGTGCCGCAGAATTTCGGTATCTCGGCGCGCGCGGGCGACAGCCCGTTCTTCGTGGTCGAGGCGGACGAGTACGATACGGCCTTTTTCGACAAGCGCTCGAAGTTCGTCCACTACCATCCCCGGACCCTGGTCATGAACAATCTCGAGTTCGATCATGCCGATATCTTCGAGGATCTGGAGGCGATCCAGCGGCAGTTTCATCATCTGGTGCGAACCGTGCCGGGTAACGGCCTGATCGTCTCACCGCTCAATGACGGCAACCTGCACGAGGTGCTGGACATGGGATGCTGGACCCCGGTCGAGCACTTCGATCCGGATTTCGAGGCCACCTGGCATGCCGCCAATGCCGCGCCGGACGGCAGTGCGTTCGACGTGATCTGCGATGGCGAGGCGGTCGGGCGTCTCGAGTGGGCATTGAGCGGGCGGCACAATATGGCCAATGCACTGGCCGCACTGGCGGCGGCCCGGCACGCGGGGGTGCCGCCGGCTGTGGGGGTGGCTGCGCTGTGCCGCTTCGAGAACGTCCGGCGACGCATGGAGCTGCGCGGCGAGGTCGACGGTATCCGCGTGTACGATGATTTCGCGCATCACCCGACCGCCATTGCGACCACCCTGGCCGGCCTGCGCGCGCAGGTGGGCGATGGCCGTATCCACGCGGTGCTGGAGCCGCGTTCCAACACCATGCGCATGGGCGTGATGGCCGGTCGCCTGGCCGAGGCCCTGCGCGAGGCGGATACCGTGCACGTCTACGTGCCGCCCGGTCTGAGCTGGGACGCCCGCTCGGTTCTGGCCTCTCTCGGGCCGCGCCTGCAGGTCGCGGAGCAGACCGGGGATATCGTCGACTGGCTCGCCGCCATGAGCAGGCCCGGCGACACCGTTCTGGTGATGAGCAACGGCGGTTTCCAGGCGATACACGAACGTATCCTGGACGCACTGAAGACGCGGGGGCGGCATGAACCAGAGGATGCAGCGTCATCTCACCAGCAACCGGAAGGCAGGATCTGCCGAAAAACGCCGTGGATACGTCCCTGATCGCTTCCGGCTTCCTGCCTTTCGCGATACTTGTACATCCATGTACGGCGTAGGCTCGACTGCGGCATCCCTGCCGCAGACATTTTCGGCAAATCCTCCCTTCCGTTTCGTCAATTTCGTCAATGGCTTAAGGGGTGATGCGGAGGGGGGCGGATGAACCAGGCAATCGCGGTGGCCATCACGGGGGCCTCGGGTGCCCGGTACGGGTTGCGCCTGATCGAGTGTCTGCTGGGCGCCGGGCGCGAGGTGCAGCTGATGATCTCGCAGGCCGGCCGGGTTGTCATCAATATGGAAACCGACCTGCAGCTGCCCGCGGGCAGTGCGGAGATCCGGGATTATCTGGGCAGTCACTTCGGTTGCCGGGAGGGACGGCTCTCGGTGTTCGGGCGGCAGCAGTGGCTGGCGCCGGTGGCCAGCGGCACCAATCCGCCGCAGGCGATGGTGGTCTGTCCGTGCACCACCGGCACCCTGGCCTCGATCGCCAACGGTATCTGTGACGATCTGATCGACCGTGCCGCGGATGTGGCCCTGAAGGAGCGGCGGCCGCTGATCCTGGTGGTCCGGGAGACCCCGTTTTCCGCCATTCATCTACAGAACATGCTGGCATTGACGCAGGCCGGGGCCACTATCCTGCCGGCCAACCCCGGGTTCTATTTCCGGCCGCAATCCGTGGATGAGCTGGTCGACTTCGTGGTGGCGCGGGTACTGGATCACCTCGGTGTCGCGCACGAACTGGGCGCGCGTTGGGGACAGCCCGAAAATTGATGGAACCTTTCCGAAGGGGGGAGTCATACCGAGTACAAGCTAGTGCTTGCAATGAACGGAATGGTTCATTGATTGACTCCCCTTGGTGATTAACCGGCGCACCGCAAGGCGTGCCGGTTTTTTTATTTGGTGCGCCCAGCATGGGCGCACCCCTGCGGGTGAAAGTCCCGCCACGAGCTGGTCACGGCGAGTGAAGTGAAGCGCAACTGCGGAAGGGTGACCGACCGTGGGGAGGAAGCGTGGAGC
>JAKRWE010000173.1 GCA_024712425.1 Chromatiales bacterium
AAAGCTTTCTTGGGTACATTTTGTCACGGGCAAAACCTTGTTCGGATCCAGTGTAACCAACTGAATTTTAACGAACTACACGGGTTTTGCCCTTTTTATTTGTGAAATATTCGGGTTAGCGGCTGGACACAGATGATCTTTAATGCGAATTACTCCGAATTATCCATAAAATTTGCATATAAATACATAAATATGGCACGGATTCTGCAGGTAATCCCTTGACACGGCAATGCCGGCATTTTCATGACGCCGGCCGGGAGAACGGCATGGAGCAGGAGATGATCGAGTACCTGGACAAAGTGGCCTGCATCGCACGGTCCAACATAGTCTGGCACCAGCGTAGGCGGGCGGACGAACGCAGCCCGGACGAGGCGAGCGCCGCGCTGCTGATGAGCTGCTACCTGGAGATCCACGATATCTGGCTGAGCGGGGCGGAGACCGCCGGACCCCCGCCCCGCCTGTACCTGGCGGCATCGAGCTGCGTGGCGATGCGTCGCCAGCTGGAACAACAGCCGCGCGCGAGCTGGTCAGACGACGAGGAAGGGCTGTTTCAGCTGATGACCGCGTTCATGTTCCTTTTCAAGCACCTGTACGTGGCGCGGCATTGAGAAGGTGGTGACGCGGTCTGGATGAAACAGCGTCTAATCCTAGAGTTCACCACATCACCCCGGATTACGGCCTGCGGCCTTCATCCGGGCTACGGGCTTGCCCGCGAATCATTCGCCGCCAAGGCGGCTCCTACTTCTTCAGTTGTGACAGGTCGCGCACCGCACCGTGCGCCGCGGAGGTGGTCAGCGCCGCATAGGCCTGCAGCGCCTGTGGGACCGTTCGGTCACGATCGACCGGCTGCCAGGCCTGTTCACCCCTCGCCTCCATACCGCTGCGCCGCTGCGCCAGCTCCTCGTCCGACACCGCCATGCGGATGGTGCGGTTGGGGATATCGATCTCGATGGTATCGCCCTCTTCCACCAGCCCGATGTTGCCACCCTCGGCGGCCTCCGGCGAACAGTGACCGATGGACAGGCCCGAGGTGCCGCCGGAGAAACGCCCGTCGGTGATCAGGGCGCAGGCCTTGCCCAGCCCCTTGGACTTGAGATAGCTGGTCGGGTACAGCATCTCCTGCATGCCCGGCCCGCCCTTGGGGCCCTCGTAACGAATGATGACCACGTCACCGGCCTGGATGCGGTCACCGAGGATCGCCTCCACGGCCGCGTCCTGGCTCTCGAAGATGCGCGCAGGACCACTGAACTTCAGGATGGACTCGTCCACCCCGGCGGTCTTGACGATGCAGCCGTCCTCGGCCAGGTTGCCGTACAGCACCGCCAGGCCGCCGTCTTTGGAATAGGCATGCGCGATATCGCGGATGCAGCCATTGGCGCGATCCAGGTCCAGGTCCGGCCATTGCGCATCCTGGCTGAAGGCCACCTGGGTGGGCACCCCACCGGGACCGGCCAGGTAGCGCTGCCGCGCCGCCGCCTCACCGTGGACCACGTCCCAGTGCGCCAGGGCCTCGCCCATGCTGGCGCTGTGCACCGTGGGACAGTCACGGTTGAGCAGGCCGGCGCGATCCAGCTCACCCAGGATGCCCATCACCCCGCCCGCGCGGTGCACATCCTCCATGTGATACAGCGGCGTGGAGGGTGCGACCTTGCACAGATTGGGCACCCGGCGGCTGAGCCGGTCCATGTCGCTCATGCTGAACTCGACGCCCGCCTCGTGCGCCGCGGCCAGCAGGTGCAACACGGTGTTGGTCGAGCCACCCATGGCGATGTCCAGGGTCATGGCGTTCTCGAAAGCCTCGAAGGTGGCGATGCCGCGCGGCAGTACGCTGTAGTCGTCCTGCTCGTAGTGGCGCCGGGTGATCTCCACGATCAGGCGCCCGGCCTCCAGGAACAGCGCCTTGCGGTCGGCATGGGTGGCCACCAGCGAGCCGTTGCCAGGCAGTGAGAAGCCCAGCGCCTCGGTCAGGCAGTTCATGGAGTTGGCGGTGAACATGCCGGAGCAGGAACCGCAGGTGGGACAGGCGGAGCGCTCGATCTGTTCGACCTCCTCGTCCGTCTCCCCGGGATCGGCGGCCGAGACCATGGCGTCCACCAGGTCCAGCTTGACCTCGCCCTTGCTGGCGAGCTGGACCTTGCCGGCCTCCATGGGACCGCCCGAGACGAACACCGTGGGGATGTTCAGGCGCAGTGCCGCCATCAGCATCCCCGGGGTGATCTTGTCGCAGTTGGAGATGCACACCAGGGCATCGGCACAGTGCGCGTTGACCATGTACTCCACGCTGTCGGCGATCAGGTCGCGCGAGGGCAGCGAGTACAGCATGCCGCCGTGGCCCATGGCGATGCCGTCGTCGATGGCGATGGTGTCGAACTCCTTGGCCACGCCGCCGGCCTGCTCGATCTCGCGCGCCACCAGCTGCCCCATATCCTTGAGGTGCACATGGCCGGGAACGAACTGGGTGAAGGAATTGGCGATGGCGATGATCGGCTTGTCGAAATCACCTTCCTTCATGCCGGTGGCGCGCCACAGTGCGCGCGCGCCGGCCATGTTGCGGCCATGGGTGGTGGTGCGGGAACGATACTCGGGCATACCGGGTCTCCAGGTGGTACGGAAATCAGGCGCGCATTATCCCGCCGGATGGTTGAGCGAGGCAAATCCCTGTCCCCCCCCGAACGTACCACAACCTTGTTGGAGCGAGCTTGATCGCGAAGGCCGGTGGGCCACCTCCCGCCCCCTGGGGTGTTTCCTTCGCGGCCAAGGCCGCTCCTACGGGGGTACGGTGTGTAGGAGCCACCTTGGTGGCGAAGGCTTCGCGGACAAGCCCGCTTCGGCCCGCTGGCGAGCTACCCGCGATCCGGCAGGCAGGCACTGGCAACCGGGTCTATACTCTGAGCTGAATCGTACAGTTGTCCAATAACATCATGGCCACGCGCAAGAGCGAACGCACCCGGCAGCGCATCGTCGAATCGGCGAACCGCCTGTTCTACCACCAGGGCTTCCACAACACCTCGTTTACCGACGTGGTGGTGGCCTCCGGCGTGCCCCGGGGCAATATCTACTACTACTTCAAGAGCAAGGACGAGATCCTGCACGCCGCCATCGATTACCGCCTCGAGCGCATCCGCGCCATGCTCGATGGCTGGAGCGGCACCTACCGCACCCCCGTGGAACGCCTGTACCGCTTCGTCGCCCTGCTCGACGACACCGCCGAGGCGCTGACCCAGTTCGGCTGCCCCATGGGCACCCTGAACGCGGAACTGGGCAAGGACGATATCGAGCTGCAGGAACACGCCGCACAGCTATTCGAGCTGTTCGAGGACTGGCTGACCGACCAGTTCGCCGAGCTGGGCTACGCCGGCCGCGCCCACGAGCTGGCGATACGCGTAATGGCTATCGGCCAGGGCATCAGCATGATGACCCATGTGCACCACGACACCGCCCTGCTGGTACGCGAGCGGCAGCGCCTGAAGCGCTGGGTGGATCAGCTCGCGGAGGGCGACGACAGCTGTCTGTAGTGCACCGGACAATGCGACGATGCGCAGGCACAGCGCCTTGCAGATTGCTATTACATCGGCAGCCAGGAAAGTTCGCGGTAAGCGCCGTCACGGCGAGCCATCGCCCCGGCGAGCACGGCCGCGAAGCCAGGCAATTCAAGCGCCGCCGGTAGTTCCCCGGCCGCCTCGGCATCCAGCAGGCGGACCTCCCTGAGCAGGGTGTCGGCCAGGTTGGCGATGCTGCGCAAACGCAGCCCCTGTCCGCGCTGGCGGCGCCGCTGTTCCACCGCCAGTTCACGCTTCGCCTGTTCGATCTGCGGCTTCAGCGGCAGGCCGAGGTCGAATGACAGGGCAGCCCGGGCGATATCATCCCCCACAACGCTGCCGGGCGCCAGAAGGCGTTCCGGTGGCGGCGGCTCGCGCCAGCTGATCCGTTGCTCGCGCGCGGCATCCGCATCCATCGGATCGGGCGGGAACTTGTGGAATCCCCAGCGCGCCCCGAAGGCGCATTCGATCAGCACCTTGTCGTGGTCCACCCGGCAATCGACCGCGCTGTCCTCCCCGGCGCGAATTCAGGCGCGCGGATCGTTCTTCCAGGCGCAGAAATCCCGGTCCGGCGGCCGGCCGTAGGCCGCCTCCAGGGCCTGCCAGGTGCGGTTGAATTCGGCCCACTCGGCCTGGTAGCCGGGATTGCGGCGCAGGAACTCCCAGGCCCAGGCAGGGCCGTCATAATCCGCCAGCGCCCGATAGGCCGCCTCGTCGTGCCAGTCTTCGATGATCATCGCCTCATGCTACCACCCACTGCGGATGTCGGACGGGTCTTTGCGCAAAGCATCCGACTGGACGTGGGCCAACGCTTCGTGCACCCTCGGCCCATGAACTACCCTACCCTGCCGGAGATGATGCGCACCCTGATCGGCCCCCTCGGTCAGCAGTGTCAGCCCGCAATGGGACCTGTCCAACCAGGGTGTAATCGAATCGCTGGCCGACTGGTGCCGCGATGCCGGCTTCCGGGTCGAGATCCTGGACATCCCCGGAAGCCCCGGAAAGTACAACCTGGTCGCCAGCGCCGGCAGTGGGCCGGAGGGCCTGGTGCTGTCCGGACATACCGACACCGTGCCCTTCGACGAGGATCGCTGGTCGGGTGACCCCTTCACACTGCGGGAACAGGACCAGCGCTGGTACGGCCTGGGCACGGCCGACATGAAGGGCTTCTTCGCGGTTGTGCTGGAGGCCATCCGCGGGCTCGACCTGGACAGCCTGAAACAGCCACTCATCCTGCTCGCCACGGCGGACGAGGAGAGCAGCATGTGCGGCGCCCACTCCCTGCTGGATGCGCAACGTCGCCTGGGCCGGCATGCGGTCATCGGCGAGCCGACCGGCCTGCGGCCGATCCGCATACACAAGGGCATCACCATGGAATCGATCCGGGTGACCGGCAGTGCCGGCCACTCCAGCAATCCCGCGCTCGGCAGCAATGCCCTGGAGGGCATGCAACGGGTGATCGCCGAGTTACTGGAGTGGCGCCGGGAACTGCAGTCGCGCTACCGCAATCCCCTGTTCGAGGTCGAGGTACCCACCCTGAACCTGGGCCACATCCATGGCGGCGACAATCCCAACCGCATCTGCGGCGAGTGCGAGTTNCATCCCCGGAAGCCCCGGAAAGTACAACCTGGTCGCCAGCGCCGGCAGTGGGCCGGAGGGCCTGGTGCTGTCCGGACATACCGACACCGTGCCCTTCGACGAGGATCGCTGGTCGGGTGACCCCTTCACACTGCGGGAACAGGACCAGCGCTGGTACGGCCTGGGCACGGCCGACATGAAGGGCTTCTTCGCGGTTGTGCTGGAGGCCATCCGCGGGCTCGACCTGGACAGCCTGAAACAGCCACTCATCCTGCTCGCCACGGCGGACGAGGAGAGCAGCATGTGCGGCGCCCGCTCCCTGCTGGATGCGCAACGTCGCCTGGGCCGGCATGCGGTCATCGGCGAGCCGACCGGCCTGCGGCCGATCCGCATACACAAGGGCATCACCATGGAATCGATCCGGGTGACCGGCAGTGCCAGCCACTCCAGCAATCCCCTGTTCGAGGTCGAGGCACCCACCCTGAACCTGGGTCACATCCATGGCGGCGACAATCCCAACCGCATCTGCGGCGAGTGCGAGTTGCACTTCGATATCCGCCCATTGCCCGGCATGTCGCTGGAGCAACTGCGCGCAGAGTTGGACCGGCGCCTGGCCGGCGTCCTGGACGACACCGCGCTGCGCCTGGAGCGACAACCCCTGTTCGAGGGCATCCCGGCCATGGAGACCGCGGCCGGCACGCAGATCGTGCGCGCCACGGAACAACTGACCGGCGTGTCCGCCGAGGCAGTGGCCTTCGGCACCGAAGACCCCTTCCTGAACGCCCTGGGCATGGAGACCATGATCCTGGGCCCCGGCAGCATCGACCAGGCCCACCAGCCGGACGAATACATCGCCCTGGATCAGCTCGAACCCGCGATGCGCATCATCCGCGGACTGGTCGAACGCTTCTGCCGCTGAGCAGGGGTTTAAAACCACGAAGAGCACAAAGAACACAAAGGATCTGCGGGTTGACTGGGTTTCAGCGCCTGGATCGACTGCAATCCCGAGAACAGAGCCTGAACCAGAATGACGCAAGGATCCGATCCTTGTATCCGCGCCCCGCCATAAGTCCCCAGTCCGTTGTGTTCTTCGTGTCCTTCGTGGTGAAACCGCCTTACGCCGGTTCGACCTTGAGCACCGCGCCGTCCACGCCGGTCACACGGACGCGACGACCGGCCGGGGCATCCGAGCCTTCGACCCGCCACTGGGTATCGTCCACGCGCATCTTGCCGATACCGTTTTCGATGGGCTCGCTCAGCACCAGCGTACGCCCGATGTACTGTTCCCCGCGCCGATTCAGGGCCGGCTGGTCGGTGGCTATCGGGCGACGGGCCAGGACCATGCGCGCAACACCGATACTGACCACGCTGAACACCGCAAACAATACGAACTGGGTCTGCCAGCTCAGTTCGGGGATCAGCCACAACACGCCGCCCACGACCGCCGCCGCCACGCCCAGCCACATGAAGAACACGCCAGGCGAGAGGATCTCCAACACCACCAGCACCACCGCGGCAACCAGCCAGTGCCAGTAATCGATCTGGTTCAGCCACTCCATCAGGCCGGCCCCTTGTCCCCGAAGGTCTGCTTCGCGATCTCGCCGATGCCGGCCAGCGAGCCGATTAGGCTGGACGCCTCCAGCGGCACCATGATCACCCTCTGGTTCTCGGCCGAGGCGATGTTCTGCAGGGCCTCGGTGTATTTCTGCGCCACGAAGTAATTGATCGCATTCACGTCCCCCTTGGCGATGGCCTGCGAGACCATGTCGGTGGCCTTGGCCTCGAGGATGGCGGCACGCTTGTCCCGCTCCGCCTTCATCTGGCGCGCCATGGCGTCCGCCAGGTCGCGCGGTGGCGCCATGTCCTTGATCTCGATGCGGGTCACCTTGATCCCCCCAGGGCGTGGTCGCGTCATCCACCACCTCCAGCAGGCGCGCATTGATATGATCGCGCTGCGACAGCAGTTCATCGAGGTCCATCAATCCCATCACCGTACGGATATTGGTCATCACCAGGTTGAGGATGGCACGATGCAAATCATTGACCTCGTAAGACGCCTTGGCCGCGTCCAGCACCTGGAAGAACACCACGCCGTCCACCGTGACCATGGCGTTGTCGCGGGTGATGATCTCTTGCGAGGGCACGTCCAGGACCTGCTCCATCATGTTCTGCTTGCGTCCGACCTGGTCGACCACCGGCACGATCAGGTTGAGACCGGGGCGCAGGGTGCGCGTGTAACGCCCGAAACGCTCGACCGTGTATTCCATGCCCTGGGGCACCCGCTTGGCGCCCAGCACCACCAGCATGATCGCAAGCACCAGCAAGGCCAGTACGAAAGCATCCATGGGCTCTCCTCCCTGTTTTCGATGAGGCCGACCATCGCCGATTGACCGACACAATGCAAGCCGGCTCGCAGGACGAGCCTGAACCTCCTGGTGCACACACAGCGAATGTGAACGGGTCGATCCGCGGTACCGATGGCGCCTGTAGCGGAGAATCCAGCCTTCCAATCAGTGATAGCTACCTATATCCTTGAACTGTCGCCACTTTTCATCGCCGCCATGTCCGCAGACACCACCAACAGGGATTTCGTCAACTGGTTTCGCCAGTCCTCGCCCTATATCCATGCACACCGGGGCAAGGTGCTGGTACTGGCGTTCGCCGGCGAGGCGCTCACCAGCCGGCACTTCGCCAACCTGATACACGATATCGGCCTACTCAACGGACTGGGGGTGAAGCTGGTACTGGTGCCCGGTGCGCGCCCCCAGATCGAGGAGCGGCTCAGCCTGCGCAACGCCGACATGCGGATCGTCAACGTCCTGCGTATCACCGACGGGGACGCCCTGGCGTGCGTCAAGGACGCCGCCGGCAGCGTGCGGGTCGAGATCGAGGCGCTCCTGTCACTCGGCTTGGCCAATTCGCCCATGGCTGGCGCACGCATCCGCGTGGCATCGGGCAACCATGTGACCGCACGCCCGATCGGCATACTCGACGGCATTGATTACCAGCATACCGGCGAGGTACGGCGGGTGGATGCAGCGGCCATCCATGCCCACCTGGACAGTGGCAGCATCGTGCTGATCCCGCCGTTGGGTTATTCACCGACCGGGGAGGTCTTCAACATCAATGCCACCGATGTGGCCTCGGCCGTGGCCATAGCGCTCGGTGCGGACAAGCTGATCTATCTCAGTGAAGGCAGTCCCTCGGGGGGACCGCGTCTGGCCAGTGACAGCCTGGTGCCGCGCGAGGTCGATGCACTGGTGCGCCGGCGGCGCAGGATGCCGCAGGAACAGGCGCGCATCCTGTGCAATGCCGCGCAGGCCTGCCGGGCCGGTGTGAAGCGGGTGCATGTGCTGGACCGGCGCAGGGACGGCGTGATCCTGCAGGAGCTGTTCACCCGTGACGGTGCCGGCCTGCTGATTACCCAGGAACCCTATGAACAGATCCGGCAAGCCACGGTCGAGGACGTCGGCGGCATACTCGAACTGATCAAGCCGCTGGAGCAGTCCGGCGCACTGGTCAAGCGTTCACGCGAACGCCTGGAACAGGAGGTCGACCGCTTCCGGGTGATCGAACGGGACGGCAGCATCATCGCCTGTGCAGCGCTCTACCCCTTCGAGAAGGAAGGCATGGCCGAACTGGCCTGCCTGGCGGTACACCCCGATTACCGCGACGCCGGGCGTGGCGACCTGTTGCTCAACCGGATCGAACAACAGGCGCGGCACTCGGGCCTGGCCCGAATCTTCGTACTCAGCACACGCACCAGCCACTGGTTCCGCGAACGCGGGTTCGTGGCCGCGCACCTCGATCAACTCCCAGGCAAACGCAGGGAGCTGTATAACTGGCAGCGCAAGAGCAGGGTTTATATCAAGGTTCTGTAAGACCGGCACGCGCCATCACGACGCATTCCCGGCCATCATGCACCACAACAGCCCATGTGTGAAAGGATGCATCAGGGATAGGCCCCGATGGCGATTCGTACGATGTTGGAGCCACGCTGCTGGCGCATCCTTCGCCCCTTCGCAGGCAAGCCTGCTCCTACAGGGCGCCGTGCGTAGGAGCTGCCTTGGCAGCGAATGATGATGGCACAGTATTTGCTTGTCACCTATCACATGAGCAAGCGACGGAGAACGCAATGGCTGACAGGATGAACCGGCCGCGGCAGCGCGGCCACGACCCGGTAAGCTGGATGAAGGCCCTGCTGTGGCTGGAATGGTTCGCGATCGGCCTGAATATCTGGCTGATCACTCACCCATAACGATTATCGGCGCTGCCTTTTCTCGTTCCACCAGTCATCTTTCCAGCCCCAGCCATCTCCCTTGGCCTGTTTCTTTTTCTGGGCAGCCTTGTCCGCCTTGCCGGCATCGTCCTTCCCGGCCTGCTCGTTCTTGCCGTCAGAGGAATCCTTCTTGTCGCCGTCGCCGCCGAAACCGCCGCCGCCATCACTCCACATATTGTGGATCTCGTCCGGTGCGTTCTTGGCGTTACGCTCGAACTCGTTCTCCACGTCGATAGGGTTCGGCACGCTGATATAGGGGGCGGTGAAACCGGGCGGCAGGCGGCCCATCTTGTTCGGTGCGTTCAGCGCGTCCCCCCACATCTGCGCGATGGACTCTTCCGGGTCGGTCGGGTCGACCCACTTGAAAGGCACATCGTTACCCCACGGGGTGGCCCCTTCCCAGGTATCCGGCCCGAAGCCGCCGAAGAAGCCATCACCCCAGCCGGGGAAATTGCCCCATGGCATCTTGGTCGCCGGGTGGTCACGCCATTTTTCATGCGCAAACGGCCCGGACCGCCAGGGACGGAAACCGTTCTTGGCCCAGTTGCCCTCGTGTTGCAGGGGATCCTGGAAGGGACTCTTTTCGCCGAAGATGTCCGGTCCTTTCATATTGTTCCACGGCGCGTTGGAGAAGGTATTGGATCCGGGAAAGCCGCCATAGGGCATTCCCTGGTAGGGTGGCAACGGCGAATAGGAATAGCCCGGCTGCTGTGCGTAGCCGTAATAGGCATTCGGGTCCGTGGCGTAGCCGGGAGCGGCGTAGGGTGCCTGCCCATAACCGTAATCGGGCTGGGCATAGCCTTGCTGGCCGCCATAGTAGTCGTAGCCCTGTTGATCCTGCGGATAAACCGGCTGCTGATAACCATAGGCCGGCTGTTGGCCCGCATAAGGGGTCTGGCTGTAATATGACTGGCCATAGCCCTCCGCCGGGTAGCCATAGCCATTTGGCCCCTGCCCCTGGGCTGCGGCTAACGGACTGGCGATGGCGGCATATACCGTTCCCATGGCGAGTAATCGTGTCTTGATCGCGCTTTTCACTGGCAACTCCCGGATCGGAACGGGATTACAGACAACCCCAGTCGGATCCTTGTTCATAAACCAAAAATTTTACTTATAATACCAAAGTATTACTTATATTTGTACCCACGGAGCAATTTTCAATGTACGAGTTTAACCTAACTCTCCCTCTCCCCTTCGATCAGGCCATGGAAAAGATCCGCGAGACCCTGATGTCCGAGCATCTCGGTATCGTCAGCGACGTGGATGTCAATGGCCAATAATTTTGACCCCCTTTCGGCCAATAAAATTGACCCGCCCGGGGCGACAAAAAATCAGCTCTCGCGTTTGTGCTTCAGTCGATAGCTCTCACCTCCCAGCATGAAGATGTGTGAATGGTGGATCAGCCGG